>JBAUYE010000301.1:0-7663 GCA_049584615.1 Candidatus Sulfotelmatobacter sp.
CAGCAGGCCTCATGGCGTGGCCTTGAGGAGTTGGGCTGCCCTGGGTCAATGAGTGTAATGGGGATGTTTCACCAGTTAGCGGAGCCTCAGAAAAACATCCCCTCCAACGGGTAGGCGCCAGGGCTTACTGTCCCCCACACCTGGAAGCAACAATAGCGGAGGCAACCCCGCTTTATGAACTATGTAGGAGCGTGCTTCAGGTCGGATCTGCCGTGAACCAGTAAGGACTTCATGTCGTGGCGGAAGCGACGAAGACCGTGCCTCCAATAGGTTTTCAGCTGCTTCTCGCTGGGCTGCATAACTTAGATTGCCGGGCCTGGGCACCATTTTTACATCCGGGCTCTATATATCGTGCTACGATAGGTATTGAAGGACTTGAATTGAGGCAAAGAACTCGCACCGCGCAAGATTATGAGGGCTTTATCAGATCCGTCGCTTTTTCCGCTTTAGCGAGCAAGTGTCGGGCGCCACCTTACTAGAGCCGCAGCAGGATCAGTTGACGCCTACGTTGAAAGAGCCACCCTGAGCGCACCACCTGCGGGTAGGCAAAATAGCGGAGCGGCTGCGGATGACGCACCATCAGCACGATCAATGGTGGCGGCGGGTTACGCCCAGCGACATCGAGGAGATGCGGACAGGCAGTGGCGCCCACACTGGATAAAGATTCTGGTCTTGGTGACCTGGAGAGACAGTAGCTATATGCATTCGGGAAAGGATCAACAACTTTCGGAGCCCAGGTATCCGTGGACAGTTGTCTTAATCGCTATTGTGCTTCTGGGGTTGATTTTGCTACTCCTTCACTTCGTCGAAGGCTGAAGACTGTGAAGCTTGCTTCGAGGGTGATCGCCGCTGAGGAATATTCGTTCCAAGATTTGAATGGTCGAATTGTCCGTGAACTTATGGTTTCGAAATGTGCCAATCCGAAGTGTCGTGCGGTTTTCCGGTATTTGCACGAAGGAAAGCTTTTCGAGTTTGAAATGAAAACAATCGAC
Organism: Candidatus Sulfotelmatobacter sp.; assembly: GCA_049584615.1. Lineage (GTDB taxonomy): Bacteria > Acidobacteriota > Terriglobia > Terriglobales > Acidobacteriaceae > Sulfotelmatobacter. The sequence continues at coordinate 993 of JBAUYE010000301.1, forward strand.
GGGTCTTCCGGCGAAGGGTCGGGGCCGAAGCACCACGAGACGTTATCACGAGAGATCGAGTGTTTCTGGCTCTGCGCCTCGTGCGCTTTGACTATGACGCTCGTTCGTGAATCACATGCAGACAAAGTGGCCCTCGTTCGTCTTCACAATGGCGTCGAACGAGGTGGCGATATGGGCGATGCCGCAACCGTTAATCCATGCGGCCAACGCTGGCAGTAGACAATGCAGACACGACTTGCGACAACACCTCGCAGCATGCCGCCCCCAAGTACAGGCCAAAGGAGCAAGGCAAATGTTGAGTCTTAGACTGGTACGTCTCATAGAAAGGCATTCCGAGGAGTTAGCCCTTGGGCTAACTCAACAGGTTCGGGATTCCGAGCGTACTTCTGACTTCAAGAGGATTCCGCGCGATGAGTTGCGCTTGGCAGCGGTTGAGGTATACCGCAACTTGGAAGAGTGGTTACTACAAAAGAAGGAGGACGATATCGGGAAGCGATTCCGAATGATTGCGGCGCGCCGCGCCGCGCAGGAGGTCCGCCTTTGTCAGTTGGTATGGGTCTTGGTAATCAGCCGCAATCATTTGTGGCATTTCCTGCAACGAGAGTCCTTTGTCGACAACATTTTTGAACTCTTTGGAGAGCTGGAGGTACAGCAGATGCTCAATCAATTCTTCGATCGGGCCATATATTACTCGATACTCGGGTACGAGGAGGAGATCGGCCGCACAAAGCAAGAAAGGAGGTTCATGGTCGGTACACCTGGGTCGGCTTGACTTCGTATGAAGACTGGAAGGAGAAGCATGACGGACCAAAGCCTCTCGTTTTCCTACCCAATTTCTCCAAAGATCTCGCGCGAAAGAAGCAATGCGCCGCCTTACAGCACGCTCGATCGTGATGATTCAAGGTGTTCATGGGGTTGTTGGAGGAAGCTCAAGATCGCCTGAATCACTGTTTCGTCCCCCGAGTCAGTATTGATCATGGCATGGTATATCGAACGGTTGGGCCACTGGGCGTGGAAGTAACGCTTGATGAACGCAGCGCGCTCACAGTCAATCGTATTCACTAGCGTTTCTGCATCGCCTTCGGTATGGCCCTGCGCAACTAGGCGCCGTATTTTTTCCTCTCTAGAGGCGTATAGAAAGAAACGCAGAGTGTCAGCACGGGCGCGAAGGAAGTGCTGCGATCCTCTTCCCACAATTACACACTTTCCTGAGGCCGCAGCTTGTCCGACTACGCGCAGAGAGATCCGAACAATGGCGTCGGCGTCTAGCGCATCCACAGGCACGCTAGTACTGCTGCCCTCATAGCTTCCTTGCGCGAAGGACTTGAGCAGACGGTAGTAGAGCGGGTCCCGGCGCTCTTCACGCTTCTCAATTGCGGACTGCTCACAGTGCGCGAGGCGGGCGATCTCTCGTGTGAGCAATTGGTCCCAAAGCTTCCAACCCAGTCGGGCAGCGAGCTTTTCGGCAATCCGAGCCGCTCCCGAGCCATATTCCCGTTCAACGGTAATGATTCGGATCATATCTTTTTACAAATGCTTAGATGCGGTGGGCAATGAAGTCGAAGCGTTAAGATTTGCTTGCATCGCCCTACCAGCCTTCGATTGCTTGGGGAACGACACAATGACAAGATGCAGGATGCTGCAGGGACATTGGTGTGCCTGGCATCTGCGGGCGCCGATTTTTCCTTAACGGGCCAAAGTAGCGAACGAACCCGGAACGCATTCGGGCAGAATCTGGGAACTGCCCGTCGAGTAAGAAACGCTGCAGGCGTCCGTCGTTCTGCCATCTTGCGCGCCCTCTCCGACTGATCTGCACCGGAGAGGACGCGCGTGGCAAGCGGAAACAGAACGGGCCTCAAATTCAACATGGGCGCGATACATGGAGACGAGACCAGCCACAAAACTTCTCGAAGCGGCACAGCTGTTAAGAAGTCAACTGTCCGTCGGCCAGAGCTGACCATGAAGTTCGACCTTCAGCATGCATAAGAGCGAGTGGTGGTCATTCTCCTCCAACTTGAAAACAGATCGTAGTAGGATGTATATTAGATCGTAGTGCGATCTACTTGTCATGCGCCCTGATTCCATTACCTTAGGAAGTCCGAAAACCACGAAGCCGTTTGTTGATAAGGAAACCATTCAGGACCTTGCCTCGTTTCGCTATACCCTGCGCCGGTTTCTCCGCTTTAGTGAGAATGCAGCGCGAGACTGCGGCGTGACTCCACAGCAGCATCAATTGATGCTCGGGGTTGCCGGATTTACGGAGTGCGGTACCGCTACGATTTCGGAACTTGCTGAATTTCTGCAAGAGAAGAACAACTCGGTTGTAGGGCTGGTAGAGCGCGCGATGCAAAGCGGACTCGTACGCCGGAGAAACGCAACCTCCGACCGGCGGATGGTTATGGTGTCCCTGACGCCGCGCGGCAAGGAGATCCTGTCCAAGCTGACCTTACTTCACAAGGACGAGATGAAGCGTGTGCGGGCAGGACCCCTGACCAGGAAGTTGCAGCAGCGATCGTCCACGGAGCACGAATCATGAGCAACGACGCTACAAAACCAACACGGAGAACGAACTGGCTTTTGCGGCATCCTGCTCTTCGTAAGTATCTGCCGCTGGTCCATGAGGATCTCACGGCGGTCTATGCGCGGGATCTCCGTAAGTGGCTCATCATCGCACCATTGATCGGCCTGACGACCGGCCTGGTGATCACGGGCATCGTTGTCATCATTCTGCGGAAATTGTGGCCCCTAGTGCTCAGCTACTATCTCCAGCACCACTGGGCCATTGTGCCGGGAGTGGGGCTGGGATTCTTGGTCACAGGTCTTATTATGCAGTTTCTGACGCCGGATCCCGACGAACATTCCACGGAAGAGATTGTTCGTTCCTACCACTATCATCAGGGCGATATTGACATCCGGCCGTTTTTTGCGAAGCTTCTCGCAGCGGTCACCACCGTGGGGTTCGGAGGCAGCGCCGCTCTCGAAGGGCCTAGTATCTATGGCGGGGGTGCAATTGGCTCATGGTTGTGGGCCAAGCTGCGACGTTTCAATCTGGAGCCGCGCGATCGGCGCATCATGCTTATTAGCGGTGCAGCGGCGGGGATGGCCGCTGTGTTCCGCGCGCCATTGACAGGCTTGGTTTTTGCGCTTGAAATGCCGTACCGAGACGACCTCGCACATGAAGCGCTACTGCCTTCTCTAATCGCCTCTGTGGTCTCCTATGTAACACTTGCTTTTTTCCTTGGGGCCGCGCCGATTTTTGACTTTGCCAGCCCGGTGTCGTTTACCGGGAGGGATCTCATCTGGTGCGCGCTGCTTGGACTGGCGATAGGCCTCATCGCGATGACTTTTGCCACTACCTTCCGCCGCGCCCGTGCCTTTGCAGTGAAGCGGACTTGGCCGCACTGGATGAAACTTCTAGTGGGAGGCGTACTGACTGGTGGTTGCGGGCTGCTCTTTGTTGAGGCTTTCAAGGGATCGCTGGTGCCTCTTGGCCCGAACTACGAGGCCGTGGGGCAGATTCTAAGCGGGCAACATTCCGCATCGGAACTCATCGCTTTTGGCGTGCTCAAGTTGGGAGCAACTATATTCTCGCTAGCCTCAGGTGGAGTAAGCGCCATGTTCGTGCCGCTGTTCCTTACTGGAGGAGCTTTCGGAACCGCGTTTGGCCAGCTCATAGTCCGCAGTTCCTCGCTCGAACTGTACGCCGCGGTGGGCATGGCCTCGTTCATCGCCGCCGGTTATAAGACGCCCCTTGCCGCCGTTGTCTTCGTGGCAGAAGCCACCGGCGGTCACGCTTTTATCATACCGGCGTTGATCGGATCCGCCGTCGCGTATTCGGTTTCCGGCGACGCTTCCGTTTCAGCGGACCAGCGCTTGCATGAAGGTGTCCGTGTGCGTGAACTCAAGGCCATCAGAGTCAGTGAAATCATGCAACGGCAGGTCGTTTCTGTACAGGCTAGTCTGAGTTTGCGCGAATTCGCGAACGCCATCTCACCCCATTATCGTCACACAAGCTTTCCAGTAATGGAGGGTCACAGCGTAGTCGGAATCATTCCGTCATGGTCGCTGACGCGAATCGGAGCGGAAAGGTGGACGAAGACCACCGTGTCGGACGTCACCGATCGAGGAATCATCCGGATACCTCCAGATTGTGACGTCATGGAAGCCCTGCGCTTGCTGCTGAGCGAGCGAACGCGACCCATGCTTCTGGTTACGTCAGCGAGCAAAACATTGGAAGGCATCGTCACCAAGACAGATATCCTGGAAGCTTTAAAGACCCGGGGCGAGGATGCATTGGACTCTGCAGATGAAACGATCTGATTGCACTGCCCGATGTTCATCAAGTTACAACTCCAACACGCGGAGAGGTCGACCGGTCTCTGGCCTTCTCCAGGTCAACGCCTTCGATAGCCTATGTAGTGCGATTGCAGATGCCGTAGGAGGTGGCTGATGGCTGAATCTCCACTTTCGGAAACCGAGGCCAGACACTCAAAGCTGCCCAAAAAGGGCAACTTCGGAATTGCCCTGGAGCCTGAAGTCATTAAGATCTCCGTTTATGCCTTGCTGATTGGCCTGATCGGCGGCCTGGTTGCCGAAGGCCTGCTCGAACTCATCTATCTCTTTACGAACTTGTGCTTCTACGGGAAACTCTCTTTCGCCATCACCAGCCCGGAGCACAATCATCTGGGTCTCTGGGTGATAGCCGTCCCCACGATAGGGGGATTGATTGTGGGGCTCATGGTCCACTACTGGGAGCCCACGCTCAAAGGCCACGGCATCCCTGAGGCGATGGAGGCGGTGCTATTCAGCCACAGCAGGATGCGGCTGCGCGTGGCATTTTTGAAGCCGCTGGCGACCGCTCTGGCTATCGGAACCGGCGGACCGTTTGGGGCGGAAGGCCCCATCATTCAGACGGGTGCTGCGGTGGGATCGCTTTTTGGCCAAGCGGTGGGGCTCACTCCTTATTACAGGCGAGTTTTGCTCGCCTCGGGGGCTGCGGCGGGAATGGCTGCGACGTTTACGGCCCCGCTGGCCGGAATTCTGGTGGCGGTGGAGCTGCTGCTATTTGAGCTTAGGGCACGCTCGTTCATTCCTGTGTCTCTAGCGGCCGCGGTCGCTACAGGAGTTCGTATCCACTTTGTGGGGTGGGCGCCGCTATTCCCTATGCCAGCCTACAAACTGACCGGCATGAATGAGCTGTGGCTATTTGGCGTAATGGGCATTCTGATGGGTATGGTCGGCATCGCGATGATCCGAGCGCTTTTCTGGGTCGAAGATTTCTTCGATCATCTCCCGTTCAAGCGCGCGCTCGTATGGTCGCCCGCCATCGGCGCTGCCATTTTAGGCGTTATTGGATACTTCTACCCGCAGGTTTTCGGCACTGGTTACGACACCATTCGTGACATGTTAAATAATCGGTTAACACCTGCAAACCTGCTGGGGGTATCCATAGCGAAATTCTGGGCGCTGGTGATTTCTCTTGGCTCAGGGACGACTGGTGGTGTCTTTGCGCCTTCCCTGATTGTGGGAGGTGGTATCGGAGGGGCTTATGCCATCGGCTGCGAGCATTTCTTTCCGCATCTAGTCAGCAACCCCGCATTCTACGCGTTGGCGGCAATGGCAGGCGTGTTTGGGGGTATTGCGCGGGCTCCATTCACGAGTATCGTGTTCCTGTTCGAGCTCAGCCACAATCCAAATTCGCTGCTTCCACTTATCGTCTGTGTCATGATTGCCGACGGATTCGTGCGTCTATTTAGCCGTGATTCGATCATGACCGGAAAGCTTGTAAAACGAGGGTTGATTGTGCTTCAGGATTACTCCGTGCCCGTGCTGATGCGGGCGCGGATTGACGAGGTCATGCGCAAGCAATTCTCTACCATTCAGGCCGACGTGGAACTGCGTACGATTCTGGCGAAGTTCGCGCCCGAAAACATGGAACTGCTGCCAGTCGTAGAAAAAGATGGAACGCTTTTAGGCATCGTCGAGCCCCACGACCTGTTGAAGGTTGACACGCAAGACCACCATTTCACGATGCGAGAGTTGGCCCGGCAGGACTACGTTCGCTCCTACCCGGGCGAACTGGTCGACCTTGTAAACCGGGAAATGCTTCTGAAAAATGTCGAAAACGTAATTGTTGTCGAATCTCACGAGAGCTCCAAACCCGTCGGTATCGTTCGCGCCAACGACATTCTGCAATTACGCCGGTGGTTAATGGAAGAAGAGAGTCACGAACGAACGGAGCCCGACGTCAGGACGCCAACAGTGATCCCCCCTCCGTGAGGACTGCCCAGAAGGGGATTCGGGCAAAGAGATTAGCGGCCAAAATTTCTCTGTGCCATTGACAGACCTTGGCTTCGGTCTAGATCAAAGAATACCGAACGCAAGCGAACAGGCACATCCCATGCTGAAGCACAGTAACGAGGGACGCCCATTAATCGACGAGTCGCGTCCCCGGGCCGAGATTCATGGGTACGGAGGTGTTGTTCTGATCCCGTCGTTCGGTCAGTCGATGAGTCGATGATGTAATTATTGCGTTTTACTCTTACAGTGGGGTCAATGAGTGAAATCGCCTTCCATGAGAAGGCCGGTCGGAGTCAAGTGGATTGTTTTTTTTTTCGTTGGACAAGATTTTATCTCCCTACCGAGTTAGCCACTGTCGCCATGCTTCCATG
>JBAUYE010000302.1:0-3283 GCA_049584615.1 Candidatus Sulfotelmatobacter sp.
CAATGGGACCCATCTTGCTTCGGCTCCCCAACCTTCGATCCGAACCAATGGAGCCTGGAGGACATCAATACAACAATTGGAAACACCTCCCAGGTTAACCTGCAGGGGGCTATTTCCTACGCCAGAAATTATCACGTCGGTTCGCATTTCTCAACGTTCGAGTTTGGATTCAAGGAGCGCAACGCGCACAAGGGGCAGGACGCTTATTCGCCAGTGTATGACCAGACCCTTTTTATGACGGCTGGTAATCCCCTGGCACCGCCGGCGGCTTGCCCCGGAATCAATCAATGCATGTGCACGCCGCTGATGACGCAATATCTGAGTGGATTCACGAATCCGCACTACTACTTTGGAGCTTACCCGCCCTACGGACCGGTGACTACTTTCTCCAAAATCGCTGGCGACATTAACAATCTCGAAGGCGTCATGCCACTGGATCAAGAGCAAACCCAATTCACTTCGGACTCGGCGAACTTCGACTTGACCGAGCGGGTCTCGGCGGCTTACGCGATGAATACGATCGAATTTGGACGTTTTCGCCTGCAGACCGGTCTGCGCATCGAGGCCACACAGCTCGACATACTCGGTTACGTGGTAACCCAGACTCAGAGTCAACCCAACCCCAATCTCAACCCCACTCTCTCTGCTGTTACAACACCCACGCCAGCGAACAACTGGTACTGGGATCCCCTTCCCAGTCTGCAACTCCGCTACCGGATCACCGACGATTCCGACATTCGCGCCGTTTACGGACGCGGAATCTCCCGGCCTAATCCTTACGATCTTGTCCCTTACGTCACCGTAGATCAGACGACGAACCCGTACACGGTATCTGTCGGCAACCCCAATCTGAAGCCGGAGCACGCCAACGATTACGACGTGCTCTACGAGCACTACCTGAAGCCGTATGGCGAAATACAGGCTGGCTTCTTCTATAAGCAGTTGAGCCAGCCCATTTATTACCTTCTCGATCCAAACTACCAGGGAACACAGTATCCACAATACCTTGGTGACAATTTTTCCTACATCATTAACGGAGTCAACGCGAAGCTGTACGGTGTAGAGTTTTCCTACATCCAACATCTCGGATTCCTGCATGGCCCTTGGAGCGGCTTCGGCATCATGGCGAACTATAGCAAGACTGGCTCAAGCGCCGGCACACTGCCCCTGCGAAACGACAATCCGGCATTGCAGCGCCAGACACCGACTATCTGGAATCTCAGCCCCAGCTACGACCGGGGCCGCTTCTCGGCGCGGCTGGGAGCCACTTATAACAGTGCGAGCATCTACCAGTACCAGTGGGAGCAATGCACGCAGGCGCAAAACACCTTGGGCGTTTGTGAAGATCCCGCCATGCTCGGTCCAAAGGGACCGCTCGGCGACAATTACCTGTATGCGCATCTGCAGGTCGACGCGCAGGCCAGCTACCGCGTGGGGAAGGGCTTCACCGTGCTCTGGCAAGGCCTGAACCTCACCGACATGGTCTTCGGCTTCTACGACGGCAGCCCGTGGTACGTTACGCAACGCGAGTATTACAGGCCGACCTATTCCTTCGGCTTGCGCTGGGAACCGCACCGGGAGTAATTCATCCGAGCGCGGAACGCACTCCGACATGAAGTTCGCGCTTCGTTCAGGCAAACTTATGCTCGGCCATACGGGATTGTGCCGTGAGACGAATGATCGCAGACTCACTGCGCGGAAAGATCTAAGGAGCCTTATGCAGATGAAGAAGCACCCGCATCACGACCTGACCATCAAGAGCCTCGCGCTGTTTGTGGGTGTCTTGACATTAGGATTTGCTCTCACGAATCCATGCCCAGCATCCGCGAGCGAGTTTGCGATTACCAAGAAAGTCCTTATTCCCGGCCACGGGAGCTGGGATTACCTTGCGGTCGACGAAGCTGCGCGGCGTCTGTACGTCTCCCACGGAACCCAGGTGGAAGTGCTCGATGTCGATTCAGGCGCAATCGTCGGCAAGGTCGAGAATACCCTCGGCGTGCATGGCATCGCCATCGCTCCGGAACTGGGGCGGGGATTCGCGAGCAACGGCGAGTCTTCAACCGTCACGATTTTCGATTTGAAGACACTGAAGGCAGTCGCCGAAGTCCCGGTTGGTAAGAAACCTGACGCAATTATTTACGATCCTGCCACGTCCCGCGTTTTCGCCTTTAATGGTGACAGCAACAGCGCATCTGTCATCGACGCTGCCACGGGAAAAGTCGTGGGAACGGCCGAGCTCGGCGGTGGGCCGGAGTTTGCGGTCGCCGATGGGTCAGGGTATGTTTACAATAATCTCGAAGATGCGGGCCTGATTCTGAAAATTAATGCGCGCTCGTTGAAAGTTGAGCAGCGATGGCCGACCGCGCCTTGTTCGTCGCCTTCGAGCATCGCGATGGACCGGACAAGTCGTAGATTGTTTATCGGCTGCCGCAGCAAGGTAATGGCCGTGGTGAATGCTGATACCGGGCAAGTGATCACAACCCTGCCCATCGGCGATCACGTGGACGCCACCGCCTTCGATCCTGAGTCTCGCCTGGTTTTTAATTCCAACGGGGAAGGCACGATCACGGTGGTTCATGAGGATAGTCCGGATAGGTACTCGGTCGTCGAGAGTGTGAAGACCTTGCCCAAGGCGAAGACGATGGCGCTGGACCCAAAAACACATCGTCTCTTCCTGTCAACTGTCGAAGCGGGGCAGTTTGAAGTGCTGGTCGTGGGCCGCCAGTCGCGGATTATTCAATGAAACTTTGTCGACAATTGCCGATGATTCTTCTTCTGGCGTGTGCTGCGTGCTCCCGCTCGCATTCCCAATCGGCTCCGCAAGCCGAACCGGTGGAGTTGCAGTTCCAGATAAGCACGCCCTTCCACTTCGTCGCCTATGGCGATGCACGGTTCCACGATCCCAAAGACACTCAGGCGGCGAATCCGGCGGTCCGGCAGGCGCTGGTCAAGGCGATTGCTGAGACCAATCCCGCGTTTATTTGCTTTACCGGGGATATCGTCTACAACGGCTACGACAAAGATGACTGGAGGGTGTGGGACACAGAAACCGCGGTGTGGCGCACTGACAAGATTCCGGTTTACCCGGCATTGGGCAACCACGATCTTCACGGTGATGAAAAAATTGCTCTGGCCAACTATTTCGAGCGCTTTCCTGATTTAAAGAACAGCCGGTACTATTCCGTACGCGCCGCCAACACGCTGATACTGGTGCTCGACAGTTCGCTGGACGAAGTCTCCGGCCCGCAGGGTAAATGGCTGACACAAAAGTTGGACAGCGTTC
>JBAUYE010000303.1:0-21213 GCA_049584615.1 Candidatus Sulfotelmatobacter sp.
GTGAAAGCCAGCCGTCAACATGCTGAATTAAACGGTACTGTTACAGTTTGAAGTCCATAGCCTGCACGCGATTCGCCCCGCTTGTGGCATCATAGTTTCGTGACAATCAGCAAAGGCAAGAAGCGAAAAACGCATGAAACCTTGTGACGTACGCGAGGAATTAGAACGGAAGGTCGAGCAAGTCTACAAAGACATTTCGGACGCTCAATATGACTCCAAGTCCGCAGGCGACAAGGCAAAAGCGAAGCTAAACAGAATTCTATCTCAGTTGCATTCTCACCAGCGCAAGCACGGCTGTCTCAGGGATTCCGATTAAAGCTGGAAACGGCCTACTGTGTGGATTTCAAACCGTAACAGTACCAATTAACCAGCCAGTTTGACAAACCTGCTATACTTCGTGCCGCATTCGACTGTTCGCCAGCTCCGGTCCCGATTTTCAGGAAGGTGTCTCCGACCTGCCAGTCCGCCGCATCGAGCTTGCACTTTTGACAGCTCAATGCAGAGGCAGAGGCGTGAAGAATATTTTTGTAGGCAACTTGAGCTTTAACACATCGGAAGAAGAACTGCGGCAGATGTTTGAGCCTCACGGTCAAGTGGACCGCGTCAGCATCATGACCGACCGCGATACGGGACGCTCGCGCGGATTCGGCTTTGTGGAAATGGCCAGCAACGAGGATGGCGAAAAGGCCATCACTGCGTTGAATGGCTCGCAGGTCGGTGGACGCACGCTCAACGTGAACGAAGCCCGACCCAAAACCGAACACGCCGGCGGCGGTGGACGCGACCGCGGAGGCCGAGGCGGCGATCGCGGCGGAGACCGTGGCGGCCGCGGCGGCGGACGAGGCCGCTACTAACGATTCCGAACTCGGAAGGCCCGGAACAGAAGTTCAGAATAAAAGTTCGCACCAGCGCACAGCGACGGTCTTCACATCTGCGGAACCGGCTTTGCGGGTCCACGCCTGAACTGCTGCCGGTTTTCGCCCCCCGCAGAGCCCGCATTGATGCCTCCCAACCCTCCCATGTAAACTGAAATGACCGCGGGCGCCCGTAGCTCAGATGGATAGAGCGATTGCCTCCGGAGCAATAGGTCGGGAGTTCGAATCTCTCCGGGCGCACCAGATTTTCTCTTTCCTTCAATCACTCTGCAGTGGCCGAGGACTAAACAAAGGATGAGTGTGGACTCGCTGTTCGCAAAGCTGGCGGCAATTCGCGCCAATCCCTCCGGCCGGACTTTTATCCTTGCCGATGCCCGCGACGCCGACATGTCCTGGGGTATTCCGAGCTTTGGCAAAGCTCGCTCGGGCCAGGGTTTTCGATCGGCGCCCGCGTTCCTGGAAGAGATCCGCGCGGTCGTGCGCCAGGGCTTTGTCGATGTATTGTTGGCATCAGCGTCGACGGTGGACACACTGGCGCACAAGGAGCGCCTTTTCGACGATACCCATGTCACTCCCGCGGTGCGCATCAACGATGCTACGGACATCTGGTGCCAGCGCGGGGCCCGCTATCGCGAGTCACCCTCCGCGCCGTTCGCTACGGCTTACATTCGGGAGGCGCAGTTTGGCAGCCTCACCGCACCTCGCGAAGGCGCGCCGGTGGTCAACCTGGGATTGTATTCAATGACATTCAACAACGATCTGGAAGCCGATCTGCGGAGCTTGCGCGCGTTTCGCGAATTCCGGGCCGAGGCCGAGAAATGCGGCTTCCATTATTTTCTCGAAGTGTTTGCCCCGAATTCTCCGAACGCGGGGCTGACTTCCGAAGAAGTGCCGGCCTTCGTGAATGACCAGATTGTGCGGGCATTGGCGGGCGTGCCTTCCAGTGGACGGCCGCTGTTTCTGAAAATCCCCTACTTCGGGCCGGGACCTCTCGAAGAGTTGGTGGCCTACGATCCCTCCGTTGTCGTCGGCATACTCGGAGGCAGCAGCGGAACGACTTATGACGCCTTCAAACTGTTGGCCGAAGGCCGTAAGCACGGGGCCAGAGTCGCGCTGTTTGGCCGGAGGATTAAAGATTCCGAGCATCCCCTGGAATTCATCCGCATGCTGCGCCTGATCGCTGACGGAGAAATAGAACCGGAAGAAGCGGTGAAAAACTATCACAGCGAACTCGGGAAGCAGGGCATAAGACCCAAGCACCGGCTCGAAGAAGATCTGCAACTCACTCCCGCGGCGATCAGTTAGTCTTATGGTCCAGTCAAACGTATCTTCATAAATGGAAACACCCGGAACGTGAGAGCCTAACTTTAACAAGAATATTTTTTTCGCAGCTACGGTAAATTGCGCGAAATCAACCACTGCCTGGCTGAAATCAACCGGTGTAAGTCAATCAAAAGAACGGAACTCTCTCACGTTCCCTGTGTTCAATCTAGTAGGAACCGGGGGAACACTATGAAAACCAAATTATCTAAAACGCTTCTTAGCGCCGTGTTGACGAGCGCAATGATGCTCGGGGCCGGCACTTCGCTGGTGGCGCAGGACCAGTCGATGGACAAGCCCTCAGCAGCTGTGGGCGCTCCGACGGATCAGGCTCCCGTAGATCAGGGGCCGACACCAGAGCAGGCTGCGCCGCCAAACAGTGCGCCGGATCAAAGCGCGCCTCAGGCTGTCGCGCCTCCCGCGCCACAAGATCAAGGTGCATACCAGGGCCAGCCGCAAGACCAGGCGCAGGCACCTCCGCCTCCAACGGCACCGGATCAGCGGCAGTTCACACCTTTGCCTCCGGACCAGTTAGATAAGCTGGTAGCTCCGATTGCGTTGTATCCCGATGCGCTCGTGGCGCAGATACTGGCCGCGTCAGCGTATCCAACGCAGATCGTAGAGGCGGATCGGATGGTACGGGACTACCCGCAACTGAAGGGAAAAGATCTGGCCCAGGAAGCAGAACAGCAGGATTGGGATCCGAGCGTGAAGGCCCTGGTGGAGTTTCCCACAGTGCTGGCGAACCTGGACAGGAATTTGTCGTGGACCTCTGAGCTGGGCCAGGCCTATCAGAACCAGCCGGATGACGTGACGCAGGCGATCCAGTCGATGCGTCACAAGGCTTACGACGCGGGCAATCTGCGGAGTACGCCTCAAGAGCGCGTGTACGAGCAGGGGCCGAATGTAGACATCCAGCCGGCTGATCCGGATGTAGTGTATGTGCCCGAGTACAACCCGGCGTATGTGTACGGATATCCCGTAGGCCTGTGGCCTGGGTTCTATCCGTGGTGGGGAGTTGGATTTGGCGGCCCGTACATTTCGTTCGGCATTGGCTTCCCACTCTGGCCGTTCTTGGGCTTCGGCTGGGGATGGCATGGATGGGGCATCGGATGGGGCTTCCACGGCGGAATCTTCTTCGGCGGACATCCTTATGCCTTCCGCAGTGGAGCGTTTTATAACCACGCCGCGTTTGTGCACGGAAATTATCGAGGATTCTCTTCCGCGCATGGCGCATTCGGAGCGCACTCATTTGCGGATCGCGGTGCGCGTGGGTTTGGCTCAGCCGCTGGCCACGGGTATGCGGGCGCATCTCGAGGCTACGCGGGCGTGTCCCACGGCTTCGCCGGCAGCAATCGTGGGGCAGCCGTTAACCGGGGATTCTCCGGCGGCGAACGAGGTTTCGCGGGCCGCGGATCAAGCGCGCCGCGCGCCGGTGGTTTCAGCGGCAGCCGCGGCGGTGAGTCGCGCGGATCCTCTTCACATGGAGCATCAGGGCATGGAGGCTCCGGCGGTTCGCACGGCGGAGGACACTCTAGCGGCGGACATGCTAGTGGTGGACACGCGAGCAGTGGACACGGCGGCGGAGGTCACAGTGGTGGCGGACACGGCGGCAAGCGCTAAGTGTTCGTAGTCGTTTCCGTTCCAGCCCAAATCGAAGGCCCCGCTCTCGCGAGCGGGGCTTTCTCAGATTAGCGGTAAACGGCCAGCCTGCTTAGGTTCGTGAGCGGGGTGTGTTGAGACGAATCACGGCAAGCTTGTCTGGTTCTCGTGGCCTTAAGTCCCTCACAGCGCGGCCACTCGCCGCTGCACCAACAGGAAATAAAGAGCGAGCAGAACGAGCAGGAATCCGTTCACTCCCAAAACCACCGGTGCCGTGAACAGTGGGACGAGCCATCCCGACAACAGATTCCCCAGCGGCATGCCGCCGCGGAATGCGAAATTGTAGACGCTCATCACGCGCCCGCGCATTTCGTTGGTGACAATCAGCTGCACCAGCGAATTCACCGTGGCGAAGACCGCCATCATCGAAGCTCCCACCAGCACTAGAATCGCGCCGCTTGCCCGCACCGATTTCGAAAGAGCAAAGGCGGAAATGCCTGCGCCCAGACAGAACAGCGCTCCGAGGGCCACCAGTCCCTTTCTTCGCATATTGCCCGCGCTCGCAATGCTCAGCGAACCCAGGATCGATCCCAATCCCATGAGCGCCAGCAAATTGCCGTAAGTTTCCGGACCGCGATGGAAAATGTCTTTCACGAACACGGGAATGTAGGTGCGCATGGGCATCCCAAGGGCGGTCATGCAGAAGGCCAACACAATCAGCGCTTCCATGGACGCTTGCTTGCGCGTGTACCGGATACCCTGCTTCAGGCTGTTGAACATTGACTCCGTGGTTTTCACGGGCAGGAAACGCGCGGTGATGATCGACAGCGACACGATGGGCGCGAGGAACGACAGCGCGTTCAGGCCGAAGCACCACTTCTCTCCGAACTTCGCCAAGACCAGCCCGGCCAGTGCCGGTCCAACCATGACCGCCACGTTGAACTGGATGGAATTCAGGGCGATGGCGTTCGGCATGTCGTCCTTTTCGACCAGCGTGGGAATCAGCGCCGAATAGGCGGGTGCGCCGAAGGCCTGGGCGAACCCGGACACGAAAGAAAGACAGAGAATCTGCCAGACGTGCACCAGGCCGGTCGTCACTAGAATGGTGAGCACTCCGGCGGAGAACATCTGCACATACTGCGAGGCCAGAAGAATCTTGCGGCGCTCCACGCGATCGGCGACCACACCGCCGATCAGTGAGAATAGGAAGATGGGGATGCCGCCGAGAAATTGATCCAGAGCCAGCAGAAACGCGGAATGGCTGAGCCGGTAAATCAGCCAGCCCTGGGCTACGATCTGCATCCAGGTGCCGATGCTGGAGGTGCAGGCGCCAAACCACATCAGGCGGAAATCACGGTATTGAAATGCTTTAAAGACCCGGCGAATCAACTTTAGTCTTTCTCCCCAGTTGTTTCCAAAAGAAGCGTACCACGCGGCATCGATGACTCGGGGGCGACTGGGCCCGTGCGCCGGTGGTCGGCCCAGTCGGTCTCGCCTCCGTCGATTCCATGAGGTTACGCGGTCTGGTAGTAGTTGAAGATGCCCTGCTAGTTTGATTGGATTCGCTTGGGGGCGAGGTAGGAGTGACGTCGGCGCCAAGGCTGGCCCTTCTTGAAGCCAGCCGATTATCATTACGAACTAGATGAAGAGACGATCTCTCCCTCGACCAACGCATCCGCTGGCCAATTGCCTGGCAGCGCTCGGCCTTTTAATCGCGTTGGCGAATTGCGTATCCTTGACCGCCCAAAATGTGGTTTTGACGGGCGCGCTCGACGGAAGGATCACGGACCAGAGCGGTGCGGTGGTGCCGGGAGCGTCGGTTCTTTTGCGGAACCTCGCCACTCGCGTGCAACAGTCCGCCGAAACAAACCGCGCCGGACTTTACCGGTTTCCGGTCCTCATGCCGGGAACATATTCTGTTACTGCAAGTCTCAATGGCTTTCGCGACGTGCAGGCGCTGGTGCAAGTGCGGGTAGGAAATACCACGTCGCAGGACATCAAGCTGCAGGTGGGGGCGAGTGGAGACACAGTTAAGGTGGTCGGGATCACGCCGCTGCTGCGGCCGGAGGAATCCTCGGCCAGCACCGTGATCGACCGCTCACTGATCGAGGAGTTGCCGCTCAATGGAAGAAAATACACCAACTTTATGATGCTGACCCCGAACACCAGCTACGACGGTGACACCGGCCTGGTCAGCGTTGCCGGACAGCAGGGCGGTGAGGATTCAGGATACGCCAATGGAAATGGCGCGAGCGCCTTCACCGTTGACGGCAGCAACGCCACCAACAATTACTTTGCCGACATCGTTGGCCGTAATCGTATTCCGTATCTGTATGGCGAGGATTCGATCCAGGAATTTCAGGTCTCGGTAAGCCCATACTCGGCGGTCTATGGCGGTGGGGCCGGCTTCGTCAACGCTGTGACCCGATCGGGCAGCAACGCGTTCCACGGCAGCGCGTTTTATTACAACCGGAACTCGGCGACTGGGGCGAATGACGCTCTCGATGAGGCCGCGGGCAATCCCAAGCCCGAAGATGCTTTGCAGCAATTCGGCGCCGGGCTGGGCGGGCCGATCTGGCGCGACCGTTTGTGGTTCTTCGTGGATTATGGACAGCAACTGCGAAACAATCCGATTCCCGTCATCAACTCGGCGCTGTCGACGAATCCTTCGAACCAGGGTGCTTTCGTACTCGCTAATTTTTTCCCACAATCCGTAACGATAGCCCCAGCGCTGCCTCCGCCTAACGGACCTTTGCCCGTGCCAAACCTCGATACCCAACCCCAACTCCCGGGCGATCCGTACTACCAGATCTACCTGCAACAGATATCGAACACCATCAACGCGCTGAATTCCAATCTCGGCACCAAAGCTAGAAGTGGCAATGATTGGGTGATTACGCCGCGCCTCGACTACCAGGCCACTAACCGCGATAGCCTGTTTCTTAGCATCAATGCCAATCGCTTCAACTCACCCGGAGGCGTCATTCTTGACCCGACGGTCGGCAACTATGGAACGCAGACGCTGGCGAACGCCTACGTGCGCACCTTCCAGGCCAGCGTGGGGTGGACGCACACGTTCTCTTCAAGCCTGCTGAACGAATTTCACGCGAGCACTTCGCAAGATAACGAGATCGCAACCCCGACCGGGCTGGCTCCGAACACGCCCACGGTGATTCTGGACAGTCCCGCCGCGTTTACTCTGGGAAACGCCGCGTTCTCCATAGGACAAGTTTTCGAGAGACAGTACTCTCTCGCCGACCGAATCGACTACGTGCTCGGCAAGCACACGTTGCAATTCGGTTTCGATTGGAACCGCTCGTGGGATGCGGACACGGATGACGGTGGGGCGGACCCGAATGGAGCTGTTGACTCCGGGTCGCCGCTCGGCCTTTACGAATTTCCGAATCTTGAAGCTTTTGCGCTGGGAGAATACATCAATTTCAGTCAGGCTGCGGGGAATCCGACTTTTTCTTTTGCCGTGCCTTATTACGGATTCTACGTGCAGGATACGTACCGCGCATTACCGCAGTTGACGCTGGAAATGGGCTTGCGCGAGGATTTCCAGGTGTACCCGCAGCCCGCGGAAAATCCGGCGTTCCCGCTCACCGGGCAATATCCGAACCAGTTTCAGCGCTGGGCGCCGCGCTTGGGATTTGCCTGGCAACCTGTACCGAAGACCGTGGTGCGTGGAGGGTTCGGCATGTTCTACACCAACATAAACGGGCTGAACTACCGCAACGGGGTGATCTCGAACGGCCTGCAGTCTCAGCAGTCCGAGGCAAATGCCAGTTACACTTCAGGTCCGCCGAACCAACAGGCGCCTACGTTTCCGACTATCCTGCCAAATAATTCCCCTCTGTTCTCGGCCTCCGAGGACATTTCCCTGATTTCTCCGCAGTTCCGCGTGCCTTACATTATGCAGGCGAGTTTGCAGATTGAGCGCGAGATTTTCGAGAACACAACTCTGAGTATCGGCACCATGTGGAATCACGGGGTGCACATTATTTCGGGCAGCGCCTATGACGTGAATCTGGAGCCGCTGGAAGGCACGACCACGTACATCGTCTGCCCTCCCAGCGCAACTTCAGCGCCCTGCATTGGGCCGACCATCATCCTGCCGAACATGGACAACGGCCTGCTGAAAGACGGCCGCATCAACTCCAACCTGGGCCAGATTCAGGAGCTCATCAGCCCGGCGCAAAACTATTACAACTCTTTCTTTGTGCAGTTGCAGCGGCGCGTGTCACGAGGCCTTTCGCTCCAATTTGCTTACACCTTCGCCAAGAGCATCATGCTCGACGGGATGGACTTCAACGATCAGTTTGATTTCAGCAACACACACGCTCCCTCGCTACTCGACCAGCGGCATCGACTTAGTTTTGCCGCTGTCTACCATCCCAGGCTGGAGACACTGACCCGTTCGGGAACCGGGCGCGTACTGCTCTCCGACTGGACGCTGAGCAGTGTCATGGAGTTCTCTTCCGGCCGTCCCTACGCAGGGCTCTTGGCCCCAGCGTCCGGCGGTGACAACCTGAATGACACCGCCTTCAACCAGGACACTGCGGCAACTGCAAACGGCATTAATGGCGCCGGCCCGACGCCAGGCATTGGTCTGAATTCTTTCTACGGCCCGTGGCTGGAGAGAATTGATGTTGGGCTGGCCCGCGGTATTACGATCGGGGAAGGCAAGCAACTGCAATTCCAGGCGCAGGCGTTCAATTTGTTCAACCATGCCAACTACTATGTGCAGAACGGCGATGGGATCAATCAACTGCAATACAACCCGGTCGGGACCACCTGCGGCGATGGCATGACGCTGAATCAAACCTGCTATCTTGTCCCCAACTCTGGCCCGGGCAATTTCGGAGCCTTTCAGGAAATCAGCCCTGACGGACTACCCCGCGTGCTGCAGTTTTCGGCGCGAGTTACGTTCTAGCTTCCCGCTTGCAGCGCTTGCCGCAGTACACTTTAAGATTGGGTTTCTGCAAATCGACTCTCGAAAATCATCCCTGCATGAATTACGACGCCATACTGGTTGTTTCTTTCGGTGGTCCGGAATCGAAGGAAGAAGTGATTCCCTTCCTCGAAAACGTGCTGCGCGGAAGGAACATTCCACGCGAACGGATGCTGACCGTCGCCGAGCACTATTACCACTTCGAGGGCAAGAGCCCGATCAATCAGCAGACGCGTGAGCTGATCGCCGAGCTGCGAGAGGAGTTGGAGCGGAACGGGCCGAAGCTTCCGATCTATTGGGGAAATCGAAACTGGCATCCGCTGCTGCCTGAAACTCTGCAACAGATGAAGCAGGATGGCATCCGGCGGTCGCTGGCGTTTGTTACTTCGGCCTACAGTTCTTACTCAGGATGCCGGCAGTATCGCGAGGACATTGCGGGGGCGCAAAGCGAAGTTGGGCCGGGTTCGCCCGAAGTGGAGAAAATACGCCCGTTCTTTAACCATCCGGCATTCATTGAAGCCACAGTCGAACGCGTGGGTGATGCGCTGCGGGCCGTTCCAGAGAACGCGCGGGAAGATGCGCAGATCGTTTACCTGGCGCACAGCATTCCGGTTTCGATGGCGAACACTTCCGATTATGTGCAGCAACTGGAGGAAGTGCGGCGGCTGGTTTCTGGAGCGCTCGGGCAAAGGAACGATGTTCTGGTCTATCAGAGCCGCAGCGGCGCTCCGGGACAGCCCTGGCTCGAGCCGGACATTCTGGATTATCTGCGCCGGGTGAAGGCGGAGAATCTGGCGTCGGCTGTCGTGCTGGCGCCGATCAGTTTTATCTCGGATCACATGGAAGTTTTGTACGACCTGGATGTTGAAGCGCGGCAGCTCTGCGATTCGCTGGGGTTGCCGATGACGCGGGCGAAAACTGTGGGCGTGCATCCGAAATTTATCGGCATGATTCGCGAGCTGATTCTCGAGCGAGTGAATCCGGGGGCGGAGCGCAGGGCGTTGGGATCGCTGGGGCCTCGGGCGGATGTTTGCGCGGAGGATTGTTGTCCGGGCCCGCGGCGGGGTACGTTTTCCGACTGAACTCAACGCATGCGAAATAGCAACGGATCGTTGTGCTTTCGGTTGAGCGGGCGAGGACGCCCGCTCGACAGCCGCCGGGACCCCGGCGCTACTTTTTTCTGGCACCCCGGATCAGTGCACTGCCAGGCCGCCGCCGGGCTTACCTTTTTTCATCAGGAAGATAAGCGGAACCATGGCGAGGATGCAGATGGCGAGCAGGCGGAAATCGTCTAGATAGGCCAGCATAGTGGCTTGGCGCTGCACAGTCGCTTCGATTAAGGCGTAGGCCTGTTGGGTGGCAAATGCCGCGCTTGAACCGTGTGCCCGCATGGCCTGGGTTGCGCCCTTCATCATTGCCTGGAATGCGGGATTGGAGGCGCTGAGATGTTGGGACAAATAATTCAAGTGAACCTGGGTGCGGCGATCGAGCAAGGTGGTGACCAGGGAAATGCCGAAACTACCACCGATATTGCGCCCAAGATTCATCAAGCCGGAGGCCGCGTTGTTCTTTTCGCGAGGGAGAAATGCATACGCGGCGGTGTTGATGGGTACAAAAAGAAAAGCCATCCCGGCGGCCTGGAAGACGCGAGCGCCGGCCACCATTCTGAAGTCCATATCCAGATCAAAGCCAGTCATGTAGAACAGCGAACTGGAAAGCATAACCAAGCCGAAGAACAGCAGCCAGCGCGGACTGTAGCGCGAGAGCAGGAATCCAACCAGAGGCAGCAGAAGAATGATAGTGAATCCGCCCGGCATGAGCGCCAGGCCGGCTCGCTCGGCCGTATAGCCGAGCAGGGTCTGGGAAAACAAGGGCAGCAGGAGCGTACTGCCCAACAGGGCAAATCCCAACATGAACATCAGCAGGTTGGAGATGCCGAAGGTGCGCTCGCGGAACAGGTGGAGATCGATGATGGGATCCTTGTGATGCCACTCCCAGAAAATCACGAAAATCAGGGAAACTGCGGCGATCAAAGAGAGGGTCACAATGAAATGGGATCCGAACCAATCGTCGCGCTGCCCTTTGTCGAGAACAATCTGCAGACTTCCCAGGCCAAGGGCGACAAAGCCGAGGCCGACGTAGTCGATGGTGGTTTCTCTCAGCTTGCGTCGTTTGAGAAAAGGCGGGTCTTGAATGAGCCGCGAGGTGAGCAGGAGTGAAATGAGGCCGACCGGGATGTTGATGAAAAAAATCCAGCGCCAGGTGAAGTTGTCGGTAATCCAGCCGCCGAGAGTGGGGCCGATGGCGGGCGCAGTGACTACGGCGATACCGTAGACGGCGAATGCCATGCCGCGCTTGGCGGGAGGGAAAGTGTCAGCAAGAATGGCCTGCTCGCTGGGTTGCAGTCCGCCACCACCCACGCCTTGCAGGACGCGGCAAATGATAAGCGTGGCCAGATTCGGGGCAAGTCCACACAGAAAAGAGCTGATGGTGAACAGGGCTACGCAACTCATGTAGAAATTCTTGCGGCCCATGATGGAAGAGAGCCAGCCGCTCAGCGGAAGAATGATGGCGTTCGAAACAAGATAGGAAGTCAGAATCCAGGTGCTCTCGTCCTGGCCGGCGGAGAGGCTGCCAGCGATGTGAGGCAGGGAAACGTTGGCGATGGAAGTGTCGAGCACCTCCATGAAAGTCGCCAGCGTCACCGTGATAGCGATGACCCAGGGATTGATAGCGGGACGCCAGACGTCAGCGTTCTCAAGCGGTGGCGCTGCGGCGCTCATTGCCGAATCCAGACCTTGGGGACGACGGACATGCCGGGGCGCAGCGACTGATCCTTGTTTTCTCCGGGATTGAGCACGATCTTTACCGGAATGCGTTGCACGACCTTTACGTAGTTGCCGGTGGCGTTCTCGGGAGGCAGCAGGCTGAAACGCGCGCCAGTTCCTCCGGAGATGCTGTCGACTTTGCCTTTGTAGCTTCTTCCGTTGGCATCAACTTCCACAGTGACCTGCTGGCCGACTTTCATTTCGCGAAGCTGGGTCTCTTTGAAGTTGGCGGTTATCCAGACATCGTTGAGCGGAATGATTTTCATCAGCTCCTGGCCGGGCGCGACGTTCTGTCCGACTTCGACGGTGCGATCGCTGACTACACCGGCGACGGGAGCAATCACTTTGGTGTATTGCAGATTCAGTGCGGCTTGATCGAGGTCGGCTCGTTTGAGTTCGGCTTCGGCGAGGGCTGATTCGGCGCGGGAGCGCATGATCTGCATTTGTTTTGGACCGGTCTGGGCGTTGCGCCAGGTGGCTTGCGCCTGCGCCAGCCTTTGCTGCGCCTGGGTTACCTGCGACTGCGCGGCATCGGCCATGGCGTGGGCAGCCTCGACCGCGGCGGCATCGGCTTTGGCGGCGGCCACGGCCTGATCGTATTGCTGCTCCGAGATTTCCTGTTTGTCTACGAGCTGCTTGTAGCGGGCGAGATCGTCCTGCGCTTTGACGTTGTTGGCTTCAGCCTGATCACGCTGGGCTTTGGCCGCAGCAAACTGTTGTTTGGCGGCGGCGATTCCCGCCTGGGCGCTGGCTACGCCGGCATCTGCAGTTGAAACCTGACTGCTGGTGTTGACAGAAGTAATGGGAACGTCGACACCGGCTGCCGCAGCCGCCGCGCGGGCGCTATCGAAATCGGCTTTGGCGCGGTCGTAGGCGACTTGGTAATCCGCGGGATCGATTTCCACCAGCACAGTGCCTGCTTGCACGTACTGATTGTCCTGGACATTGAGCTTCACTACATGACCGGAAATGCGGGTGCTGATGGAATTGATGTGGCCATCCACTTCGGCGTCATCGGTGGATTCGTAACTGGTGACATAGCGGAGGACGAAAAATCCTGCCACCAGCAACACCACGACTGCGATAGTGAGGGCGATGCGAAAGGCGGGACTAGCGGTGTGCGAAGGGACGGTACGATAGTCGCGCTCGGTCGAGGGCAAGGGCTGGGTGCGGCTTTCGGGCGGATCGTTTTCTCGTCGATCGTTTTCTGGTCGATCGTTTTCGCGCCGATGCAGTGGAGCGGCGGGCGGACTTTGCGTCGTCTGGTCCATAGAGTTTGAGTTAGTGTTGGCCTTTCAAATAGCGTTCGACTCCCTGCTCGGCATCTCCGATGGCGCGGGCTAGTTCGATCTTGGCCAGGTTATGCGCGTAAAGACTCTCGATGTAACTTTCATGTGCGCTGGCAACGGACTCTTGCGCCTGAACCACTTCGAGATTGTCGGCTACGCCCGCGGTGAAGCGATCTTCCGATTGGGCGAGCGTTTGCTCCGCCAAATCGACGGAGCTGCGGGCAACTTCGACTTGCTCGGCGGCGGAGGTCAAGTCGAGCAACGAGGCACGGACTTCGTAGTCGATGCGGCCGCGGAGATCGTTCAATTGAGAGCGGGCCTGTTTCAACTGGGCATCGGCTTCAAGAACGTCACTGTGGGTTTTTCCTCCGGCGAAAATGGGGATGTTGAGGCCTCCATCGACCTGCCATGTTCCGTTCGATTGGGCCGGAGTCACGCCGATGTCGCCATAATTTGCGTTGAAGTCGAGACTGGGATAGTGGCCGGCGGTCGCGGCGCGGCGTGAAAGTTCTGCGGCCCGTACTAGCGCCTGCGCGGCCTGATAGTCGGAGCGCGAGGTGTAGGCGCGCTGGAGATATACGTCAAGAGGCAAGGGGGTCAGCTCCTGATAGGGGGCTTTCTCGGTGAGAATAAATTGCTGACCAAGCGGCAGGCCGATGACTCGGGCCAGGGAAAGTTTCTGTTTGTCGAAATCGTTACGCGCAGCGATGAGTTGCTGCTGGCGGGTCTGCAACTCGACTTGAGAGCGCAGGGTGTCGATGGCTGGATTCAGTCCGGCTCTCTGCTGGTCGACGGCTTTGTTGTACAGGGCCTGGGCATTTTTAAGCTGGGCGTCGGTGGTTTCAATGCGAGCTGCGTTCGCGATGGCCATTAGATAGGCGTTTCCCACGGCGAGCACAACCAGTTCGCGAGCATCTTTGAAACTGTATTGCGCGGCTTTCAAACTCTGCGAGGCGGCGCGTTCCTTCTCGATGTCGTGGAAGCTGAAGAGAGATTGGGTAACTGAGGCACGCGCATCGAAATAGTTGAAGGGCCCGAGCACGCGGGGAAGGAGAATCCCGGGGAAAAGGTTGCCCTTGAACCCCAGGGCAGTGAGGCTCAGGGTTTGCGCGTCTTCTTGTATGCGGGCAGAAAGGTCGGGCAGAAGGTTGCTGAGTTCCTTCCATCTTTCGCCGCGCGCAGTAATGGTCTGATCGCCGGAGAGCAGGAGGCCGAGATTGTTGCGGAGTCCGCGGTCGATGGCCTCCTGGAAGCTTAGTTGCAAAACTTCCGCTGAGGCTTTGCCTTCAGGCTCGCTGCCAGTGAACGGACTCTGCGATCCTGGAAGAGAGATGGACGGCGCGGGCGCGGAATTCTGAGCCCAAAGGCCGGCGAGGCTTGAGAGCAGGATCAGGGCGAAAGCAACAAATCTGACTGTATGAGACAAGGAGCGGGGCATTCTCGGTTCTGAAAAAGTCCCATTATAAAGGAAGTCTTCGGGACGACCTTTCTCGGTCATAGCATATCGTCTCACTATTGATTCGCTTTGGACGGCTCCCGATGCAAAAACCCAGCTGGCGGCTCATTTGAGGCTGGGGCTCGGCCGCGAGAATGGGTTGGAATCCGTTACTTTCGACACTTCCACTTTCGACACTTCCGCTTGGCGCTGCCTGCCGATAGAGTACAGGAAGGTAGGTTCTTCCCTATGCATCGAGGCGGGAGTTTATTGGTTGCGCTGGCGCTATACGGGGTTGCAAGCGCTGATCGATGCGACCACCGATGCAGTTTGCAAATGGAAGTTTGAAGCCGCGCCGGACAAAGGTGCGGAGATTGTTCAAGTGATGCTGGATCTGCAATAACTGCAAGCGCAAGCGCCAGGGAATATCCCCTTCACCTTATGTCTGCCTCGACTCCAAAACCCGCCATCGACCGACGCCGAAGACGGTATCCGAGATTCGGGGCTGATTTTCGAGTAACCGTGAGCCATCTTCTGGGAGATAAATACCAGAAGCTCGAGGGGCACTGCCGGGATCTTTCGGAAGCTGGAATTGGCATACTTTTAGCCGCAGAACTGGATAGCGGTGAAGTCACCGGCTTAGGCTTCCTGCTGCCGGGATCAGAGCTGTCATGGGAAGTGCGTGCGGTGGTCCGATACCGGCGGGGTTACCAGTACGGGTTTGAATTCCTCTCGCTCACCGGCGAGCAGCACGAAGCGCTGAAGGGCTACTTCAAAGGCCGGGAGCAGGTGGACTGATAAGCTTCGGGATAAACCAGTTCCGTCCTCAGGGCCGCTTCGGACGGGCATTTGAGGATGACTTCCGTCATCTTGTGGAGTGGTGACCTGTGGTTCAAGCTGGTAGCCGGGACTCGTTCGCGCGAACGAGCGTAAGTGCTATTTCTATGAGTGACTCCAAGCCTAACGCCGCGGCGGGAACGGACTGGACGGGGCTGCTGGCCGATCCGGACCTCTCCCGAAACATGGGGAAACTGCTGCAGACCTACCGCGAGGCCCCTCCGGAACGCAGAGAAGAAGCGCTGCTGGCGGCGATGCGCGAGATCAAACAAGCAGCTTCCAGCGGAAGCGCTGCAGCAACTTCCAAGAAGGCGGCGCCTGCACCCCAGCCTTTGCCTACTTCGGCCTCCGATACTCCTCCGTTTGAGCCTGATATCTTCAGTTCCAACTGGGGACAGGACCGGAGGCGGCATCCCAGGATTAAGTGTTTTGTGGCGGTGGAGCTGCGCGTCGATGATTCCGAGGCTCCCGTCTGGGGCAATCTTTCCAATACGAGCATGGGCGGATGCCAGGTGGAGACCGTCGCCCACATCAGCGGCGGCGCCAAAGTAGAAATCGGGCTTTGGGTCTCGAGCGGCAAGATTTGGGTGAAAGGTCTGGCGCTGAATGGAGTCGTCATTCGCAGCGCGCCGGCGGGCGGAGTGCGCATTCGCTTCGCTGGGATGGAACTCGCCGAAAAGGAAAATCTCCGGCAGTTCCTCAAATATGTGCAGGAAACGACTCGAGCGTCGAATAGCGAAAGCAGCTACCTGCAGTTGCTGAAATAGGCTGCTATTACTTTCTTCAACTCCTTCAATTTCAGGAAACGTCTTTTTTCAGCAGGCCCTTTCAGGAAGTCTTCTCTGAATTTTCACAAATCCCGCGACATTGGCCGACGAGAAATTGGTACACTCCTTGCGTAGCTGAAACCCTTTCTGTCCTGAGGAACTCTAATTAGTCAGCCAGTGGGTAAGCCTACAGAAGCAGACCTTTCCCCTGAGAGGAGCGTGCATCGCCATGGCCGTCAGTGAACAAGCGGTGGTGACCGGCAAGCAACTGGACACACTTTGCATCAACACAATCCGCACCCTGGCGATTGACGCGGTGCAGCAGGCTAACAGCGGACATCCCGGAGCGCCGATGGGCCTGGCCCCCGTGGCTTATTGCCTCTGGCAGGAATTTCTGCGTTACGACCCGGAGGATCCGAAGTGGGTGAACCGCGACCGGTTTGTGCTGTCGAATGGGCACGCTTCCATGTTGCTCTACGCCATCCTATATCTTGCGGGCGTGCGCGAGGTGAACAAAGACGGGGAGGTTTTGAAGGAACTGGCAGTTCCCCTGGAGGAGATCAAGCGCTTCCGGCAGTTGGGGAGCCGGACTCCGGGACATCCGGAATCGGACCTCACCACCGGAGTTGAAGTCACTACCGGGCCGTTGGGACAGGGCGTGGGAAACAGCGTGGGGATGGCGATTGCGAGCCGGTGGCTAGCGGCAAATTTCAACCGTCCGGGCTTTGAGGTCTTCGACTTCAACGTCTACGCCATGTGCTCGGACGGGGATTTGATGGAAGGCATTGGCGGGGAAGCGGCGTCGCTGGCGGGGCATTTGAAGCTTTCGAATCTGTGCTGGATGTATGACCACAATGGCATCACGCTGGATGGGCCCGCCGATTGGTCGTTCAGCGAAGACGTAGCTACGCGATTTGTGGGCTATGGATGGAATGTGACGCGTGTCGCCGATGCCAACGATCTGGAGATGCTGGCGCGGGCTTTTGAAACCTTCCAGAAAACCACGGATCGTCCTACGCTGATCATCGTCGACAGCCACATTGGTTATGGATCGCCGCATAAGCAGGACAGCAATGCGGCGCATGGAGAGCCGCTTGGGGAAGAGGAAGTGCGGCTGACGAAGAAATTTTATGGCTGGCCGGAGGATGCGAAGTTTCTGGTGCCGGAGGGCGTGCGCGAGCATTTCCGGGATGGAGTTGGGAAACGCGGGCGGGATGCGCGGGAACGGTGGAGGCAGATGTTTGCCGGGTACTCGCAAAAGTATCCTGAACTTGCTGACCGGTTGCATCACATGCAGCGCCGCGAGCTTCCTTCCGACTGGGATAAGAATCTGCCTACCTTTCCGGCGGACGCGAAAGGAATGGCTACACGCGAGAGTTCAGGGAAGGTGCTGAATACGCTGGCGCAGAACATTCCGTGGCTGATCGGCGGCTCGGCCGATCTGGCTACTTCGAACAAGACGACACTGAAGTTCGACGGTGCAGGCGATTTTCAACCTGGCGAGTATGCCGGACGCAATCTGCATTTTGGCGTGCGCGAGCACGTGATGGGCGCGAGCGTGAACGGGCTTGTCGTGTCTGGAATTCGCGCGTTCGGCGCGACTTTCTTTAATTTCAGCGACTACATGCGGGCCAGCATCCGGCTCTCGGCGCTGATGGAGATTCCTTCCATTTTTATTTATACCCATGATTCGATTGGCCTGGGAGAAGATGGGCCGACCCATCAACCGATTGAACAGCTGGCGTCTTTGCGTGCGATGCCGAATCTGATTGTGCTGCGTCCTGCGGACGCGAATGAAGTGACTGAGGCGTGGAAGATCATTGCGAAGTTGCAGCACGAGCCCGTGGCGCTGGTGCTGACTCGGCAGGCGGTGCCAACATTTGACCGCACGAAGTATGCGGCGGCGTCGGGCACGGCAAGAGGTGCGTACGTGCTTGCGGATGCGCCCGGCGGCAAGCCGGACGTGATTCTGATGGCCACGGGCAGCGAAGTCTCGTTGTGCGTGGAGGCCTATGAACGGCTCAAAGAAGAAGGCGTTGCAGCGCGCGTGGTCAGCATGCCTTCGTGGGAGATTTTTGAGCAGCAGGATGCGGCTTACAAAGAAAGCGTGCTGCCTTCTTCGGTGACGGCGCGGCTTTCGGTGGAGATGGCGGCCACTTTCGGCTGGGAGCGTTATGTCGGAATTAAGGGACGAAAGATCGGCATGCATCGCTTCGGCGCCTCGGCGCCGTTGAAAGACTTGTTGAAGTTTTTCGGCTTCACTGCGGACGCAGTGGTGGCGGAAGCGCGCAAGGCGATGGCAGAGAAGTAGCGGCAGCTTGGGCGGTGGCTCGGTTCGGCGTGCCGGACAGAAAAATCGTCGAGCTTCGCTCGACGGACAGCCCCTTCGGCTTCGCTCAGGGCGGGCTGAGGGCGGCGGTCCCCACAGGATCAAAGTTCCACAAGATCGAAGGAGAAAATCATCATGTCACCAACGGGAGTTTTGGAAACCTCTAAAGTTACGAATCCTCTGCAGGCATTGCTCGGGTATGGGCAGTCGATGTGGCTCGACTACATTCGGCGCGACCTGATCACGAGCGGCACGCTGAAAGCCATGATTGCGGACGATGGCCTGCGCGGGATGACTTCGAATCCGGCAATCTTTGAGAAAGCGATCGCCGAAAGCTCGCTGTACGACGATATTTTGAAGTCGCTGGCCTCGCGCAGTGATCTCGACACGAAGGCGCGCTACGAACAGATTGCAATCCGCGACATTCAGGGCGCTGCCGATGTGCTGCGTCCGGTATATGACAACTCGAAGTTTCGCGATGGGTACGTCAGCCTGGAGGTTTCTCCGCTGCTGGCGCTGAAAACGCAGGAGACGATCGACGAAGCTCGACGGTTGTGGAAGACCGTGAATCGCGAGAACGTGATGATCAAGATTCCGGGAACCGCGGAGGGACTTCCTGCAATCCGCCTGGCAATTGGCGAAGGCATCAACGTCAACGTGACCTTGTTGTTCGCGCAGGAAGTGTACGAGAAGGTTGCGGAAGCTCATATCGCCGGACTTGAGGATCTGGCAAAGCGTGGCGGTGATTTGAAGAAGATCGGGGGCGTGGCCAGTTTTTTCATCAGCCGCATTGATACGCTTGTCGATTCGATCATCGATGACAAACTGAAAACTACTACCGATGCTCAACAACAAGCATTACTGAAGAGCCTGCTGGGGAAAGTTGCGATTGCGAATGGAAAGCTGACCTACCAACGCTATCAGCGCATCTTCAGTGGGCCGCGATGGCAGGCTCTGGCGACGCAGGGAGCGCAGACGCAGCGCGTTCTTTGGGCGAGCACGAGCACGAAAAACCCCGCGTATCGGGACGTCATGTACGTTGAGGAATTGATCGGGCCGGACACGGTGAACACCATGCCTCCGGTCACGATTGATGCATTCCGCGATCATGGAAAGTTGCGCAACAGCCTTACCGAAGACGTGGCCGGCGCTCAGAACGTGATGGATAATCTGGCGAAGGCCGGTATCTCGATCAAGGAAGCCACCACGAAGCTGACCGACGACGGAGTTAAGCTGTTTGCCGATGCGTTCCACAAGCTCCTGGCTGCTGTCGAGAAGAGCACTCAGCTCAAAGGAAAAACTGCTTGACCACCTGCTTGACCAGCCTGAAGACTTCGCTGCCAGAGAATCTGGCTGCGCCGGTAAAGGCCAACCTCGCTGACTGGAAGGCGGGCGGGAAGATGCAGCGCCTTTGGAAGCGCGATGCCTCGCTGTGGACGGGCGAAGATGAGGCTGACTGGCTGGGATGGCTGGATATTATCGAGGACCAGATTGCGCATCCGATCCAGCTGCGCGGTCTGGCGAAAGAAGTCTGGAGCGCGGGCTACAAGGATATCCTTCTGCTGGGCATGGGAGGGTCGAGCTTGTGTCCCGAAGTTCTGCGCATGACGTTTGGCAAGATTGCCGGCTACCCCGATTTCCATGTGCTTGATTCCACCGACCCGGCACACGTGAAGGCGGTTGAAAACAAGATCGATATTGCCCGGACGCTCTTTATTGTTTCCAGCAAATCGGGTACCACGCTCGAACCCAACATCTTCAAACAATATTTCTTCGAACGCACGAAGCAGGTGGTGGGCGCGGATACGGCCGGAAGCCACTTCATTGCTGTCACCGATCCCGGGTCGAAAATGCAGCAGGTGGCGGAAGGCGATCGTTTCCGGCTGGTTTTCTTCGGCCGGCCATCGATCGGGGGGCGTTATTCGGCGCTTTCGAACTTTGGCATGGTGCCGGCAGCCGCGATGGGTTTGGACGCGAAGAAATTCCTCGACCGCACACAGGAGATGGTGCGGGCGTGCGGACCTGCCGTGGCCGTCGAAGAGAATCCCGGCGCGATGCTTGGAATTATTCTGGGCACGGCGGCGCGGAACGGCCGCGATAAAGTTACGATCATCACTTCGCCGGACATTTCTGATCTCGGCGCCTGGCTCGAACAATTGCTGGCTGAGTCTACTGGAAAAGTCGGAAAAGGCATTATCCCGGTGGACCGTGAAGAACTGGGCCCACCTCAGGTCTATGGCGATGATCGCGTATTTGCCTACGTCCACACTGCGCACGGAACCGACGTGAAGCAGGATGCGAAGCTTGCAGCGCTTGAAGGGGCGGGGCATGCGGTGCTGCGAATCTCGATGGATGACATCTACGATCTGGGAGCGGAGTTTTTCCGCTGGGAGATTGCTACCGCGGTTGCCGGATCCATCATCGGGATAAATGCTTTCAACCAGCCCGATGTGGAAGCCAGCAAGGTTGCGACCCGGAATTTGACGTCGGCATACGAGAAGACCGGTTCGCTGCCAGCGGAAACACCCTCGGTTGAAGATGGCGGCATTAAACTGTTCACCGACGAGAAGAATGCCGCAGAACTGGCGCTGATCGCCGGCGGAGATAAGTCTCTCGCTGGATATTTGAAGGCTCATCTGGGGCGCATCGACGGGGATGATTATTTTGCCTTGCTGGCATTCATTCAGATGGATGCCGCGCATCAGGAGATTTTGCAGGCGATACGGCACGCTGTGCGAGATAAGAAACATGTGGCCACCTGCCTGGGCTTTGGACCTCGCTTTTTGCATTCGACCGGGCAAGTTTACAAGGGTGGACCGAATTCCGGAGTGTTTCTGCAAGTCACTTGCGACGATGCCATCGACCTGGCGGTGCCGCAACAGAAGTACACATTTGG
Source organism: Candidatus Sulfotelmatobacter sp. (assembly GCA_049584615.1). Lineage (GTDB taxonomy): Bacteria > Acidobacteriota > Terriglobia > Terriglobales > Acidobacteriaceae > Sulfotelmatobacter. The sequence continues at coordinate 21,133 of JBAUYE010000303.1, forward strand.
CGTGGTGAAAGCGGCGCAGGCTCGCGGGGATTTTCAGGTGCTCGCTGAGCGCGGGCGGCGGGCGCTGCGGGTTCATCTTCA
>JBAUYE010000304.1:0-1592 GCA_049584615.1 Candidatus Sulfotelmatobacter sp.
ACCCCTATCCACCGCGGTAAAGTAGCTATTAAAGGAAAACAGATCATGAGCGAGACCGTAACCGACATCACGATGACCAGCCAGGAAGTATCCGAATGGACCAAGAAGCTGAACTACGGCACCTGGCGGTACCAGAAAAGCTGGAATCCGCTTCACATTGTCGATGCGGAGGGGTGCTACTTTACCGACGGAAATGGCAAACGCTACCTTGACTTCTCTGCGCAGTTGATGTGTTGTAACCTGGGGCACAAGAATCAAGCCGTCATTCGGGCGATTGAAGAGCAGGCGCAAAAGCTGGCATACATCTCGCCGGCCTATGCGACCGATACGCGGGCGGAACTAAGCCGTCTTCTGCTCGAGGTGCTACCTGAGGGGTTGACAAAGTTCTTCTTCACCACGTCCGGCACCGACGCCAACGAGGCTGCCTTCAAGATTGCCCGCATGTACACGGGCAAGACCAAGATCATCGCGCGCTACCGGTCGTATCACGGGTCCACCATGGCTTCCATCGCCGCCACGGGCGATCCCCGCCGCTGGGCCATGGAGCCGGGAGGCAAGGGACAGGGCTTTCTCTTCGCGCCCGAGGTCAACTGCTACAAGTGCCCCATCCGGCACACGTATCCGGAGTGTGGCATTGCCTGTGCGGATTACCTGGAGCACATGATCGAGAATGAAAGCGATGTGGCCGCGGTCATCGTGGAGCCGGTGGTCGGAACCAACGGCGTGCTCGTTCCTCCGCCGGAATACATGCCCAAGCTACGCGAGATTTGTGACCGTCGCGGAGTCTTATTGATTGCCGATGAGGTGATGTCAGGTTGGGGCCGCACCGGCGAGTGGTTTGCAGTGGACAACTGGGGAGTGAAGCCGGACATCCTGGTAACCGCCAAAGGCATCACTTCGGCCTATGTCCCGCTAGGGCTTTGCGCCACCACAGGCAGGATAGCCGAATATTTTGAGGACCACTTCTTCTCCCATGGGCACACCTATGAAGCGCATCCTATTACGCTCGCTCCCGCCGTGGCGGCGATTAAAGAGCTGCAGCGGCTTGACCTGGTGAACCGTGCCCGTGAAACGGGTAAGTACCTGGGCGAGAAGCTGCGCGCGCTCAAGCCCCAACATCCGTCCATAGGCGAGGTGCGCGGCCTGGGTCTGTTCTGGGCGCTCGAAATGGTGAAAGACCAGGTAAACAAAACGCCCTTCAATACGAAACAGGACAAGGTGGACGGAAAGGTAACTGTCGTTGATCGCATTGCCGCGGAGATGATGAAGCGAGGCGTTTCTCTTCAGGCCTGGATCAGTCACTTCGTGATCGCGCCGCCCCTGATCATCGAGAAGCACGAAATCGACTTTGCCGTTGACCAACTCGATCAATCTCTGGCGATCGCCGATGCTGCGATTGCACAGTGAAACGGTAGAAACCAGGGAAATTCCTAGACCGCAGATTTCTTCAGGTCCCGAGCGAGAAGACGGTGAAACAAGTGTTCCCCGGTCTCCCGTCGTGCCGATAACCGTCCTGCCCCATAAGCGCGGGAATGCAAGCCGCGCTGTACGGACTCGCAAATATCCACATCCTCTGTCTGCACCCGGTCGCT
>JBAUYE010000305.1:0-9371 GCA_049584615.1 Candidatus Sulfotelmatobacter sp.
ACGATTCGCAAATTTCCGAACCCAGCCATTATTTCCGCCAATCCAACTGCTAAAATGTAAAACGTTGAGTGCCTTTCGTCGCGCAAATCCTGCGGGCTGCATCTGGTAGGAGGTGACCCGGTATGACCGAGAAGGCAAATTCCAAGGTAATGCCAGAGTTACCTGAAGAAGACGTTCCCAAAGCCGTCTCCAGGCGCAACTTCATCAAAGGCGTCATCACCAGCGGTGTGGCAGTCTCTTCGGCGAGCTACCTGTTTCGCGCTTCCTCTCTTCTGCACGGCCAGCAGTCGGCAGCGGGTGTCGGCGAGCGGCTGATTACGCTCAACGTCAACGGTCAGCAGAGGCGCGTCGACGCCATGAAGCAGGAGACCCTGGCCTCGACCCTGCGTTACAAGCTGGGCCTTACCGGTACGAAGTTGGGATGCGACCGCGCGGAGTGCGGATCTTGCACCGTGCTTATCGACGATATTCCTTATTATTCGTGTTCGGTGCTCACCCATACGGTGCGTGGCCGAAAAGTTGTGACCATCGAAGGCCTGGCCAAGTCTGACGGGACCTTGCACCCGGTACAACAGGGCGTCATCGACGAACAGGGCTTTCAGTGCGCCTTTTGTATGCCCGGCTTCATTATGAGCACAGTCGGATATCTGAAAACCAATCCCAACCCGACCCGCCAGGAATTGGCGCAGGGCATCTCGGGAAACCTATGCCGCTGCCAGGATTACGACAAGATTCTCACCGCGATGATGCGCGGTGCCGAGAATCTGCGGAGGTCTCATCTTGGATAACCAGAAAACGGATAACAAGAAAGCCGTTGAGACTGCTAGAGCTACTGAGCGCCAGTACGGAGCCGGGTACAAGCTGATCGGCAAGAACTACCAGACCCCGGATCTATATGCGAAGGTTACCGGCCAGGCGAAATATGCGGAAGACTTTCGGGCGGAAGGTATGTTGTTTTGCAAACTGCTGCTCAGCCCCATGCCGCATGCGCGGGTAAAGCGGATCCACGCGAACACAGCGCTTGCCATGCCTGGGGTCAAAGCTATTCTCACCGCGAACGATCTTCCCGCGCCAGCCGATACACTCACCGACAACGGAACCGTAATCAAAGCCAGTAAGTGGGGCGAGCGCGGCCTTGCCAATGAACCTGTCTATCAGGGCGAACCGATTCTTGCCGTGGCCGCTGTCGACGAACTTACAGCCGCCGAGGCCATCGAGAAAATTGAACTCGATCTTGAACCGCTGCCGTTTGTGACCGATCCGCTCCACACCTTGCGGCCGGGCGGTCCTAATCCCCGAACGGATGGCAATGTCTGGACTCGGCCCGCGGGGCAGAATCCGGGTCCGCCTGAGGTCACGGAACTCAAGTGGACCGAAGCCGACTTTGCGGAAGAGAAGCACGGTCGTTTGCCAATGGGCAAGGCTCCCGACGAATGGTCGTATGGCGACGTCGATGCCGGCTTCAAGAATGCGGCGCTGGTTCTCGACGAGACTTTTGTGACACCCGACACCAGCCATCAGACTCTGGAGACCCGCAGTGCGCTGGCTTACTGGCAGAACGGCAAGGTCTACATTTATACGGGCACGCAAAGCACCGCGCAAACGCTGCCCGCGATCGCGCGCTGGTTGAACATCAGTCCTGACAACATTGTCTTCATCAGCGAATACACCGGAGGAGGCTTCGGCAGCAAGATTACCGGCGGCGTGTCGATGATCATCCCTGCTCTTCTGGCTAAGAAAACCAACGCTCCGGTCATGATGCGCATCAGCCGCGAGGAGGAGACTTTCATCGGACGAGCCCGTCCGAGTTTTCAAGGACGCATGAAGGTTGGTTTCTCGAAGGAAGGGCGGATTACAGCCCTCGACATGTTCGTGATTTGCGATAACGGTCCATACGATGCAGTTGGCGATGCTCCTTCATCGGGCCGCATCGTCTCACTGTTGTACCAGCCGCTAGCCATGCGTTGGCGCGGCGTGACGGTGCTGACGAACACGCCGCCTCGTAGTGCGCAAAGTTCACCTGGCGGGCTGCAGGGGATTGTCATCATCGAGCCCATCATCGCGAAAGCTGCGCGCAAGCTCGGAGTTGACCAGGTGGCGATTCGCCGCGTCAACTGCCCGGAAGGCAAGGCGCCGTTCGGACCAGCGGTGCAAGGAAAACGGCAGTATGCGACGAGCGCATTCCTCAAGGAAGCACTTGACCGCGGCGCAGAGCAATTCAAGTGGAGCGAACGGGTGGCGCGAACTCCGAAGAGAATGGGCACGAAAGTTCGCGGCGTCGGCGTGTCGCTGAGCTGCTACGTTGGCGGCACGATCGGTTTCGACGGACTTCTGGTCATCACGCCGGAAGGCCGGGTCATCTTTCAGTCTGGGATCGGCAACCTGGGAACGGAGTCGGTGATTGACGTGCATCGCGCGGGCGCAGAAGTTCTCGGTGTGCCATGGGAAAAGTGTGATGTTGTGTGGGGGAACACGACAAAAAACCTTCCCTTCACCTGCGTCTCTGGCGGTAGCCAGACGACTCACGCGATGACAAGGGCCGCGCATGCGGCGGCGATAGACGCCAGGAAGAAGCTCCAGGAAATCGCGGCGAAAAAGCTTGGTGGCAAACCGGAGCAATATGAAGTTGCCAACGAGCGCGTGTTCCGCAAGGGCGGCGGCGCCAGTATCACTTTGGCGCAGGCGGCGAAATTTGCCATTCAGATGGGCGGCGTCTACGATGGCCACGAAGCGTCCACCGATCTCCACAAATTGACGAAGGCATCGGTGGCGGCGTTGGCGGGTCAAGGCCTGGTGGCGGCGGCCAAGGACAACTATCCACGCGATGGCTCTACGTTTTCCTACGTCGCCAGCTTTGCCGAAGTTGAAGTCGACGTCGAAACCGGCAAGTACTACATCGTCGATTTCCTCGCTTCGGCTGATGTTGGCACGGTGATTCATCCCCGAGCGTTGGGTGGGCAGGTGCTTGGCCGTTCGGTCTTGGGCATCGGCCATGCGATCGGTCAGAAGTGGGTTTTCGATCCGCACTACGGCGAGATGGTTTCCAAACGCTTCTACCAAAATAAACCGCCAACCATTCTCGATGTACCGGTCGACATGCAATGGACAGCGCTAGACATTCCGGATCCAGAGACACCGGTGGGTGCGCGCGGTGTCGGCGAGCCGCCCGTTGCCGGCGGGTGTGCATCCATTTTGAATGCGCTGTCGGATGCGCTCGGAGACGAGATCTTTCAGCGTTCGCCAGTGAACGCCGACACGATTCTGACGTCGCTCGAAGCGGGCCGCCCGATGCAGCATCCCCTGATGGCCCACATTTGAAGGAGGTTTCCAAGCAGAGTTATGGCTATCATACGAGACGTGATGCCCGCGTTCGAGCTCTATCAGCCGAGTTCCGCGGCTGATGCGCAGAAGCTTCTCGAACAGCATGGACCCGATGCGTGGGTGCTGGCCGGAGGGATGGATAGCTTCGACTGGCTGAAGGATCGAATCAGGAAGCCCAAGGTGGTCGTTGATCTCAGCGGGATCGAGGAACTGCGCGGAGTTCGGACGACGGGCGATGGCATCGAGATCGGCGCGATGACCACGCTCACGGAAGTGGTGAATCATCCCATTATCAAGCAGAAATATGATCTGTTGGCGCAGGCTGCGGAACTGGTGGCATCGCCGCAAATCCGCAATCAGGGAACAATCGGTGGCAATGTTTCGCAGGATACGCGGTGCTGGTATTACCGCGGAGGTTGGCCGTGATACCGCGCCGGCGGCAACATTTGCTACGCCGATACGCCGGAGGGCCGCAACCGCGAGCATGCCATTCTGCAGGCGGAGCGCTGCGTGGCAGTGAATCCTTCTGACACGGCCCCGGCGCTGATTGCGCTGGACGCCAAGTTCGTCCTGCGCACGCCCAAGGGTGAGCGCGTGATCGATGCCGAAGATTACTTCATCGGTCCCGAGATCGATATTACGCGGCTGCACATCCTGCAGCCCGGCGATCTCCTTACTGCCATTCGGATCCCATCCACCTGGGCAGGCACGCAATTCTATTTTGAAAAAGTCCGGGACCGCAACGTTTGGGACTTTCCACTCCTCAACGTCGCCTCAGCCATGGTTCTATCGGGCAACACGATCGAACGCATGCGAATCGCAGTGAACGGCGCCGCCGCTCGACCGTTAAGGCTGAAGGCAGTCGAAGATGCAGTTCGTAGCCAGCCGCGGAGCGCGGCGACTGGTGAGATGGCGGGAAAACTCTCCGTGCAAGGAGCGGTCCCACTGCAGTTCAATGCCTACAAAATCCCGCTGATGCGAAATCTGGTGAAACGCTCAATCAGCGGAGTCGAGGAGGCCCCATGGACTTCATAGAGTGGGCCACGAGTCCGTGGGGACAGACCGTCCCTATCCATATTGCCTGGTTCCTGATCTGGGTTGCGGTGATCGCGGGTTTGCTCTTCCTGATCGTTCACGCCACTTACATCATGTATTTCGCCAAGGCAAGGCAGTTTGCGGGCGATGCTTCTCCGCAAGTCGTTGCGCAGATACCCAAGCACGTACCCCGGCACTCGCTGGTCGCGCGGTTGTTTCACTGGATCATGGCGGCGTCTATGTTCACGCTGCTGTTTACCGCCTTTCTTCCGAAGGTAGGCGTCCAGTTTAATTGGGTGACTTATCATTGGATCGCCGGCGCCGTGTTAACCGTTTCCATCATCTTTCACATCATTCATGCTTCCTTCTGGCTGGATTTCTGGTCGATTTGGCCGGACAGAATCGATCTGGACGACGCACAGAAAAGGGTTCGCCGGTTTTTCGGAATGCCCGCGCCGCCGCCGCGAAAGTTTGCCAAGTATCCCCTGGAAAACAAACTCTTCCACGGTGTCATTATCTTGTGCGGTCTGTCGGTAATCCTCACCGGCGTTTTCATGATGTCTCGCGTGCGCACGATCTTTTTCCCGCGGAATCCGTATCTATTCAGCGACATGACCTGGGGCTTGATGTATGTTCTGCACGGATTGGCGGGAGTGGGACTGATTGCGCTGGTGATGATGCACGTCTACTTCGGGCTCCGGCCGGAGAAACGCGCGATCACAAAATCGATGATCTTCGGCTGGATGGACCGCGACTTCTATCTGGAAGAGCACGACCCCGCGCGATGGAAGGTCGAGACTGTTTCGTCATCACCGACCTCCAACCGGGTCGGAGGCTGAGACTAACCGATGCTGGCTGAGATCTGCGATCGTTGTGACGCGGTAGAAGAATGCTACGAGTTCCTGCTCGCGTATGCGGCCCAGGGGCTACCGAGTGACCAGGGCAGCAAGTCGGGTGGGCAAGTCCGCGAGTTCCTGCATCGCGCCGCGGAAGCCTTGACAGGACTGCCGGAAGCTTGTGCGATGGCTGTCAAACAGGAGGGCCTTGAGCCCGCCGGAAAATACCTTGCTTTCATTGCGGTGCTCGATCGCGACTCTGGTGACTCTCTTGCCGCCGTCGAACTGGTCCTTGCTCAACCCACGATCAGTTCCCAGTTGATTGACAATCTGAACGCTTCCATCCACCTCCGAGCGCTGCTCACCGATCTATTTCTGCTCGGTGAGATTCTCAGAAAGCAAAGTAAACCCGCGGTGGAGACAGTCACGAGCGACAGCGATTGAAGAAATCGGCCATTCTCGGGCTCGGCTAAATACCCAAGACGAGCATCAGCTTCGATGTCCGCGCATTCATTCCACATTTACTGTCGTTTGGTATGTTCTGTCCGGCGCAACGTCTATGACCGGAGCGCGCTCCAGACGGGCCTTGAAGAGCGACATGTCGGCCCACTCCACGTCCCAGCCGTCTTCGATCGCCAGAATCTTGTAGCGGCCCGGCAGCACATCGTGCAATGTGAATGTGCCATCGCTATCGCTTTGGTCGCGCCTAAACAGTGGCAGATTCTTCTCCGGAGTTTGAGGCACCAAAAGGATCATTACTCCGGCGAACGGTTCGTTGTTTCTCCGCGCGATTCCGTTGATTGTGGATAAGCTCCCGGATAATCCGATCCTCAACTCGATCGGTTTGGAAGTAGCGACCCGAATGGTCTGTCCTTCGACCTGCGCGCCCGTGGCGGATAAACTGCTGATGGTCGAATTCAGCCCACTCGCGACGAAAACGGAATAATCTCCCGGCGCCAGAAGATCGGGGGTGAATTCGAACTGCCCCTTATCATCAATTGTCGCCTGTAATGCCTCATTCCTCCGCGGGTTCCAGAGCAGCACAAACGCTTGCGGCGTCAGGTTCAGACCGCCATCTTTTTGCACGACGCCGCGAATGGACGGCGCAGGCGAGGCAGCCTCCACGTCGAACTCCGCATCGGCAAAAACATTGACAACAGTTGAGCGCTTCTCCCTGACTGCGCCATACGACTCGATATCGAGCACGTACTTACCCGGAGCCACGCCGGCTATTTCGTTGGAGTTTCCGTCTACTGGGGTCACTCTCTGTCCGGGCAGAAAAATCTCCGTTCCAAACACTCTCGCGGCCAGGCTCGCATTCCTCGGTTGCTCAGGAGAGCTGTTGAGATGATTGAGCAGGAGGCGCAGAGCGGGAACGGGACTCAAAGCAAAGTCTGCGGTAAATTCCTGGCCTTCGTCCAACACAATCGGCGTTGCCGATCCGGCGTCGGTGACTCCGGGATAGAAAGTAATGGGAAACACCACATCGAAAGTCGTCTTATCCGCCGCAGACTGATTGCCGTTTCCATTGGCTTGCGCGAATGGGGCGAACCACGGTTGCGCGGAGACCAGCACGTAGTACCTGCCGGACTCGATATGCGCCAGGCGGTAGTAACCGCGATCATCCGTGGAAACCTGGGCTCTTTGAAAGACTTGCTTGAATCCGCCGCCCGGATCACTGCGAAACAAATAGACCATCGCGTTCGGCACGGGTTCCTGGTTCTCGTCGACGACTCTGCCCACGATTCGTCCGTCTGGACGAAGGCGGAAAACCAGATTCTCGGAGATCAGTCCCGGACCCACCACCACCGCACTTGTGAAAATGCCGTGCTGTTCGTAACTTTGTCGGCTGAAACCGTTTCTTCGCCCGACCAGCAGATATTTCCCTGGCTCTAAACCCGCAAATGAGAAGCTCCCATCATCGGTCGTGAGCATTTTCTGCAGGACCGAATCCAGTTGCTCGGCTTTTATGATCGAAACCTCAGCGCCAGCCAGCACCTGACCGGTTACGGCATTCACGGTTTTTCCGCTGATGCGGAATTTTCCCGGCTGGTTTTGCGCCGGCAACTGATATGTACCGGCAAGAAACAGAAAAAATAAAATAGTGCGCCGTAACATCTCTACCTTCCTGAGGGGGAGAGGCTGAGGGTGACGTTCGCCATCCCGTGCGGTTGTAAACTCACGTGCTGCGCTTTCGAAAGATACGGATTAAGCACTTCGGGATTTTCGTATTCCACGCGATCCATGCCATCGATGGCCAGGAGAAAGTAATCGCCGGGAGCGACGCCATCAATTTCAAATTTTCCCTGGAATGCGCCGCTCACTTTGATCAGGTTTCTCGTGCCGTGCGGCTGTACCAGCAATACAATTGCCGGCGCCAGGTCATCGGCAGGCGTCACGTTTCCGCGAACACTCGCAGGGTCGTCCCGAAGTGTAACTTCGATGGGTTGGGGCTGCGGTCCCTCCACCACCGTAAGGTCGTCGCTGAGCAAATCGAGGTCTCCACTGTGCAGCGACTTTATGTACCACGTTCCGGATGGACCATTGGCCTGAACCGTATATACGCCGGGCGCAACGCCTTGGAATCCGTCCGATTGGCCTGGCGCCCACCAATAGCTTGCCCCAGGAGCGCCCCCCGTTCGTACCAATTGAAGGTTCATCCCGATCGAGCCGGGCTGTTCGAGAGTGTTTCGCTGCGTGCCTCCCGAACTGCCTTCGGTTTGCAGTTCCACCCGAATTCGGGATGCGAGACGCAGGGTAACATCTAAATTTGCGTTGTCGGAACTGACGACCACGCCCGAAGCCGCCAGTTGTATTCCAGTCGCGGTCGATCCGGTTACGCTGAAGGACCCGGCGGGAAGTTTGATTTGAAATCTGCCGTCTTGCACCATTGCGTTCTGAGTGAAGTCCGAACCATCTCCCGCTTTTCTGGAGAATTCGACCGGCGAATTCAGGTTCTCCTGGGCGCTCACAACGCCGGAGACTTCATAGAGCGGTTCGGCGGCAACGGAAAAGTTCGCTTCAACTTCGCGGCCGCCAGTCAGCTCAATTGGTGTTGCCGAGTTAAAGTCGGCGACGCCGGGATAGAAGACTCCGGCATAACTCTGTTCCCGGGGATTCGGAACCCCTCGCCGGCTTAATGTGGTTTGCTGATTTTGCGCGACCTGAAGATAGTACGTATCCGCGGGCAGGCCTGCGATGCGAAAGTTACCGTTGTCGTCCGTTGTTGTCTGGGACGGGAAAGGAACCCATTGCTGCTTTCCACCCACCCTCCGTTTTGAAATCACGTGTAGAAAGAAGCCTTCGAGGGGCTGCTCGTCGCTGCCTGTCAACCGTCCGAAAATCGCCCCCGAAGGGTCCATCTTCAACAGCACAGGCGAAACATTGCGAGTGATCTGCACGGAGATCCTCTCCAGCTGGCCGCGAAGTTGATTTCCGAAGCCTGGTTTGATGGCGCTGATAAACGCGCGCCCTTCTGTCAAACCGTCAAACTGGAAATGGCCGGAGTTGTCGCTCAGGGTCGAGGAGCCGGTTTGCCCATTGATTTGTCCTGTGGTGATCGCCACAACAGCGCCACGGACCGGCTCGCCGGTCAGAGAGTTGACAACCGTCCCGGTGACCGAGAGTGTGTTGTCAACCGGTTTGGAGTCGGCACTCGAGTCTGAAACTTGTGCCGCCTCTTGCGCTTGTGCCTGCTGCCGTGCCCCAGCCACCGTCAGGCATAGCCCCATCAAACAGACCCAAGAACGCAGCGAATAAGTCAGGGCTGTTCTTACTATCGAGTGCTTCACATCACGCATTCGCGGGGCCTCGCGACCGTGATGGTGACAGACTCCGGCAGACGCTACTAGGTTCCCAAGGTCACACGGATAAGCTGATTTTTGGGGCAAATTACGGTTCCGGTCCGCATCCTCGCCGCGCGATTAACAACTCAAACTCCAAATACGGTCCCTGTTCTAGAATGCCACCCCGAAAATACTCCCTGATGCTACCCTGCTATTTCCCGGTCCGATTTTTTCCTTTCGTACACGCAGATCCTGCAGCAAAATGTGAAAGTTGGGGAGCAAGATTGCGACGTTCGCGGGCCAGAGAAATCGCAAAATTCCCTGCAATTTCCCCTGTTAGCAGGGAATTCGGCTGGAGCGATCGAAAAGAACTGCATCGGGGGCTGTATTTACC
>JBAUYE010000306.1:0-7250 GCA_049584615.1 Candidatus Sulfotelmatobacter sp.
GAGACATGAGAACTGAGAACTGAGAACTGAGAACTGAGAACTGAGAACTGAGAACTGAGAACTGAGAACTGAGAACTGAGAACTGAGAACTGAGAACTGAGAACTGAGAACTGAGAGAACTGCTAACTGCTCTTAAGACTTCTCGGTCATAGTCGCCGCGAAGTCGATCAACTGCTGCACCCCATGGCGTTCGTCCCTGGTGTTCAGCTTGAACGAGATGCCCATCCCGTAGCCGGGATGCGAGGCTTTCACAACACCGCTCAGACGCAATTTCATATCCTGGGTGCGCACCGTGATCTCCACCGGTGTGCCGGCTGGAAAGGCAAGCGGCATCTCGAGGTAACATCCACCGGGGCTCAGATCGCTCAGATGGCAATAGTTCCGAACTGAGCTTCCCCTCTGGTAAACTTCCGCTCCCAGACGGCATGCATATCGAGTTTGCCCGCGCCGGTTGTCCGGCTCGCCGCGCAGCCGGGCTCCGGCTTCGCCGGCGCGACCGTTCGCTTCCCGCCGCTCAACCTGCTGTTCCGTCGCAACCGGATCTTCATTCGGGCGGATGGAAGGCTCCACAGTCTCTGCTTCCGCAACCGGCTCCTGCTTCGGCGCTTCGGCCACGTTCATTTTCAACCACTCTTCCAGCACCCGCCGCGATGCTTGCGGCACATCCACAAACTGGATTCCCGCGCGCCCGTTCCAATCCTGCCACACCACCTGGCCCGAGAGCCGCACATTCTTCATCTGGCCAGGCAACTGAAACTGAAAATAAACCTTGCAGGTCGGCGGCAGCTTCTTGCCGAAGTTCACTCCCATGCCATCTTCCGCCAGGTTCACCAGCGTAGCTTTGGCTCGTTCCTCTCCGGCGTAGTCGATGGTCGCATGCGTATGCACGGCGGCGCGTGCCTTGCGGCGTTTGTCCCGGTACAGCACGGTTTGCGCCGCGCGCAGCGTGCTCAACGCCCGCTCATGCGATACCGGCTTGTACAGCACGAAATTCACTCCCAGGGAAAACATTTCCCGGATGCTCTCCTGCCCCGCCACTACCACCACGGTCAGGGTCGAATCGTTCAACCGCGAAGAACGGCTCTCGTGCAATAACGCCAACACGCCTGCCTGCGTTTCGCAGTCAAGAATGATCAGGTCATAGCGTTCCTGCGCCAGCCTCACCGCCGCGCGCACGTTGTCGGTGCACAACTCCACCTGAATGCTGAGTTCTTCCAGCACCTGCCGCAGCACTTCCACGGATGCTTTGTCCGAGCAGACTAAGAGCGATGAGAGAGTCATACCTTCATGCATCCTAGGATCACCCCAGTTCTTCCGACAAGTTACCGCGGTCATCCCCACAGCCCCGGTTTCCCTTGGACCATCACCTAACTCCACTGCCCTCAACCCCGGTGACCTCAGTCACCACCGCGATTACAAAAGACCAATAGTCCTGCGTTGCACCGTGGTGCTTTGACGCCATCATGCCACCTTCCTAGGATGAAGGCTGCCCCACCGTAGGCAGTGCCGGTTGGCCTGCTCCCCGACGGTCGCAGGTTTTCTCTGTCCGGTTGGGCTCTTGGAAATCCTGCTCTTGGAAGTCTGGGCTCAGAAATCCTGGGGACGAGGTTGGGTTGATTGGGGTCAGCAGACGATACGAGGTTCACGACTGGTAAGGAACTTATGCCATCGCGCAAAAATAACGGGTTCTCGCTTCTCGAACTGATGATCACCGTCAGCCTCGGCTTGGTGATGGCAGGGGTCACGTTCATTTACCTGACCCCCTCCATGAATAACAGCCACATGAACTCGGCCTATGAAACCACTTTGATGGCCCTGCGCAACACTCGCAACCTGGCCATCACTCAGGGTCACCAGTACCAGGTCAATTTCAATCCGGCCGGCTTTCCTGCCGGCACTATTCAGGTCGAGTATCAGCCGCCGATTGTGCCTCCCGCCGTGGCCGCCCCTCCGATTGAGCAAGTCAACACCTACACCATTCCAGCGGATGTCACTTTTGCCATACCAGCCGGCCCCCCCGCCACTGCGCCGGACTCACCTCCTCCTCTGGTCACTGGAGGCACGGCCATCGATTTCGAATCCACATTAACGCCAGGCGTCCCCCTGCCTTGTCAATGCGTCGTCTTCATGCCCGACGGCTCCGCGCAGGCAGGCGTTGTGGGAAGCAGCGGTGCCTACATCAACGGCATCGTCTATCTGACGCGTGTCGGCGACACTATCTACAATTCGCGAGCCGTGTCAGTGTGGGGCGCAACCGGCAGAATCCGCGGATGGACGATTGGTCTGGTAGGTGGCGCGAAGGAATGGGTGCAACAATGAGCGAAACTAAGAAATCCATCAGGAAGCTCCAAACCCAGCGCGGCTTTACGCTGATCGAAGTCATGATCGCGATTGCGATCATGAGCATCAGCATGCTCGCCCTGATCGCCACCTTCGGCACCGCGATCGCCGCCACCGAATCAGCGCAAGAAGATCTCATCGCCCGCCACAAGGCGCTCGACGCCATGGAAAGCATCTACACCGCCCGCAATAGCCAGCAGCTGCCTTTTTCAGCCATCAACAACACTGCGGCCGGCGGCATCTTCCTGCCTGGGGCTCTTCCTCTGAAGTGCGCTGGACCCGATGGTCTGGTGGGTACGGGCGATGACGTCGCCTGCACCGCTCCCGACACCGGCGCCGCTTGCCCAGGCGGAGTGGAATGCCTTGTACTGCCCGGTCCTGATGGCATTCTCGGCGAGGCTGCTCCGAACGATGACGTCGTTTATAGCCTCAGCAACTTCACCCGCACCATCACCTTCACTCCGGTGACGCTGCCGAGTGGGGCTCCCAACACCAATCTTATTGCCGTCACCATTACCGTTGCCTACACCAAACCAGGCTGGCCGGCCCGCGCCTACTCCGTGGCCGGACTGGTCTCCAGCTACCACTGAGGCGAATAAAACCATGAAGATATCCATCTCAAAATCGCAACGCGGCTTCAGCCTCTTGGAAATGCTCGTCGCCTCCGCCATCGGCTTGATCGCCATTATGGCGATGACCCAGCTTTTCAACATGGGCATGAACGCCACCCTTACCGTGACCCAGCGCGCCGACACTCAGGAGAATATGCGGGCCGGTATCGAGTTGATGACCAAGGACATCAGCATGGCCGGCGCTGGCCTGCCTTCCGGTGGTCTCCAGTTGGCCAATACGGATGGCTCCAGCAAGGTCGCCTGCAATCAGGCCGGCATCTGCTACATCACCGGCGACACTTACCCGCTCAGCGGCAGCGGAGTCGCTAACTATATGTATGGCATCTTGCCAGGCTTTGGTAACGGAGTGCAGAGCTCCGCGGTCATCACCGCCGCTCCCGCCGCAGTGAATGACAGCATTACCACGATCTATTGCGACTACAACTTTCCCCTGGTCAACTTCGCATTTAGCTTTCCCAGCGGTACCCAAGCCACGGTGGCCGCTGCTCCTACGATCACCACGGGTGACCCCACGAACATCCTTGCCCCAGGCGGCCTCAACGTAGGCGACCTGATGCTGTTCACTGTCAACACCCCCGGCAATGGCAAGACTTCGCAGGGTACGAGCTATGCGCAGACGGCCGCGGCGGTCGGCGAAATTACCGGCATACCCAACAACACTACGATCAATTTCGCCTCCTCCGACGCGCTCAATATCAACCAGACCGGCTCCAACAGTCTCGCCTCGGTTGCCACCGCCGTTGCCGCTTGCCCCGCGGGCATTACTTGCATCACGGCCTGCCGTCTCTATGCCGTTACCTATTTCCTGCAGGTTCCTCCAGCGGGTGGAACCTTGCAAACTCCGCGCCTGATGCGTCAGGTCAACGGACTCACTGCCGTTCCCGTCGCCGATGACATCATCAACCTGCAGTTCAGCTACGACGTGATCAATAACACGCTCGGCACCATCAGCGCGAATCAGGCCAATCCCGTCGGCGCCGGGCTTTCGCCTGCCCTGATTCAGAAGGTCAATATTTGGATCATGGGAGAGAGCATTACTCAGGCAGGAAAGAAATCCCAGAGCATGTATCTGGCGAGTTCCGTCAGTACTCGCAATATGAGTTTTTGCAATTCTTATAGTGACCAAACCACCGCTTGCCAATAAACGGCGGTGTGAGGTTATGGCTGTTGCGCTTGGAGGGAGAGAGATATATGGGGAAGAGTAAACGAGATTCGCGAGGCTTCACGCTTATCGCGGCATTATTGTTGACCGTCCTGCTGTCGGGTATCGCCGTGGGACTGTTGTACATGGTCAGCAATGAAGAACGCATGGGCGGTAACGACCTGGAAGGCAGTCTCGCCTTCTACGGCGCGGAGTCTGGCATCGAAAACTTGACTGCCGAACTCTCTCAGTTGTACCAGACCTCGCAGACCCCGACTGCTGCGGCCATCACTGCACTCACCGTTCCGGCCAATTATCCGACCATGGTCAACGGTTCCAACATCACCAGCATGAATTACCAGGAGTGCATTACCTGGCCGCCGAACACAACCTGTCCTGCTCCTTCTACAAACCCAACTGGCAACTGGGACATCGTCGGTTCCGGTTCGGACCAGGGCATGGTGGCAACTCTCATTCCCTACACTCTGACTGTAACTGCCACCCGCGCATCCACCGCCGGTGAGGCCACCAACAACGCGGCTCTCACCAATATCACGGGCGCATCCGTCAACTTGTCGCGCACCGTGGAAGTGGCTCTGCTTCCCGCTTTCGAGTTCGGCGTCTTCTGCGATGGAGATTGCGATTACTTCGCCGGTCCAAACTTCAATTTCGGCGGCCGGGTTCACACCAACGGAAATCTCTTCCTGGCCTCTGGTGCCGACTTAACCTTTACCGATAAGATCGCAGCTGTCGGCCAGGTCATTACCACCCAGCTCGAGAATGGATGGCCGACCGCCACGGACTACGGTGGAACCGTGTACGTACCCAATGCCGCGGGTGGTTGTCCGGGTGCTCCGGGCACCGGACCAGCCGCGAATTGCATTGCGCTTCCCGCCGGCAGTTGGACCGGCGGATTCCCAGCCCCTCCAGCACCTGCCACCTGCACCACCGACTGCGGAGGCGCAGCCAACGCGGGCTGGAAGGGGATTTCCACCACCACCTTCAACAGCTTCATCACCAACGGACTGACTGGCGCGACTAAGTTGCAGTTACCTTTCGTGTCGTCGGGCAAGGTGGGCGCCATCGACATCATTCGCAAGCCTCAGTCGAGTGATACTTCGCTTTTGAGCGGTTCCAGACTCTACAATGAGGCTTCCATCCGCATCCTGTTGGCCGACTCGCAAGGCGATCTTCACCCCGAACGCGGCGCAATCGGCGATGGACAGGACATACAGCTTGGCGTCTCAACCGTCGGCGCCACTACCACGTCAGTCGCGCTCAGCTACACCGGCAGCCCGGCCGACTACATGTACTACGGCGTGGCCACAGCCGGGACGAACGGATGGGTTGCACCCACCAACCCCGCGACGGGTACGGCCTACGGTTGGACTAGCTGGCCGCTTTTCAGCCAGATTACCACCAGCCCGGCCAGCGTCGCCGCCGCTGCTCCTAACACCGCCCACGTTTGGCTGCGTGTCGAGTACCTGAGCAACGCCGGCGTCTGGACCGGAATTACAACGCAATGGCTGGGATACGGCTTCGGCCGCGGTTATAACACGCCCCCCACGGCTCCGTACATCGTGGGCGGCGCGAGCCCGGCTTGCACCTTGTATCCCACTCCTCCAGCCGGCCAGTGTTACAACCCGATCAGCCCGGCGATCCTGATTCTGCAGCAGCTCAACCAGGGCGTCGCAACCGCCAGTGCCATTGAAGCTGACACTACCGACACCAGTGGAACTGCAGCCAACTGGATTCCCATCAACTTCTACGACTCGCGTGAAGGCGAGCCGCGCGACGTTGCCACGCGGCCCACTAACACCACTGCCACCAAGGGCCAGACCGTCTACACTCCGTGCAGCCCGATCGGAGTCATGAACGTGGTCGAGCTGGACGTGGGTAACTTGTGGCTCTGGCTGCAGGGAGTCGCGCCATACGCCGCCGGAAGCGGCAAGTCGGTGAACAACATCAACTATAACGGCTACATCCTGTATTTCTCGGATCGCCGTGGCATGTTGTCCGATCCCAGTCCGACCGGCGCGACGGTTTACAACGGCATCACGGGATTCTCCGGGCTTGAAGACACTGTCAACGGCTCTTCCGCCACCGGCGTACCCGATGGCAAGCTGGAACCAGCAACCTACTACTCTTACTCGCCGGAAGACGTGAACGAAGACGGCTACCTCGACACCTATGGCGAAAAGAATCTGGCAGCGGGATTCGGATTGACTGGCGCCTACACAAGCACGCCATACTTCCCCATTCCGGCCAATGCCCAGACCGTGAGCGCGAACCAGGTGAACTGCAACTCTTACACCTTGACCGCAGGCGGCGCGATTGAGACGTATCCGACTGCCACTGGAACGGCAGGCGCCACCGCGTACGCCGGAAATCCGCAGAACAACGTGGTCTACGGCCCGCGTCACGGATTGCGCCTGGTCGATGGTGGCATGAGCGCTGCAGGTATCAGTTACTTGCCACAGCCCTTAGCCGGGGCGACCAGCGGCAACGGCTTCACCGTCGCCTCGGAAGAACCGGTCTATGTGTGGGGAGATTACAACACCGGCGCCGCCGATCCTCTCTGGCCAGCCGGAGCCACCACCACCGCCCCACATTCGGCGGCCTCGATCATCGCCGATTCCGTCACGCTACTCTCCAACCCTCCGTCGACCGCTACCACGCCGACTACAAAGACTGGCTGGACCGATGCCGAAAGCTTCCTGCAGCCAGGAGTCGCAACCAACCGGCCGGGAAACAACAGCTATTACCGGATGGCCATTGCTGCGGGCAAGAGCATTCCGTTTTTTGAGCCCGCTTGGGCCGTCACTGACGGCTTGAAGGACTTCGGAACCGACGGTGGTATGCACAACTTCCTGCGCTATATCGAGGACCGCAGCGACGGCCTCAACGGAGGCGGTGGTACCGTGAACTATGCGGGCTCGCTGATCAGCATGTACTACTCGCAATACCTCACCGGCGTGTTCAAGTGCTGCAACACCGTATATGGCGCTCCCACACGAAACTATTTCTTCGACACTCAGTTCCTGAACCCGACTCAGCTGCCTCCCGGAACTCCCATGTTCCAGGACGTGGTCAGTCTCAGCTATCACCAAAACTTCACTCCACAATAATTCACAAAC
>JBAUYE010000307.1:0-9645 GCA_049584615.1 Candidatus Sulfotelmatobacter sp.
AAAAAGCCTACAAGGGCAAGCGCCGCGTTGCCTGGTATGAGGTGTTTGCTGGAGAGAAGGCCAAAGCAAAGTTCGATACCTGGCTGCCTGATGACACGGTTGCGGCCATTCGCGAATTTCGCGTCGCGATTAAGGGCCCGCTGACCACGCCTGTGGGCGGCGGCATTCGGTCGCTCAACGTCGCCCTGCGTCAGATTCTGGATCTCTACTGCTGTGTGCGTCCGGTGAAATACTACAAGGGAGTTCCGTCGCCGGTGAAACATCCCGAGCGCATGGATGTGGTTATCTATCGCGAGAATACCGAGGATGTATACGCCGGCATCGAGTGGGAAGAGGGAACTGCGGAGTGCGAGAAGCTGATCGAGTTTCTCAACAAAGATATGCTGAAGGGCGGCAAGAAACAGGTCCGGCTGGATTCCGGCGTCGGCATCAAGCCGATCTCGATCACCGGAACCAAGCGCCTGGTGCGGATGGCGATTCGTCATGCGCTCGAGACCGGGCGCAAGAGCGTGACCCTGGTGCACAAGGGCAACATCCAGAAGTTTACCGAGGGCGCGTTCCGCAAGTGGGGATACGAGCTGGCCACTGAGGAATTTCGCGACCAGGTAATCACCGAGCGTGAGAGCTGGATCGTCGACAACAAAGATAAGAATCCGAATCTGACGGTGGCGCAAAATACTGAGTTGGTTGAGCCGGGAATGAAATTTGCTCCGCCTGCGTTTCGCCAGGCTGTGGAACAGGAAGTGAAAGTGGTGCTGGACCGCATCTATGCTACGCACGGCAAGGGCCAGTGGAAGAAGAAAATCATGATCAACGACCGCATTGCCGATTCTATCTTTCAGCAGGTGGTGACCCGGGCCGATGAGTATTCCGTGCTGGCTTGTCCGAACCTGAACGGCGACTACATTTCCGACGCCTGCGCGGCGCAAGTCGGCGGGCTGGGCATTGCTCCGGGGGCGAATATTGGCGATGGCTACGCCATCTTCGAGGCCACGCACGGGACGGCTCCGAAGTATGCGGATAAAGATGTGATCAATCCCGGGTCGGTGATGCTCTCGGGCGTGATGATGTTTCGGTTTCTGGGATGGAACGAGGCTGCCGACCTGATCGAGGGCGGGATGGAGCGGACGATTCTCCAGAAGAAAGTTACTTATGACTTTGAGCGACTGATGGAAGGCGCGACCAAAGTGAAGACCAGCCAATTTGCCGATAGCATCATTGAGAACATGGGTGCGGCGGTGCTGGTGTAGGGCATTGAGCGATTGGGCGATCGGGCCATTGAGCGACTGGCGGTGCGCTCGCTGCATTTTCGCCATCTTGATCTTCGATCGCTAAATCGCAAAATGACTCAATGACCCAATCATTTCTGAAAGGATTCATACATGCGCAAGAAGGTAACCATCGTAGGCTCGGGAAACGTTGGGGCAACTGCCGCTCATTGGATCGCGTCGAAGGAACTCGCCGATGTTGTATTGATCGACATTATCGAAGGCGTGCCGCAGGGCAAGGGGCTGGATCTGCTTGAAGCCATGCCCATTGAGAAGCGCGATTCCTACATTATTGGCACGAACGATTACAAAGACACGGCGAATTCCGATGTCGTAGTGATTACGGCGGGCATTCCACGCAAGCCGGGGATGAGCCGCGACGATTTGCTCAACACCAATTACGGAATTATGAAGGCCGTCGTGGGCGAAGTGGTGAAATATTCGCCGAATTGCATTCTGATTATTGTGTCGAACCCGCTGGATGCCATGGCGCAGGCGGCCTACAAGTTGAGCGCGTTCCCCCGCGAGCGCGTGGTCGGCATGGCGGGCGTGCTCGATTCGGCGCGCTTCCGCGCCTTCATCGCCGACGAATTGAAAGTCAGCGTGGAGAATGTCACCGCATTTGTGCTCGGCGGACATGGGGACACCATGGTTCCGCTGCCGCGCTATTCGACCGTTGCAGGCATCCCGATTACCGAGCTGATCGAGAAGTCGCGGCTTGAGGCTTTAGTGCAGCGCACGCGCGACGGCGGAGCGGAGATCGTCAAGTATCTGAAGACCGGCTCGGCTTATTACGCGCCATCGGCCGCGGCGACCGAGATGGTCGAGGCGATTCTTAAAGATAAGAAAAAGATTCTGCCTTGTGCCGCGTACTTGCAGGGCGAGTACGGGATCAGCGGTCTCTATGTTGGCGTGCCGGTGAAACTGGGCGCAAAGGGGATTGAGCAGATTATCGAGATCAAGCTTACGGCCGAAGAGAAGGCTGGGCTGGATAAGAGTGCGGCGGCGGTCAAGGAGTTGTGCGGTGTGATTGGGGTCTGAACAGCCTCGCCCGCTCTCAGTGAGTGCGATAGTCGGGGTAAAGACCCAGGACGTTTATCAGATTCAGGAGAACGCCACTGAGTTCGGAGTAGTCGTCGACCGACTCGTCCGACACACCGCGAATCGACCGCCTACGCGCATCGAGTAGCGTTACCACATCGACCGGGGTCAAGGTAGCGCAGATGCTGTTGTGGAACGCTCGAATTTCAGCCTCCATATCGGCGAAACCTCCGGAAAATTCGCTTGGATCAAAGTCGGGCAGCTTCGCGATTTTCGCCAGCACCTGCGCGCGAGAGTACTTCGACGGTTTTGTGACCGGTACCGTTTGCGCCTTGAGAACGTATTGCACTGATTGTCGGGCTTCGTTGGAGAAAGTCTTCATATCCCCCAGAGCGGCCAGTCCCTTGAAGCTCTCTTCCGTCAGATTCATGGACCACACGATGGCCGCCGTGTTGCGGGCGTCGTCGTTGCTGCCTTGAACTTCTCGCGAAAGAGCTTTGTCTACCAGCGCAGGCGGCATGGAACCGTACAGCAGAATCGCTCCTTGCAGCCTGTCGAGTTTGTACCCCCCATGCCGGGCCAGGTAGGCAGTCACCTTGGGAGCGCGGAGATAGTTGTCCGCCGCAGAGGAGATGTCAACGTCCTGCTTGGCAAGTCGCAGCGCGAGGCTGATGAAGGCATCGGGTTGCACATCCTGCAGATTGGTCTGCGCCAAGGCCTTCAGAATTGCCTGATTCGACCCGCCGGAATGATCCAGCGATGCCAGCAACGAGCCGCCGTCAAAAAGGAAGAAGCTGTCTGCTTGCTCTGCCTCGACCAGGGTCCGCAGGCAACCGATGCCATCCGGTCCCATGCTTTTTACCAGACTCCAGAAACCGTCCATCTCCGCGGATTTTCGATTCCTGTCGGCTGCCGTCACCTGGGATGGGCGGAAACCGTAGGTGCGCGACTTGGCAGCCGTGACGTCGGCGCAAGTGGCAGCCTGGGCGGACGACTGGATCGCGCCCAAGAGAAAGGTCAAGGCCAGTCCAAGCTGCACTTTTCGCTTCATTTCGACCATTTACACCTTCTCGATCGTCACCTTCTTCACGACGACGTCCTTATTCGGCCGATCATTGCGCCCGCGCGGAACTTCTGAAATCTTCTTGACGATATCCTGACCTTCGACCACCTCGCCGAAGATCGTGTGCTTGCCGGTCAGCCACGTGGTGGGCGCCACGGTGATGAAGAACTGCGAGCCGTTGGTGTTGGGGCCGGCGTTGGCCATGGCGAGATTGCCCGCCTTGTCGAGCTTGTGGGGCGAGCCTTTGGTTTCGTCTTCGAACTGGTAGCCGGGGCCTCCCATGCCGGTGCCTTGCGGGTCGCCGCCCTGGATCATGAAGTCAGGGATGACCCGGTGAAAAATCGTTCCATCATAAAGGCGGTCATTGGATTTCTTGCGGGTCGAGGGATGCGTCCACTCGCGTTTGCCTTCGGCGAGTTCCACGAAGTTGGCTACGGTTTTGGGCGCGTCTTTTTCGAAGAGGCGGCAGACCATGTTGCCTTCACTGGTTTCAAAGGTAGCGTAGAGTCCGGGTTGGCGGGTCATGGAGTCCTTTCAGTCATTGGTCGTTTTTCGTGGCTACGGAGGAAAGCCGAGGCGGCTGCCTCCACATGTGTCAATTCTGACTTGCTGCTGGTTTCGGCGCAGATGCTGCGGGCTTTGCTGGAGCTGCGGGTTTCGCCATGGGCACTCTGTGGACAATCGAAATGTGAATAATCTTAACCGGACGGAATGGACGGTCGTTCATCGGGTCGGTAGCCATGTGCGCGATCTGTTTCACCAGAGCCACGCTGGCTTCGTCGCACTGGCCGAAGATGGTATAGCCTCCGTTGAGATGCGGCTGGGCCTCTTCGGTGATGAAGAACTGCGATCCGTTGGTGTTGGGGCCGGCGTTGGCATAGGCGAGACGGCCGGGCTTGTCGAACAGCAAGTCGGAGGAAACTTCGTTTTTGAACGCGTAGCCGGGATCGCCCGTTCCATCGCCTTTAGGGTCGCCGCCCTGGATCATGAAGCCGGCGATGACGCGATGAAAAATGGTGCCGTCGTAGAGCGGCACTCCGTGCTTGGTGACTCCGCTAACGGGGTTCTTCCAGTCTTTGGTTCCGGTGGCGAGGCCGATGAAGTTCGCGACTCCGATGGGAGCTTTGTCCGGGAACAGAGTACACGTCAATTTACCTACCGTAGTATCGATGATCGCAGTCGGCGGACCCGCTGCCGCATGATGAACGGGCGCCTTGGCCGGAGCTGGTTTCGCTGCATCTGCGGCCTGTGGGCTCGACTGCGCCCAGACTGCGAGCGCAGACATTGAAAGCAGGGTAGAAACTATAAATGCATTACGCATGAGTGCTCCTTGCACGGGCACAAAGTTGCCGCTTGTGGTGTAACAGCACCGTTCGATTATAACGTTGCATTGTACGACAGAGAAGTCAATGAGCGCTGGCGCTGACGAGACTGGGCGCCTGCATTTCGCGGCTCACGGTCTCGACCTGGCGGAAGACTCGCAGAATGTTGCCGCCAAGGATCTTCTTGATGTCGTCGGCGCTGTATCCGCGATCGAGCAGGGCCTGCGTAATCTTTGGCAGGTCGGCGGCGGAATCCATGCCCTGCGGCGTGGCGCCGCTGACGCCGTCGAAGTCAGAGCCCAGGCCAACATGATCGACCCCGGCGACCTTGGCGATGTGATCAATGTGATCAATCAAAACGTGAAAAGGCGGACGCGGAAGTTTCGCCGTCCACTCACGCTCGATGCGGTCCTCATCGACGTAAGCAACAGGCTGTCCCTCCGCTTTCTTCTTGGCGACAAAGGCCGCGATGGCCGCGTCGCGATCCTTGGCTTGCGCCCGCGAGGCATCCCAATAGCTCTGATCGTCGAAGCCAGAGAAGAAGTTCACCTGCACGACGCCGCCATTTTTGGCGACCGCGCGCAGCATATCGTCCGTCATATTTCGCGGCGCGTCGACCAGAGCGCGGGCGGAAGAATGCGAGGCGATGAGCGGAGCTTTTGTGGTGGCGATTGCGTCCCAGAAAGTCTTATCGGCGACGTGTGAAATATCCACCATCATGCCGAGGCGATTCATCTCGAGCACAACCTGCTTGCCGAAATCGGTGAGGCCGTTGTGGTGCTCAACTTTGGGGTCGTTGATGTCGCCGGAGGAATCGGCCCATTCGTTCGTGTTCGACCAGGAGAGCGTCATGTAGCGCACGCCGAGCCGGTAGTAATCGCGTAGCAAGTGCATGTCGTTCTCGATCGAGTGGCCGCCTTCGATGCCCATGAGCGCTGCGAGCTTATGTTCCTTGTGCGCGCGTTCGATATCGGCCACGGAAAAAGCCATCATCATGCGGTCGGGATGCCGCGCGGCCTGCTGGTAAACAGAGTCGATGAGATCGAATGTGTGTTTGGCGAAGTGGCCCTGGTTTGTCTCGGGCTCCACCCAGATGGAGAAGAACTCCGCGCCCAGATTGCCGCGGCGGGCTTTGTCGAGACTGATGTGCCCCACGTCGTTGGGGTCGGTCGAGCCGATGTCGAAGCCTTCGTCGAGAAAACGCTGGGGCGTGTCGGCGTGGGTGTCGACTACGATGGCGGATTCCTGAATCGCGCGAGCCTTGGCGCTGACGGTTATGTCTGACGGGTTTGTGGATTGGGCAATGACGCATGAAGCAGCAAGGAGCAGGAATGCGAGCGGGAGAATTCTGTAGCGACTCATAGTTTGGAGCTCCGGCAACCGTGCGCGCGGAGCAAGTCCACGATTGTATAGATCAGAGCATTAAGAAGAAAGCGCTTGCCGAACAGGCAGAATAAGTAGCGCCGGCATCCTGCCGGCCGCCGGGACGGCGGCGCTACAAGGGTGCGGATTGGCGACCGACTATGACTGAAGTGCTGTCAGCGCCTGATCGACGCAGGCCGGCAGCGGTTGGCCAGTGTCGATCACGGTTTTGGGCAAGGTGATGGCTTCGAATCGTGATTTCACCTCAAGGTAGAGTTGGAAGTTGCGATTGCCGGCAGGGTGGGCTCCCGAGACAGCCTGCTCCTCGATCCGTTGCCGCGCCAATTCCTCCGAGCACACGCACTCGAGGATGCGCCAGCTGTGGTGCAGCGCGGCTACAGCGTTTACGACGTTGTCGATCTGGTAGCGCCGAGAGAACGTCCGCCCGTCAAGAAAGACAAGACGGTGCGGATCTCGATGCAGGAGTTGGCCTGCGATTTCAAGCATGAGGTGCAGGCAGAAGTCATCCTGCAGGGAAGAATATTCGATTTCGTCGGCGGAAAAGAGTGCGTGCCGGACCTCGTCTTTACTAAGCACTCGGCCGCGCCGGCGGCTAGCCAGTTCGCGCGCGAGCGTAGTCTTGCCGGTGCCGGGAAGGCCGGCCATCAGAACGATCATGATCCATTAAAGCACGCTCGATGTTCTGCCCCATCGATGTTGCTGCACATGAATCGCGTTGAGGAGCAGATTCATCCATTGTCTAGCACTACTCGCAACTCCAGGGAGGGATAGATGCCACTGGTTCGAATCTCATTACGAAAAGGCAAGACTGAGGAATATAGAAAGGCGGTGGCCGACGGTGTGCACCGAGCGTTGGTAGAGGCCATGGACGCGCCCGCGCAGGACCGATTCCAAGTGATAACCGAGCATCCGGCTAGCGGTCTGATCTACGATCCCGCATACCTGGGTGTGCAGCGGACGGATAACTTCGTGATGGTGCAGATTACGCTCTCCACCGGACGCAAACTGGCGCAGAAACGAAAGCTGTTCCAGCGCATAGCGGAAATTCTGGCGGAGAACCCCGGATTACGGAAGCAAGACCTGATGATCAATCTGGTGGAAGTTGCGTGGGAGAACTGGTCGTTTGGCAACGGCGAAGCGCAATATGCGCTGTGAGGAACGTTGTGAGGGACTTTGTCAGCGATTAGGCAAGTGACTATTCGGCGCGGCTTTCGGCGGTCACCGTAGCGGGTTCGGGGCGATCAACTGGAATGATGTCCTGAGTTTCGCGCCAGTCCGCGTACCGGCCTGAGACCATGATGTGGAACACCCACTGATGCCGCTCTTCTTCGGGCTCAACCAGGCCGAGAGCCTTCATGTAGAAGAGGTAGTGTTCCATCCAGTGAATCTGGTCCTGGGTCATGCCCCGGCGTTGCAAGTCCACTGTAAGACCGGCGAGATGGGACGACGCGGTATCGCCCTCAGACGGAGCCGCATTGCGGTTATGCCGGCGCAGTTTCTTCTGAAGCTTCACCGTGCGCACCGCGGAATTTACCTGAATCTGCTCGTGAAAACGATTGTAATAAGCCTGGGCGATATCCTGCACAAAGTCGCGGGTCCAGGGACGGCAGTAGCGGCGCGAAGGATCAAGGCGCGGATCAAAGCGCAGCGTCTCACCGGCGATGATGGGCTGCAGCGCTCCGCTAGCCTTCAGCGCCTCGAGTTCGTCGTCGTCCTGAATGCGGGGCAATTCCAGCCGGTCAACTTCTGCGTTCTGCGCCAAAAGAGATTCGTGAGTGGGGCGGAACATGGGATGCCACAACGTCCAATGCAACCGGGGAAACCGGTGATGGTGGACGGACTTGTGCACAGACGTCGCAGTCACCGCAAAGAGCGGGCTGCACAGGCAAGCCAGCATGGCCAGAAGAATTATTTGACGCTGTGGTTTTTTTCTCAATGAGTTCCGTAGTCTTCCGAAACGGCCCAACCCACAACCGCCCGGACATTGTAAGTCATCGTGTCAAGCGCCCCAACCTTTGATTGCCGGGCGCTGGTTACCAGAGTTTCCGGCAGGCATTACCCGCGCTTGGTTACCGCTGGTTACCCGCCGCTTTCGCAAGCGTGCTCCACCTGTGGGTAGGAGCACGCGAAACGCCACTCCAGCGCGGGATTGCGGCCAACGCATGTGCTCTTGCAGCAAGCATTTAGCGCCTGCGAGGACGCGGCAGAAGTGTGTTATGGGGGCGAAAGTGACAAAAATCAGCGCCGGAAAAGGTCACCGACCGCTTGCTTCATGACCGCGCCGCCTACCTCGGAAATGGCGCGGGTCAGCGGGATATCCTTAGGGCAAACTTCCACGCAGTTCTGGGCGTAGCCGCATTCCTGGATGCCGCCGTCGCCCATCAACGCCGCGAGACGCTCGCGCTGCAACTCCTTGCCTGTGGGATGCGTGTTGAACAACCTCACCTGCGCGATGGTGGCCGCGCCTACGAAGCCCGTCTCTTCGTTGAACTGCGGGCAAGCTTCCATGCAGCAGCAACATGAGATGCAGCGGGAAAGCGGATACGCCGCTTCCTGCTCTTCCGGCGACAAGCGCGGTCCGGGGCCGAGGTCGTAGGTGCCGTCGATCGGAACCCAGGCCTTAACGATCTTGAGATTCTCAAAGAGAACGCTGCGATCAACCGCGAGGTCGCGGACGACGGGGAACTTGGAGAACGGTTCGAGCTTAACCGGTTGCTCGAGGTTGTCAATCAATGCAGAGCAAGCCATGCGGGCGCGTCCGTTGATGAGCATGGCGCAGGAGCCGCAGACTTCCTCGAGGCAATTTGAATCGTAGGTGATGGGCGTGGTCGCCTTGCCCTCGCGCGTGACGGGGTTGGCGGCGATCTCCATGAGCGAGGAGATCACGTTCATGCCCGGATGGTGGGCGAGTTCGAACTCTTCCCAGTACGGCTTTGAAGTGGGCGTGTTCTGACGCTTTATTTTGAGGATGACGGATTTGTTAGCCATGGTTCAGTCTTGGTTTACGTTCGTTTACCACGGGCTCTGTGCGGTCGTGCCGGAGCCGACGGAAGACCAATGCCTCGTTGATTGCTAGCGAAAGCAGCAGGATGCCAAAGAATCCATCGTCGCTGCGCCAGCCAACTAGAAAATGCTTCAAGGTAACCGCCCCTCGGCCCGCGAAAACGACAATTCCAACGATGTACACCCGACCCGGAATATCGTAGCGTCTCGCAATGTCATAG
Source organism: Candidatus Sulfotelmatobacter sp. (assembly GCA_049584615.1). GTDB lineage: Bacteria > Acidobacteriota > Terriglobia > Terriglobales > Acidobacteriaceae > Sulfotelmatobacter. The sequence continues at coordinate 9,302 of JBAUYE010000307.1, forward strand.
CTCGCGCGTACTCCTCGCAGGGCGTACAAACCCAAGGCGAGCCCAAACAGAACGCCGGTCCAGCCGTATTGCCACAGGCCGCTCCACGACCTCAGCCAGACGAACACGATCGCTAGCGTGGAGGCCAGAGCGATATCTAGCCACCTATTCCCGCGCATTCCCTCACTCATGATCGCGCTCCCTCCTATTACTTCGCCGCGTCATACTTCCTCGGCCGCGGGGGAATCAGCGATACATCCACCGGCTCGAACTCAAACTTTGGCTCATCCGCATCCGGCGCAAAATAAGCTTTCGTCGTCTTCAGGAAATTCTTGTCGTCGCGGTCAGGGAAATCCGGCTTGTAG
>JBAUYE010000308.1:0-6133 GCA_049584615.1 Candidatus Sulfotelmatobacter sp.
GGCGGTGGTTGTCTTGGGGGGGTTGATTTGGCTGCTGCGGTGGAGGAGCAAAAGGGCGCGAGCGGCAAGCTAGCAGACGCTTGCCACGCCTCGCTTCGCTCTGCTGGACCATTCGGCATTGCTCAGGGCAGGCTCGCGAGGCGCCCGTCCCCACACGAGATGCACGGCCTAAGGAAGCTGTCCCCACGTTATTGTCTGCGCGATTTCTACGCGGCAGCGATGTGGTCGCCGGAAGTTTTGTGCATCCAGCCGGAAAGCGCGTGCAGGAACACTGGAGTTCCGAAAAAAGCGATCGAGAAGAACAGGTCGCTCTCGACTGTGCCGCGGAAGAAGGGGAGCCCAGCGGCGTAGGACGTCATTACGCCGTGGAAGGTTCTGGGATACATATCGGTATAGGCGGCCCACGCTGCGAAATTACTGATCAGGAAGAACGACACTGAACTGGCGAGCGCGGCGCCTACTACGCGAACTGGGCCCGATTTCTCCCGCAGGTTGGTCCCCAACCAAAGAATCGCTGCATACCATGCCCAAGTTACCAGTTGGTCCCAGGTTAGCTGGTACGAGTAGATGAACTTCGTAAGGATAACGTCAGTCGCCGCCAGCAGCGCCAGCGGAATCCACATCTGACGCCGCGAACCGCGCGCGCCGAAAAACAGCAACGAGGCCGCCAGCGGAGTGAAGTGCCAGGCGTGCGGCAGGAAGTTCAGCGGGCCCATGAACGGCAAGAAGCGGACAAAAATGGCGAGTAGGACGAATACATAAGGCAGCATGAGCACCTCGGAATCATTATTCTGGGCGCGGGAAGGCGGGTACGTCAAGCGTCTGCTGGCAGGTATCGCCCGAAGAGGCTTCGCTGCGCGAAGCGGACAGCCGAGGGCGGCTGTCCCCACATTAGAGCGCTGGATTCCGACGCTAGCGTGGTTCGGGCACGACGACCTGCTGTTTGCCGGAGCCGTAGACATCCCCGACCACTCGGAGATTTCGGTCGATCTGGACGCCTGCGCCGAGCGGGCGGCGTGGGCGGTCCCCGCGGTTTAGCAGGCGGGGCAACTGTACGAAGCGCAAATCCTGCAGGAACACGATGTAGCCGCCATCCGGCGAATCGAGCGCCTCGGTCTCGGTGATTGGGTACTGCGCCCAGTCGAGGTACACGCGGCCGAGGTAGGATTTCTTCGCGGCTAATGTCACCGGCGTTTCTTCGGGCTTGTAGCGGATGTCGAGATGGTCGTCGGGATCGACTTCCGGTCCCAGAGAATTTACAGGGGCGAGCGCGAAAAAAGCTGGAGTCTCCACCACGCCGTACCAATGAAACGGATCAGCCAACGAGGGATAAGCGGAGACCCGCAGCGGATCCGCGCCTTCGTAGGTGCGGGCAGCGAGGGCGCCGACCGCCCGGCGATGCTCGAAGTCGCGCAGACCCCAGAGCAGGACCACGCCTGTTAGCGCGAGAGTGGCTGCGACGCGGCCCCTTGGTCCGCGGGCCCGCGCGCCGATTTCCTGATCGATCAGTGAGAAGAACGACGGAACAATCAACCCGAGGAGCAGGAATCCGAACATGATGGGCTCGAAGATGAAAACGATGTCCCAGGAGTACCACTTCTCGGAAAACGGCCAGAACGGGCGCACGCCGTAGTTGTTGGTGAAGTCGAGCAGAATGTGGCTGAGCCCGGCGAGGCAGGCATAGAAGTAGAGAAGTCCCCAGCGCGGCGGGAGATTGGGATCTTTTACTTTGCGCCCGCGCAAGCGCCAGATCAGATAGACGAAACCGACTACCACGGCGGCGTCGAGCGGAACTCCAAGGAAGGAGTGCGTGAAGCCGCGATGGTGCGCAAAGCCGAAGGCTGGGCCGCCGAAACGGCTGAGAACATCTAGATCTGGCGCCTCTGCGGCAAGCGTCAACACCGCCGTGGCCAGCGCTGTCTTGCGGTTGAGGCCAGCGCGGCCCATGCATGCGCCGGTCAGAAAATGGGTAATCGGTTCCAAGCGGTCTAAGGATTCTATTTGGCTGGGCTGGCAAATGCCAACCCCCGGTGAAACCTAGCGCGACGGCGCCAACAAAGTGAGAGCGTCTGGAACGACAGTAATTTCGGAAGGCAGCGTGCCTACTAGTTCGCCGTCGGCCTCGACATAGACCTTCGGCTGGGCGGGCATGTTATCGGCGGAGGCTGACGCTGGCAGGTATTGGCACGAAACTCTTCCGCTGTGAGCCAAGTCAATGCCTGGAACCTTCCAATTGCCCCGCAGCAGCCCGCGCGTCACATAGAGAAGATAGGCGAGGCGGCTGGCGGTGCGGCAGAAAACCAACCGTAAATCGTCACGATCGAGAGAAGCTCCGGGGGCCAGTTCCTGCAGCACTCCGCCGAAATTTCGGATGCGGACAGCCATCAACTCAGTGACGTCCGCTCGCCGGGACTGCCCGGCACCGGTCTCGGCGAACTCCACCAGAAAGCGGGTCATGGGATGCGTGAACCAAAGCTGCCAGGCTTTGGAGTAGTAGGCGGTCATGCCCATGCGTTGCTTGGTGCCGATATGAAGTTTGTAGAAGAGGTGAGCGTCGACGCCTGCGCCGGCCGCGACGATGAAGAAGCGACTACCGGGCTTCCCTTCGAGATCGAGAAACTCTACACGGCCGAGTGCGATCCTGCGGAGGACGCCGTGCAGAGCTGCCTGCGCTGCTGCTGAGATATTCATCGGCACACCCAGGTCGTGCGCGAGTGCGTTGGCGGTGCCCATGGGCAAAATCGCCAGGGCGACCTTGGTGTTCGCGAGCACCTGGATCATGTTGTGGATGGTGCCGTCTCCACCGCAGGCAAAAATCGTGTCACAACCTGCGAGAACGGCTTGGCGCGCCTTCTCTTCGGCGTGGGCGCGAGAGTCGGTGAGCACAAGGTGGGCCTCGACGTTGGCGCCGCGGAGCAACGCCAGCACGGACTCAAGCTCGGTTTGGCGCCGTACACGGCTGCCGCCGGAATCAGGATTGTAGAGTAGTGCCGCCTTACGCATGACTGGATCGAAGATCGAAGCTGGATTGTACTTTGAAGCTGACGGATTTGCTGTGAATTGAGGCAACGCTGTCCCTTTTTCGTCACCTTTGTTCGCCGCCCGTCTGTCCTCTGTGGATTTTGTAAACCAGGTGCGGGATGCCTTTCCTTATGACTTCTTTCCAAATGCTCATGCCGTTTTTTTCGGCCACGCGACGCGAGGGCAGGTTCTCGGGACGGATGAGAGAAATAATTATGATCGACGGGAAGGTGGCCGAATCCGTAGTCGCGGCAGGCGCGGGCCGCTTCCGTCGCCAAGCCTTGCCCCCAGTGATCGCGGCGCACGTGGTAGCCGATCTCGATCTCGTCCGTGCCGTCCACACTCTGAACCGTCAGGCCGCAATCGCCGACCAGTTCGCCATTCGCTTTCAAAACCATTGCCCAGAGCCCATGGCCGTCGTTGGCGTAGCGCCGCAGGTTGCGGGCGATCCATTCTTCGACTCCGGTGTGAGCGAGCGGCGCGGGATAGAAACGCATGGTTTCAGGGTCGGAGAGAACGCTTCCTAGTGCCTCGACATCGTCAGCAGACAACTCGCGCAGGATCAGGCGTGGTGTCTCGAGGATTTGCGGGGGCTTCGTCACGATTTTTTACTCAGGATTCCTTTTTATGAATTCCTTCCGCGGCGCACGCTCCGACTATAATCTGCGCGATGGCTTCCCCGGGCAAAGACGTCGAAAAAAAGATCGAGGCGCTGCGCGAGAAGATCCGGCACCACGAATACCTGTACTACGTCGTAGACAATCCTGAGATCAGCGACCTTGAGTTCGACAAGCTGATGCGGCAGTTGAAAGATCTGGAGGCGGAGCATCCGGAGCTGATTACAGCGGATTCTCCCACGCAGCGGGTCGGAGGCAAGCCGCGCGAGGGATTTGTCAAAGTGCCGCACTCTTCGCCGATGCTGTCGCTCGATAACACTTATAGCGAAGAGGAATTGCGGGACTGGGACCGCCGTGTGCACGAACTGATCGGGCGCAGCGAGGTGGATTACGTTTGCGAGCTTAAGCTCGATGGCATGTCGCTGGCCTTGATTTATGAAGACGGCAAACTGGTGCGCGGAATTACCCGCGGGGACGGCAGCGTGGGTGAAGACGTTACGCTCAACGTGCGCACGGTGCGGTCGGTGCCGCTTTCGATTCTGAAGGAGAAGCTGAAGAAAGCGGGCATTCCCCTGGATTTCGAAGTGCGCGGCGAGTTGCTCATGCCCACAGCATCGTTCAAAAAGATTAATGAAGAACGCGAACGGTATGGACTACCAACATTCGCGAACCCGCGCAATTTCACTGCCGGCACCGTGAGACAGCTCGATTCCAATATCACCGCGGAGCGCCGCCTCGACTATTTTCCCTATATTCTGCTGCAAAACGGCCGCACGTATTTTGATCATCATTCGAAAACGCTGGCGGCTCTCGAGGCCGCCGGATTCAAAGTCAATCCAAACCACAAGCTCGTACGATCGATGGACGAGGCTTGGGCATTTATCCAGCGTTGGGAAGAGAAACGCGATTCGCTGCCTTACGAGATTGACGGCATCGTTATCAAAGTCGATCGAACTTCGCTTCAAGACGAATTAGGTTTTACGGGAAAAGCTCCGCGGTGGGCGATTGCCTATAAATATGCGGCGCGTGGGGCCGTTACCAAGCTGGAGAATGTGCGCTGGCAGGTTGGCCGAACTGGCAAGCTCACTCCTGTCGCGGAGTTGACGCCGGTGGCGATCGGCGGCACCACGGTTCGCAATGCAACCCTGCACAACATGGATGAGATCGAGCGCCTGGGCGTGAAGATCGGCGACTGGGTACGAGTTGAGCGTGGCGGCGATGTGATTCCAAAGGTAGTGGAAGTCGATAAAGAGCATCCGCGCGGCGAAAAAGACATTAAGGCTCCCGAAAAGTGTCCCGTGTGCGGCACGAAGGTCGTTCGGACTGAGGGCGAGGTCGACTACCGGTGCGTCAATGCGAACTGTCCCGCCAAGCTGCGCGAGACCATTCTGCATTTTGCTTCGCGTGGCGTGATGAATATCGATGGGATGGGAGATGCGCTGGTGAATCAACTCACAGAGCGTGGGCTGGTGAAGAACGTTGCGGATATCTACAAGCTGACAAAGGAGGACCTGCTCAGCCTGGAGCGCATGGGGGACAAATCGGCGCAGAACATTTTGGATGAGATTGAGAACTCCAAGAAATTGCCGCTGGAGCGGGTCATCTACGGTCTCGGCATTCGGATGGTTGGCGAACGGACGGCGCAATTTCTGGCTGAGCAGTTTGGATCGATGGAAGCGCTGGAGAGCGCTGGCGTAGAAGAGCTGCAGGATGTAAATGAAGTGGGTCCGCGGATCGCTGAGAGCATTGTGGAGTTCTTTAGCATCGCGGCCAATCGCAAGTTGGTCAGGCGCTTGCGTGAGGCGGGGCTCACGTTAACGGGGCAGAAGAAGCATCGCGGGACAAAGCTTGCAGGCAAGACATTTGTGCTGACTGGGACGCTGGCGCATTTCACACGGGACGAAGCTAAGAAGATGATTGAAGACGCTGGCGGGAAAGTAACCGGCTCGGTCAGTAAGAAGACGGATTATGTGGTTGCGGGGGCGGATGCGGGGTCGAAGCTGGATAAAGCGAAAGAACTGGGGGTGTCTGTGATCGACGAGAAAGAAATGGAGAAGATCGTTCACGGCTAGGCCTACGCCTGCAAAGCCTTCGTCATCCTCTTCCAGGTCTCCTGCAGCGTCTCCGGCAAAATCCTTGTCTCGCCCACTACAGACATGAAGTTCGCATCCGCGACCCAGCGCGGCAGAACGTGCATGTGGATGTGTCCGGCGACGCCGGCGCCTGCGGCTTTGCCGATGTTCATACCCAAATTGATTCCGTCGGGGTGGTAGAGTTCGCGCAGCACGTGCTCCATGCGCTGGGAGAGTTGCATCATTTCGCTGGCGGCTTCTGACGAGAGCTTTTGCAATTCGTCGACATGCGCATGAGGGACAATCATTACGTGGCCCGGCGTGTAGGGATACGCATTCAGGATCACGAAGCAGTGCTCGGCACGATAAACGATTAGCGCTCTGGCGTCGTCGCCCGCTTTCACGGCGTCGCAGAAGATGCAA
>JBAUYE010000309.1:0-6801 GCA_049584615.1 Candidatus Sulfotelmatobacter sp.
GCCCATCACGGCGATCTTCTTGGGATCGAGGTGGCCAGTCTGCTTGATCCAGTCAACGCCGGCAAGCACATCCTGCAAATCGCCGCCGCCCATGTCGAAAAGATTCGCCTGCTGGAATTCCTTGCCGTAGCCCGTCGACCCTCGATAGTTGGGGGCGAGAACCATGTATCCCTGATTGGCTGCGTATTGAATGAAGCGGTTGAACGAGTTCATAGTCTGCGCAGTCGGTCCGCCGTGGATGTAAACGATGGCGGCATTCTGCCCATTGCGCGCCATGTTGAAGGGCACGTAAAGAAACGCAGAGATCGTCCACTTGCCGTCGCGGCTGGGATAGTGCACCAGATAAGGCTCGACCATGTCCTCGGAACGCACTCCGGCCACAAGTGAATGCGTGACTTGATGCGACTTCCCAGTTGCCAGCGTATACACCCAGAGGTCGCCGGGCGCAGTCGGACCATTGTGGTAGTAGAGCAGGCGTTGGCCGTCTTTCGTAAAAGCAGAATGGCCGCCGGTAGGTTCGTTCACTCCTTTCGGAATCGGCAACACAGCAGATTTGCCGGTCGCAAGCTCGTGCACGTAAATGTCTTCATTGCCATCCACGTTCGCGCTGAAAGTGATGTGCTTGCCGTCGAGCGAGAATTCGCCACCGCGAATCTCCCATTTGTCGTGCGTGAGCCACGAAATCTTCTTGGTCGCAATTTCCAGCAGGCCAACATTTTCATAGCCATTGGCGGCATTCGAGGTGAACAGAACGTGCTTGCCATCGAGAGAAATGTCATCGTTTGAATAGCGTTGCTCGCCTGCGTGTGGCGTGAGCACCATGCTCTTTCCAGTCGCAACTTCAGCGATGAAGATGTTGGAGTCCGTACCTTTGGCCTGTTCCTGTGTGTAGACGATGTACTTGCCATCTTTTGACCAGATGGGATTGAAATTTCCCTTGTCCTGCGGCGTGCCGGTGGTGATGTGCTTCACCTCGCGCATCACGGCGTCGTAGACGTCGATCTCGTGAGCGGCCGATGTCTTAGGCTTAACCAAATATGCAAGATAGCGTCCGTCGGGCGACCACGTTGGATCGGTTTCGGCGATCTCGCGCGTGCTGGTGAGATTCACGACTTTGCCGGTCTTGGGCGAGACCAGAAAAATGTCCCAGAGTTCGTCGCCGTCGTAATCAGATTGATAAGCGATCCACTTGCCGTCGGGCGACCACGCTGGTGAAGACTGGCGCTGATCGCTGACCGTGAGCTGTACCGGCCATCCGCCTTCGGCGGGGACGAGCCACAGATTGTTGCGCCCGCTCATATTCGAGATGAAGGCGATGCTTTTGCCATCGGGCGACCAAGTGGCCCGGCCAACCTGGCGCGTCATGTAGAGCTTCTCGATGGTCAGGCTGCGCGGCTCGACCTGGGCGTTGGGCTTGGAGGCAATCTGCTTGGGGTCAGTGACGGCCTGGGGCGCAGGCAGAGTCTGGGCGGCGATGGTCTCGGCAAGAACTGTGCTCATGAGTACGACGATAGCAAATGAGATCAAAATGCGCATGGTGGTTGGCCTTTGGAGCGACTGCCGAAGGGAAAGTTTATCAGAAGCTAGAGTGTCATCCTGAGCGGAGAGAGAAGTGCGCAAAGCGCGCTTCTCGCGGAGTCGAAGGACCCCTTTACCCGTTGGCTATTTCCAACGACACTGGACGGGAGTTCTCTCACGACAGTCGGTGGGGCGCCAAAGAGACTCCTTGATGAGCCGGTCGTAGAGGCTGGGATGTGGGGTCCTTCGACTGCGCGTTTGCGTCGGCGAAGCCGACGCAGACGCTTCGCTCAGGATGACAAGCCTGTTTGGAAGTGGCTCGATAACGTGCGAGGTTACGCTTTAGCGTTCTTGTGCATGTCGACCGTGCTCCAGGTTTTGTCGGCGGCGTGGCAGAGGTTTTCGAGCGAACAGTCCACACACTTGGGCTTGCGCGCGATGCAGAGCTTGCGTCCGTGCCAGATGATCTGGTGAGAAAAGAGAATCCACTTTTCGCGCGGGATGATGCGCATCAAGTCCTGCTCGATTTTCTGTGGGTCATTGTTCGTGGTCAGCTCCAGGCGGCGAGAGATGCGGTGGACATGAGTATCAACGACCACGCCTTCGGCTTTCTTGAACCACGTGCCGAGCACGACGTTGGCCGTCTTGCGTGCGACGCCGGGAAGGCTGAGAAGCTTTTCCATGTCATCGGGCACCTGGCCTCCAAAGTCGGCGACGATTTTCTTCGCTGCGCCCACGACAGACTTGGATTTGTTTCGGAAAAAGCCGGTGGAGCGGACGTCGGGCTGGAGTTGCTCGGGAGTGAGCGCGGCAAAAGCCTGCACCGTCGGATATTTTCGGAACAGCTCGGGCGTGACGCGGTTCACGTTGGCGTCCGTGGACTGTGCGGAGAGGATGGTCGCGACTAAGAGTTCCCAGGCGCTCGAGTGAGTGAGAGCGCAGGTAACCTCGGGGTACAGCTGATCGAGTCGCTTCAGGATTTCAGCAATGCGTTCGGGGGCCAAGGGATTGTACGCGGGTGTGCCCAGTTTCCTTCGTCCTTTCGGAGCTGCGCTCTGGGGACGGACAGGAGCGCCGGTCTCCACAGGAGCATCTTTGCGTCTGCGCGGCCTCTGAGGCGCTGCTTTTGCGGGCGAGGGCGCCCGCGCCGCACGATCCTGGCGGCCGGTGCGGGCGGGTTGTCGGGGCGTGCGTCCGCGGGGCATGAGGGCAACATCTTAGCAGAGACCTCGGTAACCACGCCGATGATTGACTCGACCGATATCCCTCGGTAGTCTGGAGTTCACACCCTCTTCAGACAAGGTTATGGCCGTAAGTTCCATTCAGCTCGGGCAGGTCTGGCGCAGCGACGCCGACGGCCAGGATTATCTGGTCACCAAGGTCTACAACGAGGTGTTCAGTCAGTATGCCATGCTCAGGCCGGCGGGCATCGCCGCACCGGACGCACCGACTGTGCGCGTCAAAGTGACCAAGACCCCACAGGGCGCGGCGCTGCCCGGCTACACCTTTACCCAGGACGGCTCGTTCTAGGTACGGCGTTTCCACTCCTGATTTCCGTTACACTTAAAATTCAGTTCTCAGTTCCCAGTTCCCAGCCTGCGGATCAAAGGGTTTTACTGAGAACTGACTGCTTTCGAATGACTGAAAAACTTCTAACCGTGATTTTCGCGTTCATCAGTTCTGTGATGAGTGCAACCGGATACGCCGGCGTCGCGCTGCTGATGGCGATCGAATCAGCCTGCATCCCGCTGCCTTCGGAGCTGATCATGCCGTTTGCCGGCTATCTCGTCTTTACCGGCACGTTCAAGCTGCTTTGGGTAGCGACGGCAGGGGCTCTTGGATGCAACCTGGGCTCGCTGGTGGCGTATGAGATTGGCTGTTATGGCGGGCGTCCTTTGGTAGAGCGCTACGGGCATTGGATCCTGATGACGTGCCGCGAACTTGACTGGGCCGATCGTTTCTTTGCACGCTGGGGATATCTGGCTGTCTTCATTGCGCGGCTGCTGCCGGTGATTCGTACCTTCATCGCGCTGCCGGCCGGAGTGGCGCGCATGCCGCGAGGACGGTTTCACCTATACACGTTTCTGGGGTCGTGGCCATGGTGCCTGGGGCTGGCCTATCTCGGCATGAAGTTGGGCCAGAACTGGCGCGAGCTGGGCAAGTATTTTCACAAGTTCGACGCGGTCATTGGGGCGATGCTGTTGGCGGGCGCGGTTTGGTTCGTCTGGACTCACTGGCAGAACCGCATAAGGACTGCGGGCTGAGGATATGCGACGGAAGCGTGAGGAAATACTGGAGGCCCGGCTCCGTTTGAGAGCACTATATGGCGAGCTATTCGATGCCACAGCAGCGCTCCTATTCCGCCACGACCCGATCAGCATCAGTTTCGATAACCCGAATGCCGACGAGTATGCGCCCGAGGTTGAAACCATCTTGCCGCGGCTGAGCACCTGCCAGTCCACAGACGAAGCGCTGCACGTAGTTCATGAGGAGTTCATCCGCTGGTTTGGAGCTGAAACCGCCGGCCCGAGGCAGCGTTATGAGCAAATTGCCGTTGAGATTTGGCAGCTCTGGCAGGGGAGCGGTAAGGGCAGGTAAAATAAGAGCATGTCTCCCGAACTGAACTTCGGCCCCTACGTCGACACCGAGAACGGCAAGAAGGTGGTCAAGGACCTGACTTTCGGCAATCCCACGCCGGAAGGGCTGGTGCTGACCACTCTCGATTCAGCCGTCAACTGGATGCGCAAGGGCTCGATCTGGCCGATGACGTTTGGCCTGGCGTGCTGCGCAATCGAGATGATGTCGATGGGGGCGTCGCGCTTTGATATTGCGCGCTTCGGGGCGGAAGTGTTTCGACCTTCGCCGCGGCAGAGCGATCTCATGATCATTGCCGGCCGCGTCTCGAACAAGATGGCTCCAGTGATCCGGCAATTGTGGGAGCAGATGCCGGAACCGAAGTGGGTGATTTCCATGGGAGCCTGTGCCACCTCGGGCGGGGTCTTCCAGAACTACGCGCTGGTGCAGAGCGTCAACCAGGTCATCCCCGTCGATATTTATGTTCCGGGATGTCCGCCGCGCCCGGAACAACTCATCTACGCCATCACGCTGCTGCAGGAGAAAATCCAGAACGAGCGCGGCACCATCAAGAAAGCCCTGAATTTGACCTAGCGTTCCACCAGGACTGCGGGTTTGCCTTTGTCATTCTGGTGCCCTGTACATTCCTTTGCCTTTTCATCCCCGGCGACTGTGCAAATGTTTTCCTAGCTTGGTTGTAACTGGCTCCCAATACGGCACTTGGAGGGCGTTAGCCCATATTGGTCACATATCACACCGAGGAATGCGAAACCAATCCCTGCCCGGATGAATCTAAGTTTGTGAGTGGTTGCGTGTTGGGGCTTGCTAGGCACAGGGGGAGCAGCACACTCAGAACAGCCCAGGCAAAACTAACCCTAGGGTGTGGAAGGCGCTCCATGGTAGCAAAACTGATTGATGTATTTTTCGGTTGCCGGCACTCTCGGTACAGCTTTCCGGTAACCATTCGCGGCGCGGAACGCCGCCCTCAAGCCGCGGCATTAACCGGAACCTACGTAGCCTGCTTGGATTGCGGCAGAGAGTTTCCCTACGACTGGCAGGAGATGAAGGTCATCACGTCTTCGGCCGAGCGCCGCGAGTACGGGGCTACGCTCGCCACTAAGCAAGCGGCGTAAGACCTAGCGTGCCGGAACGGTCGCCGCTGTCCGCTTTCCCATCGGTACAAACTCGCGCTCTCCGTGTCCGGTATAAATCTGCCGCGGCCGGGTAATCTTCTGCTCTGCATCCGTCACCAGTTCCTGCCACTGCGCCAGCCATCCAACCGTGCGTGGGATGGCGAACAGCACAGTAAACATTTCGGGCGGGAATCCCATGGCCTGGTACATGATCCCGGAATAGAAATCGACGTTGGGATAAAGTTTTCGCTTCACGAAATATTCGTCTTCGAGAGCGATGCGTTCCAACTCAAGGGCGATGTCCAGCTTCGGATTGCGTCCCGTGACCTCGAAAACCTGCTCCGCAGTCCATTTAATGATCTTCGCCCGCGGATCGTAGTTCTTATAAACACGGTGTCCGAATCCCATCAACTTCCCGTGACCGTCCTTCACTCGCTTGATGTAGGCTGGCACGTTTTCTTTGGTACCAATCTCATCGAGCATCTTCAGGACTTCTTCATTCGCGCCGCCGTGCAACGGTCCGGCCAGGGCCGACGCCGCCGACGCCATCGATAGGTAGGGGTCGGTTTGGGCGCTGCCCACCGTGCGCATCGCGCTAGTACCGCAATTCTGTTCATGATCCGCATGCAGAATAAAAAGGATGTCGAGCGCGCGCGAAAGAACCGGATTTGCCACATACTTCGGCTCGACCATCTTCCACAGCATATTCATGAAATTCTCGGTATAGCTCAAATCGTTGTCCGGATATACGTAAGGGAATCCCACGTTGTGCCGGTATGACATGCCGGCAATCGAGGGCGCCTTGCCGATCAACCGCTTGATCTGCAGCATGCGGTTTTCCGCATCGTGCACGTGCCGCGCTTCCGGATATACGCTCGAGAGCGTCGCTACCGTGCTCACAAACATCACCATGGGATGCGAGTCGTAGCGGAAGCCCTCCATAAACTTCTTCGTGGTCTCATGCAGCATGGTATGGTGCGTGATGTCATGCACCCACTTCTTGAGTTCGGCCTCGGTGGGTAATTCGCCGAACAGCAGCAGGTAGGCGACTTCCAGGAAGGTGCAGCGCTCAGCCAGTACTTCGATGGGATATCCGCGATAGCGCAGAATCCCACGGTCGCCATCGATATAAGTGATGCTGCTGCGGCACGATGCAGTGTTCATGAAGGCCGGATCATAGGTCATCAGTCCAAAATCTTCCGGATCCGTCTTGATCTGCCGCAGGCTCATTGCGCGGATGGTACCGTCCTCGATGGGGACGGTATACGTCTGACCGGTGCGGTTGTCGGTGATCGTGAGTGTGTTCTCCCGCATGAAGGGCCTGCTCCTTTGCACCTAGACTAGCGTAGTTTAGCTTATTTCGTTTCCGCAACAATCCGCTGTGACGAAGGTCACAAAGGCCGCTGATTGCGCCATGCTTCGGTGCAAGGCTGGCTCGGTTGCCCAGACCACTTCCGTTAGGCACAAAAAAACCGGCGGCCGCGGCCGCCGGTTCGACGCTCCCTGTCTGGTTCTGCAGTTAGTTCGATGAGTCATCCCGCCGCTTCAAGGTTGGACGATCATCATCGGTCTGTCC
>JBAUYE010000310.1:0-6492 GCA_049584615.1 Candidatus Sulfotelmatobacter sp.
GCATTACACCATGCACGCACTTCAGCACTTTTCGATTGGTTGTTAACTAAAGGGTAAACATTGAACGGTTGCGGCAACCGATGTGCTGCTGTAAGTGTTTGGATCGAAACTAGGTTGGACAGGCGACTTCCCAACTACTTCCCAATACTTAGATTGACTCTAGGATCGCAAGTACCTCGCCCGGTCCTAGTTGTTCGTCGGGCTGGAACTTGTGTCTCTCGCGCAACGCGTCCAACTGTTCCTTGGACAAAGGCTTTATCGAAAACGTTTGCACCACATCTTCAGGCATATCCAAATTGTCGCGGTCATTTTCCTTGGCTTTGAAGATCGAAAGCACTTGATATGTGTTGCCGGTCAGGAGGTCGGCAAAGATCATGTCGTTCTGAAGAGCTATGGGGAATCCAACCGCGCGGTCGGAACGAATGACAATACCGTTCTTCCAAGTGTATTGGTAAGGGGCTTTCATCATCTCATTATCTCAGGGTGTCTCAGGGCGGCCAAGGTTCAACCATGTGATTCGCACCTCGCTCCGTTGGCCGGGCGAGCCATGGCAACGGCTAAAAAGCAAATCTCACGCCCCACCATCGAGAGCATCATAAGTCGCTTTCAATCTCGCCCTCAATCTGGAGTATGGAGAGTTTAGGTTGGCGCTCTTGAGTTTGGCGTTGTGAATCCAAGCACCCACTGCTGAACCGGACGTTGCCGTTAAGAGCACAACTGCCAATAAGACGACAATCGTGACCTTCAAATACCCCCATTTTAAGACGGTATCCCAATCTATCGCTGCCAAGACTCCAAGGAAGCCTACGAGTGCAGTGGCGCAAATACCAATGCACAGGTCGCGGCTCGACCGGGCTTGACTGGTCTCGCCTTCACACAGGGTAAGGAAATCATCCTTCCGCAGAGGAACACCTATCACGTCCGGTTGTGAACGGACAACAAGACCACCACCTGCGTCGTAAATTCCAGCTTGGCCCGGAACTGGTGGCGGATCACCCATATCATCACTTTCGCGTTTCGATTATGTTCAAGTTGTGGTACATCAGGTAACCGCAGTTCTTGCAACTGAAGCAGGCGACCGGAATGTATCCTTCTATTCCTTGACCTAAGGGTGAAACGAATCCCTCTTTGGCAGCAGGCAACTGAAAGAAATCCACGTTCCAATCGACTGTCCCGCAGCGTGCACAACGGTCACTCGTCACACCTCGCCGCTTCAGTTCGGCAACTAAATTATCAATCCTGTTTTGTTGATAACCGGGTGGTGGAGGTACCGTTCTGCGTATGCCAGAAAACCCAGACATTTGTGCCCTCACTACTTTTGGGAGAGATTGTACCTCAACTATTCTTTGCTCAGCCTCTCTTCCGAGAGTTTCATGTCGTCCTTCAGGGTCGTGGACGTTCCGGCGTCTTGCCGGTCACCTCATTGAGCCGGGCGCAGGGGCGGGCCGTTTCCGGCGTGGCGTTGAGGTAAAAAAGACGGCCAATCGGCTCACTCAGAAATGTGGTCCCCGTGGCTTACCGGCCTCCGGGTCTACGCCTTCAAGCCGAATTAGTTCCTGACGAAGCTTGTCCGCTTTAAGAATGTGCTCCCTAATATTGTTCGTCATTCCGAGCAGGTTCATGTTGTCGAATTCTTGGACGTTTGCCAGTTCGATGATATTGACAAATCTTCCATCATGGCTTTGCCCTGCGAAAATCAGAGATTCGGGTGCGCTCATTAGGACGTGGCCCACCTTGGACAGCCGATCCCCAAGTTTTGTTGCCTGTTTCTTAAGCGCGTCTAGCGCCTGCTGCGCCTCGCGGTATTCCCTCCGGTATTGACCAATGAGTCTGTCGTTTTCTTCTTGTGACATAGACACCTGCCTCGGGCAGGATTTTACAACTTGCTGAGGAACTTTGCTTTCCAAGAGCTTCAATCCTGCCAGGGCGATCTTGAATCGAGGGGTGCCATGGGCCAAGCCGGGCGCGGATCGCCTCGCTCCGTTGGCCGGGTGAGCGGCGCTAGCCTATAAGCCGCGTATTTCGTTCGGCGGCTGAGGCGGTTTCTTCGTTGTGACCATAGGGACGTAGCAGGCTTCGTGAATCGCCTGCCCGTTTTCGTCGGTCTTGGTGGTTTCTAGATTTACAGGCTTACGGCACACGGAGCAGATGAATATTTGGCTTACAGGGTTTGTCATAGTCTCATCTCTCTACGGGCGTGAGATCGGGACCACCAAATTCTATCAAAATGGCGGCTTCAGGCAAGTGGTCAAAATTGACCATTTCTTTTCCTGCGGCCTATGGGAATATCGCGCCATGAAGCAGCAACTCAGTCCAAAACAGATACTCGCGGTTCGTTGCCCCACTTGCGGCGCTGCACCGGGCAAGAAATGTGAACTCGCCACTGGCCTGCCGCGCACCGAACCGCACCGCGACCGACGAGTAATCGCCAAAGACGAGCCTTAACGCTCGCCGCGTCCGGTTACTTGCTGAGTCTTTTCGCTTTCCGTTCCAAGAGTTTCATGCCCGCGACAGTCGCATCCGGCGTGCTGCGTTTGTAGTGCTCGAATAGCGTTGCCATGCTCGCGTGCCGCAGCATTCCTTGAGCGGCCAGAACGTCGCCGGTGAGTTCAACAAGAGCCGTGGCGCAGCCACGCCTGGCCGAGTACAAACCTTTCCAACCGGGCACCGCAGGCCGGATGACGCGCCGCGCATACTCGTTCATGTCACGCGGATCACCGCGACGATCCTGAAAGACCCAATCTGATTCGGGGTTGCCGCGCTTCTCGCGCCACATTTCGAGCAACCCGGTGACAACACGAATGAGCGGAACTCGCCCCTTGGAGCCTGATGTCTTGGTGTCGCCAATGACACCGCGCACCACGGCTCGCTCAATGGTCAACCACCCATCGGAAATGTCCTCCCACTTCAGCCCGGCGATTTCGCTTGGCCGGAAGGCTTGAAAGAATGCGAGTGCAAAGATTACCTGCGCTTCCAGCTTGCCCTTGAGGGCTTTCATCACCTGTTCGGCCTCGGCCAGCGTGTAATGGTCCGTTGGCTCAGGCTCGCGGATGTTCTCCGTGATCCGCACTTCGCGCCACGGGTTGACGGCCAAATATCCAAGGTTCACGGCATGGCTGAACAGGCCGGATGCGAGCGAGCGCACATGCTGCAAGGACCGGCGAGAGAGTGTTGCCGTGAGGCCGTTCAGGAGAGCCGTGCCATAGTGCGTGCGATATTCACCGAGAGCGTATCCGGTGAAATGGTTCTTCAGGTGTTGATCCCAGATGGCCTTGTAGCCGCGCACCGTGGAGGTCCGCTTGTTCTTTTCAACGTGCGGCAAGTAGATGTCATCCCAGAATTCAATCACCCCCATCGAGGTGGTTGGCTCCTGCGTGCCCTTGTTGACCTCCAACATGAACGCATCTTTCAGGTCCACGAGGGGCTTGGAATTGGCCTTCGCGTGTTGCTTGTCCTTGGCGTGGAGCATGTGCGAGACTCTTTTACGGGAGCCGTCGCGTGTCGCGTAATACTGCACATACCAATTGCCGCTCGCTAGGTATATGCGTCCGGTTTGTCGGCGCTGTCGTTTCATGCAGTTACGATAATGGGAAGCTAATGGGAAGTCAACGGCCCGATAGTAACACGGTAAGTTGTTGTAAACATGGTGTTTGACGGGTGTGGGCGCGTAGCTCAAATGGATAGAGCACCGGATTTCTAATCCGGTGGTTGCAGGTTCGATTCCTGCCGCGCCTACCAAGAAACAGTGGCCAGTGATAAGGCGCCAGTTATGCTGCCTGCAGCACCCGACCCTCCACCTTTGATTTTACCGAACCACTGGCCACTGATCACTGACCACTGCTCTTCCGGTGTTCACAGGTGACAGTGTTCAGGCAGCCGTCGGCCAATTGCAGGCGCTTGACTGGCTGGCCGCCGAGGATGTGCGATTCGATGATTTCGTCGACATCGGCTTCGGTGACGTGGCCGTACCACACAGCGTCGGGATAGACGACGAGATTCGGGCCGTGCTCGCACTGATCGAGACAGCCTGACTGGTTGGCCCGTACTTTGCCTTTGAGGCCGCGTTCCGCCAGTTTCTGCTTGAACAGTTTCTGGAGCTTGGCCTGGCCGCTGGGATCACAGCATCCGCGCGGGTTTCCGGGAGGGCGCTGGTTGCCGCAGATGAAAATGTGCTTTTCGAATTTGGGCATGAGATTGCGGAAATTCAATTTCGACAAACTTATAACACTACAGTCCGCCCTTCCAGAGGTTGAGAGCTTGCGAGTTCGGCGTCCCAGATGCCCTCGAAATCGACGAAGTATGCCTGTATCTCGATTCCGGGAATAGCCTTCGCCAGATTCGCGGCGGCCAGAGCCAGTTCGCGCTGGTGATGGATGGCTTCGGCTTGGGCATCGCCGCCGAAACGGTCGGCCAGGCCTCCGTAGGCGCCGCAATCGGAATGCACCATCAGGATCACGCGCTTGGTGTCGTGCAGGCGCATGGATTTTCGAATCTGCTCCAGGACAAACTCACGGTCGGTCTCCAGCTCCGGCGAGGCTAGGGATTTGGCGCCGCCGGCAATTTTAATGGGATCGGAATAGACCACGCCGAGGCGCTTGAGAAACTTGTGGAACCCCAGGTCAAAGCGGTTGTCGAAGCACCACAGGACCGCCGCGTCGCAACTATACCTCTCACGCGGAGAGTCGAAGTGAAACACTTTTTTCACGATGGAGTTCCTCAGCGAGATGACTCGCTGAGGGCCATTCTACCGGAGAGTTGAGGTTTCCTGCCGCTTGCGTTGCCATTCGCTGCGTGGGCGCGATAAAATAGCACGTACACGTCTTCTCCGCTTCCATCCCAATAAGCCTTGAAGTATTTGCCGCGGGCAAGAGTGTGCGACTCCCGGGTGTTCTACCATGCGCGCGCCGCAGCGGTGCGTCTGCGAAATCCCTGTTACGGAGATGGCATTGAAACGAGGCAAGACTGCGGTGATTGTCGGCGCCCAGTGGGGCGACGAGGGTAAGGGAAAGATTGTCGACGTTTTGTCGGAGAGCTTTTCGGTGGTAGCCCGTTATGCCGGCGGCCACAATGCCGGGCACACCGTCATCATCAACGGCAAGAAATTTGTTCTGCAACTGGTTCCCTGCGGGGTGTTGCGAACGGCCTGCCGTAGCGTGATCGGCAACGGCGTGGTGCTCGACCCCATGGCTTTTCTGAAGGAAGTGGGGCAGCTGCGCGAGGCGGGCGTGACCGTGGACGGAAATCTTTTTGTCTCGAACCGCGCCCAGGTGATTCTGCCCTACCATCGCATGATCGAACTGGCCGCGGAGAATGCGCCGGGACGCGTGAAGATTGGCACCACCTCGCGCGGAATCGGTCCGGCTTACGAAGACAAGATGGGCCGGCGCGGGCTGCGCGTCGCCGATCTGCTTGATCTGCAGCTCTTAAAGAAACACATCGAAAACGCGGTGCGCGAGAAGAACATGATTGCGCACGCGCTGTTCAATTCCGAGCCGCTCGACGCCGACAAAATGTACGCGGATTACGCCGCAGCGGCGGAGAAAGTCGCACCGTTCGTGTGCGATACGGCAGTATTGCTGAACCAGGCTCTGTCCGCCGGTGAGGCCATCTTGTTCGAAGGGGCGCAGGGAACGATGCTCGACATCGACCACGGCACTTATCCCTTCGTCACTTCCTCAAGCGCGACTTCAGGAGGCGCCGCGACTGGTACTGGCGTCGCGCCGAATGCAATTGACTCCGTGATTGGACTTACCAAGGCATATTGCACGCGGGTGGGCGAAGGCCCGTTTCCCACCGAAGAGAAAGGTGGGTTAGGCGATCAGCTGCGCAAGCGCGGCAACGAATTTGGCGCGGTTACGGGACGTCCGCGGCGCACCGGTTGGCTTGATTTGCCACTGCTGCGCTACGCTGCCATGATCAATGGCATCTCGTGGCTGGTCGTGACCAAGCTGGACGTACTCGACGAACTAGCAGAGATTCCGGTCTGCGTGGACTACAAGGTCGATGGAAAGAAGACCGTGGAAATCCCAGCACAAGCCAGCGGTTACGACAAACTGGAATGCGTTTACCACAAGATGCCAGGCTGGCGGACCTCGACGCAAGGCATCACGAAGTTCGAGGAGTTGCCCAAGGCGGCTCGCGACTACCTCGGCTTCGTGGAGAAAGAGACCGGGGCGAAGATCGGCATGATCTCGACCGGTCCAGACCGGGATCAAATCATCTTCACAGACGAATTTGCTGCTGCCATGAAGACAGGCGCATCCCGAAAAGTCTAGTCTTGACTTCCCACTAGTCAGGCGGCGAGACTACGTAACCACAACCAGTCGAGGAGTACACAATGGTGGTTTTGGCAGTCACGTGGATGGCGAAGGCAGGGCACGACGGCGACGTTCCTCCAATTTTCGCGAAGCTGACCGAAGAATCCCGCAAGGAGCCCGGCTGCCTGATGTATCAGGTGCACCGACACAAGACCGAACCGCGGCGCTTCTTCAT
>JBAUYE010000311.1:0-12697 GCA_049584615.1 Candidatus Sulfotelmatobacter sp.
TGACACGACCACGCTGGCCCGCTACGTTCCCGATCTTGCCAAAGATAAATTTCACGTCTGGATTACTAAATATCACTACGTGCCCATGATTGTGCTGGGGGCGATCCTATTCGCGATCGGCGGGCTTCCATTCTTGATGTGGGGCATCTTCGTGCGAACGGTGGTTGGCCTGCACGCTACCTGGCTGGTGAATTCGGCGACGCACTCCTGGGGCACTCGGCGTTTTGCCACGCGCGATCTTTCCACCAATAGCTGGTGGGTTGCTTTGCTGACGTTCGGGGAAGGCTGGCACAACAATCACCACGCGCATCCCACCGCGGCGCAGCATGGCTTTACCTGGTATGAAGTCGATATGAACTGGTACGGCATCTGGGCGCTAAAGACGTTTGGCCTGGCCTGGGATGTCAAACGAGTAAGGCTGGCTGACCTGGAAAACGGGTTAGTTGCTGCGCCGAACGGGCGCCTGGTTACGGCTGGTCTGGCTGAGGGTGCGGCGGCGGGGGATTAGGTTTCTTGCAATCTTCGCAGATTTGACCCCGATCATCACGGTCGGGGTTTTTTGCTGCCCGCGATAAAATTCTGAAACACAGAGGTCACGGAGGAACACAGGGTAAAGATTGTCGTTTGCAGATCTACGCAGTGTGCCCCTGTGCCCTCTATGGTAAAGGTTTGCTTCTGATGCCTGCCCCCTGAATGTTTCAGGAAGCAGGCCCCTAAAGCGGTAAAATCAGCCCTGACGCCATGCGCATCACGAGCCGCCGCGGAACCATCGTCTTCTTTGTCTGCCTGGGCATTGGCCTGGTGGCGCTGGCGGTCGCTCTCAATGTTGGATGGATCATTCTTAACTGGCGCGAGGGAGTCCTGCTGTTCTTCGGCGTCATCTTTTTTGCACTGATCATTGCTGGGATGATCGTGAACACGAGCTTTCTAGTTCGCGAGCTGCGCCGCAGCGAGCAGCATGACAGTTTTATCAACGCCGTCACCCATGAATTGAAGACGCCGGTTGCCTCCATTCGATTGCATCTGGAAACTTTGCAGCGGCGCGACTTGCCAGAACCGCAGAAGCAGGAGTTTTACCGGGTGATGCTCAGCGATACCGATCGCCTGACGGAGACCGTGGAACAGGTGCTGCGCGCCGGCCGTGCCGGGGACAAGAGAGCTGGACGGGAAAAGTCTGCAGTCGACTTCCGGCAACTGGTGCGCGACTGCATGGACGCCGCGCGGACGCGCCATCATCTTTCCCAGGAAGCTCTCCGCTATGAAGAGGCCTCGAGCAGTGGCACGGGGTTGCGCGTGCTGGGCAGCGATGAAGACCTGCGCACCGCCGTGTTCAACGTTCTCGACAATGCCATCAAATATTCTGGCGAGCACGTGGATGTGCGCGTGCGCCTGGCTGCGCCTGATGAAAAGCGCGTTGTGCTCAGCGTGCGGGACCATGGTGTTGGCATTCCATCCGACGATATGAAGAGCATCTTCAAGCGCTTCTACCGCGTCAGCCACCGCTCGCTGGCGCACGTGAAAGGGACTGGCCTGGGCCTGTTCATTGTGAAATCGATCGCGCAAAAGCACGGCGGCAGAGTGTTTGCCGAAAGTGCGGGCGAAGGCCACGGCACCACGATTACGATGGAACTGCCGAGGTCGTTATCATGAGGGCGATCGCATGAGCCGGGTTCTGGTAGTAGAAGATGAAGCCCATCTGGCGCAGGGGCTGCGCTTTAACTTGGAAGCCGAAGGCTATTCTGCCGAGGTTGTGGGAGATGGAGAAGCCGCGACCGATCGCCTTCTAGACAAGAAAGAAAACTTCGACGCCATCGTGCTCGACATTATGCTGCCGGGAAAAGATGGTTTCAGCGTAGTTTCAGAACTGCGCGCGGCGCGGAATTATGTGCCCGTGCTCATGCTGACCGCTCGCGGCCAACCCGAAGATGTGCTGAAAGGTTTTGCTGCTGGAGCGGACGATTATTTGCCCAAGCCTTTCGATTTATCCATTCTTTTAGCCCGCTTGCAGGGACTGCTGCGGCGCAGTCAATGGATGCGGGCTGGCAAGGAGAGCCCGGACGCAGCTCAGGTGGCATCTGATTCGGCCGGGGCCAGCGACTTCGGAACATTTTCTTTCAACGGCAAGAGCATCGATTTCGGCACGCTTGAACTGCGCACGGCCGACAATGTCATTCACCTCACGCTGATGGAATCGGAGTTGCTGCGCCACCTAGTGCGGAGCGATGGGCGCATCGTTTCACGCAAGGAGATTCTCGAAGAAGTCTGGGATCTGCACGAAGACACCGACACTCGAGCCATCGACAACTTCATCGTCCGGCTGCGGCGCTACATAGAAGATGATCCTGCGGAGCCTCGTCACTTGCTGACGGTACGGGGCGTGGGCTACCGGTTTCTGGCGAATCCGGAAAAGAAGTAGCGCTGCCCGATTTTTTGCTTCAGCCTCGCAATGCAAAAGCCTTCCGCCTGGAGATCCCGGCGGAAGGCTTTGTCTCATGGTTGGCGAATGAACTTACTGCTTGTCGTAGACTGCTTTGCTCTCGACTTTCGCGCCGGCGGCGTTGGTTCCGCTCACAGAGACGGTTCGGCTCATGCCGTCCGCCGCGATCACGGCCTTACCGGTCATGGTGACTTTACCGCCTTTCTTAACTGTCAAGGCGTAGTGATGGTCGTCGACCTGCTTGACCGACCGCGTGTCTTGAGCCGGATCGCCGGTGACCGGATAGTCTTTGCCGTCGAACTTACCGGTCCACTCGGTGTGGGTGGGCTTTCCTTGACCGTCGACACCATCGATCGTGGCTTTCATGCTGTCACCTGCGGCCTCGTACGTTACCGTAAGGTTCTTGGAAGATCCGGCAGGTATTTTCGACTTGGCTTCGTCCAGCTTCCAAGTTCCCAGCATTGGGTTTTGAGCGGAGCACATCGCCAAGCCTACAAACAGCATTATCAGCGTCAATACTGTAGTTCTTGTTTTCATGTTGCCTCCAGGGTGAGAAACGGTTAGCTCGCGAGCGAGCACCGCATTCTAGGTTCTGCGCGACCGTTTTCGCAACTCCTGGAGTCGCGGGGTAGTGGGCTAGTTTGATGAGAGTAGCCCACTGCCGGTGCCCGCAGTTTTTCCGAGTGAAGACGCTAAGCCCGGCACAACTCCGCCACCAGCGTTTCCCGGCGCTGCTGGGCCAAGCCATCCATCCGGTTAAGAATCATCCGGTAAACCGAAAGCGAAATTCCCGCCAGGGCCAGCAGGATTAGGGTCGCGATCCAGAGGTTGCCGTACGTGCGCGCGATCCAGAACGCTAATACTCCAACGCCTACGACAAAAAGTTGGACTCCCAGGCTGATTAACACCGTGGTCTGAGAAGCGCGCTGACGGCCGAATGAGGAATAATCCAGTTTCTTCGGAGAGTAGAGCGACAGCAGGTTGCCGGCAGCGAAGTTCACCGGCGCAGCAAATAAGAGCCCCGCGAACGACGCGACGGTGACATCGATTGTAGGACGGCCATAGAGAAAGCCGACCGCAATCCACGCCACAAGAACCTCGATCGCCAGGATGCTGGCGTGGGCCAAATTCTTGGCCAGCACAATTTCCCGGAAGCTTACGGGAGAGGCGTAGAAGAACTGGATGCCGCCAGCGTCGCCACCGAAATTGTTGTAAGCGAGATTGGTCAGCATTAGCAGGGTGTAGGCGGCGGCCGCAGGAAATGCCATGTCGGGGGTGCGAGCGAGGAATACCCCGGAATGCCGCGCCTGGTTCATCGCTCCGAGGCGGAAGACCACCAGCACGAAAAGCGGCATGATCAGGGTGAGCAGCATAGGGCCACTGCGGAGGAGATAACGGATTTCTTTCTCCAACACGGCTGCGACCGGGGCTGAGAATCCGGGCAGATTCCAGCCCAGCCGGAGCGACCGGTCTGGCGGCGAAGCTGATGCGGCGGCGACTTCGGTCAGGTTCTCACCGCGATACTGCGCCAACAACCGCACGTGCAGGCAGTAGCCGATCAGCAAAACGAAGGCGCACAACACCGCCAACGAACTGAATGCTGCCATGAAACGCGAAAATACTGCCTGCGAAATGGCGTCCGCGGCCAGCCCCGGCGGCAGGACGCCCTGCACGCCAGCCAACGGTTCGACGTAGCGTTGCACATATAGCTGCACGCCGGTCTGAGCCGGCTTCGCGAAGTACCGTGTCAGCGGCCCGATCAACTGAAAGCTCAGCATCAGCAGAATAAACAGAACGCCCATGAGTTCCCGGGTGCGGCGCTGGGCCAGCCAGCGGTCGACCCAGGCAAATACCATTTGCAGGAACACGAGATTGAACAGGGCAAACGCCAGCAGGACCAGCAGCGTCCAGGGCAGCAGCGCTGGTTTCGCGAAGCTTACGCCGAGCAGAATGCCAACCGTCCACAGGCCACCCAGCGCGGTTGCGGGGTCAAATGCGCCATAGGCCAACCTCACCAGAAAATACGATCGATAGTTCAGGGGAAAGCGCAGCAGATCGGACGAGTCCGGATTGTTGGTGAACGCCGTTGCCATGACAGGGAAGACTTGCCAGAAGATAAATACGGTCCACAGCAGCAGAGCGAGCATCTCGGGCTCGCCTCGCGAGAGAAAGAGAAATGCGCCGACGCCCATACCGAAAGCACCGCCGATGCCGCCGATAACGAAGGCGAACCCCACCATAATTCGCGAGATCAGCTCCAGCGTGGCTCGCGTGGTGTGCAGCGAGTTAACGAACATACGCCAGCGCACACCGGCAATGGCGGCGAGTTGTGCGCGGGTGTGGAAGGCGGAGCTCGCTTGAGGCATCATCCGTTGCCCATCATCCGTTACCATCTATCCCAGCCACGAAAGCTCCTGCTCGGCAGGACGCGAGCCTCCCACAGTGCGCAGGAAAATTTGCTCCAGGGTCATTTTCTCGGCCGACGCCGCGGAGCCGTCACCCGAGTTACCTCCTGGAACAGCGGGCGTCTGAGCCTTGACGCCGGCGCGCAGTTCTTCGAGCGACCCCTGGGCCACTAGCCGTCCCTGATGAATGATGGCGACGTGGCTGCATAGCCGCTCGACAATTTCGAGCACGTGCGAAGTGAGAAAAATGGTAGCCCCGCGCGCAATCATGCCTTGCAGCATCGACTTCAGCGTTCCGGCGGCGATGGCATCTACTCCCTCGAATGGCTCGTCGAGGAACAGAACCTTGGGTCCGTGAATCACGGCGGCTGCCATGGCCAGCTTTTTCTGCATGCCGTGCGAGTAATCGGTGACGAGCTTTTTCGGCTGATCGGCGAGTTGCATAAAGTCGAGCAGTTCGGCGGTGCGCTTGGCCGCGGTTTCGCGATCGAGTCCATACATTCGCCCCGCGAAGTTCAGGAACTCCGATCCCGTCAGGCGCCCGAACAGCGCCATGCCTTCGGGAACGACGCCGATCTGGCGTTTCACTTCGACGGGATGCGCGGTGAGATCGACTCCGAGGATTTCGATGCGCCCAGAGCTGGGTGCAAGGAGACCGGTGAGCATCTTGATGGTTGTGGATTTGCCGGCGCCGTTGGGGCCGAGGAAGCCGAAGAATTGTCCCGGCGCAACGCGCAGATCAACGCCGTCCACGGCCAGAAGGTCTCCGAAGCGGCGGGTCAGGCGCTGAGTAGAGATGGTGGGAGCGGAGTCCATGAAACCTCTGAATCTAGCACAATGGCAGGCTCGGCGGGCGATCAAGGCTTTGCGGCGGTTTCAACGCAATTTTCCGAAACCCGAACAGAACCGACACTGAGATTATGTTTTCTCTGGCGAATGATAAGATGCCGCTCTTATTTCCCGGGCATTTTGGTCTCTAAGGAGGCCGTGTGGCCAAGAATATTGTGATCTGCTGTGACGGAACGGGAAACGAATTTGGGGACCACAACTCGAACGTGGTCAAGCTCTACAGTGCGCTGATCATCGATGGCAAGAGGCAGGTCGGGTACTACCACCCGGGCGCGGGAACCATGGGAGCGCCCTCCGCGCATAACAAGATCAGCGAAGCGTGGTCCGTGGTGATGGGCCTGGCCTTTGGAGCGGGGCTGCTGGCGAACCTCGGCGACGCCTACCGTTATCTGATGAATGTTTATGAGGATGGAGACCGCGTTTATCTGTTCGGTTTTAGCCGAGGCGCATACACAGTACGAGCGCTTGCTGGAGTAATTCACATGTTTGGGTTGCTGTGTCCCGGCAATAACGGTTTGATTCCCTACATCATCCGGCTTTATGCGAAGCGAACGAGAAACGCGGCGGGGATGAAGAACACGTTCGAAGTGGCAGACGGATTCAAGTTTACGTTCTGCCGGGATTGCCCTTTGTATTTTGTAGGGGTATGGGACACGGTCAGCTCGGTGGGCTGGATTTGGGATCCTCTAAAGCTGCCCTACACGGGGCAGAATCCAGAAATAATTAATGGGCGGCATGCGGTTTCGATTGATGAACGGCGCTGTTATTTTCGAAACAACTTGTGGGGAGATCAGCTTCCCGGCCAAAGCCTCAAGCAAGTCTGGTTCGCAGGCGTGCACTCCGATGTGGGAGGTTCGTACGCTGCCGTCGAAAGCGGTTTGTCGCAGATTGCTCTCGAGTGGATGCTTTGTCAAGCGGTTCCGCTGGGGTTGCTGGTCGATCCGGGGAAAGCCGAGCAGGTGCTTGCCCGGGTGCCTCTAACAACGATTCCGCCTCCTGCGCCTGTGCCACCGGATCCCGCGCAGAAGACGCACGATTCGCTCACGGGGGCTTGGTGGATTCTGGAATTACTCCCGCACTCTTACTATGACCCCGTCGCGAAAAAAGAGAAGTGGCGTATTCCGCTTGGAGCCAGACGCGTGATTCCTGAAAATTCAGTCTTGCACCAAACTGCGATCGAGAAACTGAAGGTTGATCCAGCTTATAGACCGCCGAACTTACCTAAGAGTTCGAGCATCGAGCCTAGAAACGCGTGCCGCTTTTCTTGAAATGACGCCATTGGCAGCAAATAAGAGCGCCCGGGCGCGAGCCAGGGCGTCTTCTTATCCAGAAACTGCAGCGTCCTAGAACAAATTCCACAGGAACTGGTTGTAGACATCGTGGTGATACTGCACCTCGGGTGCCTTGACGAACGTCCCGAGCAGACGCGGGCAGCGATCCGCACCGGCTTGTTTCAGGTCGGCATAGCGGCCCTTTACGTCTTCGCCGAGAAGTTTTGTAGTCCACTGCGCTTTACGGAAGTCAGCAAGCGCGTCGTAGATATTATCGGGCAGGTAGCGTTCGGCCTGGCGTAGGTTCTTGATCTTCGAAGTCTCGCCGTCGATGCCGCTCTTGAAGATCGCCAGCATCACCAGATATGGATTCGCGTCCGGAGCGACCGAGCGCACTTCCACGCGCATGCTCTTTTCGTTGCCGATGGGGATGCGGATCATCGATCCGCGGTCCACGGCGGAAGCCTTGATCTGGTTGGGCGCCTCGAAGTGTGGATCGAGACGGCGATAGGCATTTACGCTGGGATTCAGCAGCAGGCAAATGTCGTTGCCATGGGTGAGGATGCGGTCGAGAAATGCCCATCCCATCTTGCTGAGCTTCTCTTCGCCCTTGGCGTCCCAGAAAAGATTCTTGCCGTTCTCGCTGATGGAAACGTTGGTGTGCATGCCGCTGCCGTTCACGCCCACGACCGGCTTGGGCAGGAAGGAAGCGGTGAATCCCAGGTTGGTCGCCACCTGCCGGCAGATCAGCTTGTAGAGCTGAATCTGGTCGGCGGCTGCGACCACTTCTCCGTAGCCGTAGTTGATTTCGAACTGCGAAGGCGCAACCTCAGGATGGTCCTTCTCGTTCTGGAAGCCCATGGCGCGCTGCACTTCGGCAGTGGTGTCGATGAAGGTGCGCAGCGGATCGCCGGGCAGCGAGTGATAATAGCCGCCGGTATTGACGTATTCGAACTTGCCGGTTTCGTGATAGCGGCGCTCGGCGTCCGCCCCCTTGAACAGGAAACCTTCAATTTCATTCGCGGCGTTAAGCGTGTAGCCTTTCTTCTTGTGCAAAGTGTCGGCATAGTTTTTCAGCACACCACGAATGTCCGCCGAATACGAGGTGCCGCCTTTGTCGATGACTTCGCCAAAGACAAGCACTTTGCCGGAGCCGAACACGTCCGAGGGCGCCCAGTAGAATGCCGCCCAGTCGATGCCGAGCCGCAGATCGCTCTCGCGTTGCGCGGTGAAGCCACGAATTGAAGAACCGTCGAAGGTGAGATTGTCCCAGCTCTTGATCAGGAACTTCTTGTCGTAATCGAGCATGTGCAGCCGGCCTTCGAGATCGCTGAAGAGGACGGTCACGGCCTTGATCCGCTTTTCGTCGGTCAAGTACTTCAGCCGCTTTTCCTGGATCTTGCCGATGGGGACACGGTTCCTGCGCTGCTCCTTCGCCTCCAGATTCAGGTCTTCCAGTTCGTCGTAGGTAAGTGCCAGGAAATTACGCAGTTCGTTGGACATGGATATCCTTCCGTCTCCTATTCGTCTTCAGCAAGATGATGTCGGCAGCAATGCAACGGATACAGGTTCTTGAGGGGGCTGGGCTTCAACAGAAAAGAATATCGTGAGTAGGCAGGACCGGACAATCGAAAAAGCTGATCGAAGGCATAAAAGGGATTTATGCAATGGGCTATTTTCTTAATTCAGCCCCAGACCCTGTCCCGGCATCAACCGGATGATCACGCCCAGCGCAATCAGGACTGCGATAAAGTAAATGGTTGTAACGCGGCTTGAATGCGCCGGAAAATCCTTAGCAAAGAATGCCTTATATCCCGCGCCCAACCCGACAAGGAGGAACAACCGTTGCCCGAGCGCCAGCCCCAGAACGCCACAGGCAGCCATCAGAACCAGGCGTTCCGTCTTGCTCAGAGCCAGTACAGCCTGCCCGCCATCCAGCACCCAGACAGGAATCACATTTAACAAATTCAGAATCGCGCCTACCCGCGCCAGCGAGGCCCAGAGCGGATTTCCCGTCTGGTACCAGATCACCGCACACGCAACCGAGGCGAAAAACCCCGCCAGCGGCCCGGCCAGGCTGATCGCCGCCCGGGTTTCGATCGACACCCCCATGGCCTGCCAGCGCACGTAGGCTCCGAGGCCCGGCAGAAATACAGGCATATCCGCCGGCAAGCCGCGGCGCTTGATGTCGATGAAGTGGCCCATCTCGTGTATGAGAATCAGGGCCGCAAAGCCGATCCCGAATTTCAATCCAGACCCGATTGAATAGATCGCAACGAAAGCTAGAAAACTCAGGATGGAAGTCAACTTCACCCCAGCTTTCATCGGAGATCTGTTCCTTCCGGCCTGCCCCGCGATCGGACCTACCAGTTCACGCTGTTGGACCCACGGGTTGTCGCTCGCTGCCCCTGCCCGTGGCGGAACGCCGCCTGCGTGGAGTTCTTCTGCGTGATGCTTAATCCAATCGGCTTGCGTGGAGGTTGTCGGCAATAGAGGGAGTGCGCTAAGCCATTTCTCGCGCGCCTGCTGCACATCACCCTTGGCTTCGAACTCTTTCGCTTCCGCCGACAGGCGCTCCAGTTCCTCGGAGTGCACCAGCGCGTGGCAGTGGTCGCACACCAGCGCCCCAGGCTGCAGTTCCTGCGAACAGCGCTTGCAGTTGCGAATCAGTTCTGGCGTGGTTGTCGACACGGATCGAAGAAACGCCTCTGCGTTAATGGTGGTTCAAGAAGATGCCGTCGGAGAATCGGCAAACGGTCCGTATATTTCGAACTGCCGGCCAGCAGTTATCCTCCACGCGATCCTGATCCCCCAGAAGAGGATCAACAGGCCAATAGCCCCCCACAGGGGATTGCTCGAGAGCTGAATGAACGGAGACGCCAGCCCGAGCAATGCCACTGTTCCCAGCCATGTTCCGAAGCTAATCCGAGGTTTCTCCGCTCTGGGAGCCGGTTGCGTGTCTGTTTGCTGCTGTTCTGCATCGTTCCCGAACTTCCTCTCTTCTTCCTCAAATCTCTGATCCTGCGTTTGCTTTTGCGGGTGCCGGTCAGGGGCAAAGTGAATCCAGATGGGAATCGCGGCCATCGACACCGCCGCATAGGTCAGCACCGCCGCGGCAATCTGATAGCGTCTGCCGCCTATTCCATTGGATCCCTTGATCATGGCC
The DNA here is from genome assembly GCA_049584615.1 of Candidatus Sulfotelmatobacter sp. Classification (GTDB taxonomy): domain Bacteria; phylum Acidobacteriota; class Terriglobia; order Terriglobales; family Acidobacteriaceae; genus Sulfotelmatobacter. The sequence continues at coordinate 10,129 of JBAUYE010000311.1, forward strand.
GTGCCTACGATCCACCCCACCGCAATCGACATATAGCTGATCACCCAGCCCTGCAGCAGGATTGCGATCAGCGCATATCCAGCCAATCCCGCGACGGCGGCGCCGATGCCGTACGCCAGAGCGCGCACAAACGCTGCATGATTGTCCACGGCGATTGCGCCGCGCATCTTTTCCGCGCAGCTCGCACAAACTACCGAGCCTTTCACCCGATAGTACGTTCCTCCGGTCGGTTGCTGACAGATCCGGCAGCGATCGCCTGCCGAGTACTCAGCCGTGCCGAACTGCGGCACCGGATTGCTTAGCCTGCCAGTCATACTTTCTCACACGCGCTCCATTTTACAGTTCACACACGCTCTGATCTTACTTGGTCCGGAACAATAGCACGGCGTTCCCGCATCAAGGAAGAAGGAATTCGGGAAGGAAATGCACCCACCGGGACGCCCGCACGCTGTGGCTGCGCAGAACGGCCGCTACTGCCGGTGGGCCGAGACCCCCGCGGCGATCTCGCGCAAAGAGCTGATGAAGGTCGCGGCAGCAGCCGGATCGGCCAACGCTTCCAAAGGGACTGTGGCCGAGAACTGCGGCGATTCCGGACGGAAGTGGACCTGCAGAAAGTCTTGCCGCCGTGCCGACATCAGGGCGTTCAACTCCGCCGTGGGGTCCTGCTTCCAGTGCGTCCGCGTGGTCAGGATAATGGGGCCGGGTTCGTAAAGGTCCCACTCCCGCCCATCGTGCTTGCGTGGTGTCATCCCTCGGTTATGGGCGGACCAGCGATGCCGCACTACTTCCAGATGAAAGCTGGGAGAACCACCCAGATCGGCCTCGAAGATCAGAGTCTCTTTCTGACGATGCCAGCAGCTGAGCAGCCAGTGTACGGGGGACGATCGAGGGCGGAATTTCACGGTGACGCGCGCGTTTTCGAACCAGCGGGAAGCAAAATGCAGTCGCGCCTGCAGGTGGGAACTGCCCAGCCCTACCCAGTGCGACTCCAGGATCCGTCCCTTGCCGGCGCAGGCTGTCTGCACCCAGCGCAAGGCCGACGCTCCCTTTCTTCGGTTGTAGGTGGCAAACACGAGGTACCACAGCCCCAGCACGGCGACCGAACTGGCCACGTCGATGAGCAGAAGGCGTCCCACAACGCTTCCTCTGATGATCATGGTACGTCCACGGATGCGGCGAAGCAAGGGGGAGAGGCCACAATTCAGCCCCCGGAGGGGGCCAGACTAAGATTAGTTGTGGAAAACTCGGAGCAATCCAGTTCAGAATTGTCTCATCGATGACCAGTCCATTCCCGGCAATCCAAATCCCCTCCGATCCAACCCCAGTAGCCCCGGTCTACGACCGCCCCCGCTACAATAATGACGTGCCTTTCACGGTTCGCGATTTTCAGCCGGCCGACTTCGAAACCCTTTGGCGCCTCGACCAGGAGTGCTTTCCCCCTGGCATTTCCTACTCGCAGGCCGAGCTCAAGCACTACATGCGGCGCAGCAGGTCTTTCACGCTGGTTGTGGAAGATGCTGCAGTTACCTCGGGCGAAGGCCTCGTCGCCGGCTTCATCGTGGCAGAGGCGGACGGCCGCGGCCAGGGTCACATCATTACCATTGACGTAATCGCCTCCGCCCGGCGCTTTGGCCTGGGATCCCTCCTGCTGGGCTCTGCCGAAGATCGCTTACGCGCCGCCGGATGCCGCTCCATCGAACTGGAAACCGCTGTGGACAACTCCTCCGCCCTGGCCTTCTACAAGCGCCACGGCTACAGCGTGATCAAAACGTTCCCCCGCTATTATTCGAACGGCGTGGATGCGCTGGTGCTGCAGAAAGATCTCGCCTGAAGCTCGTGCTGAAGATTCATATCAGGGCAGGCCTTCAGGCGCAGTAGCCGCAGCATCGATTTGCACTTACCTACCTTCTGCCGTTACCTTGCCATGTAATGAAACCCGCGGCCGTCAAAGTCGCTATCCAGGGCGAACTCGGTTCCTTCAGCCACGAAGCCGCGGAGCGCATGCTGCGGCATTGCATCGTTGTCCCCTGCGCGCGCTCCGTTGAAGTATTCGACCGCGTGCAGCACGGATCGGTTTCCGCCGCCGTTATCCCCATCGAGAATTCGCTGGCCGGCACGGTCGCCGAACATGCTGACCTCCTGGTAACGCGTGAAGTATTTGTGCAGGGCGAGTTTCTGCTGCGCATCGTTCATAACGTCATCGCTGCGCCCGGAGTGAAGATGAACTCGCTGCGCAAGGTACTTTCGCACCCGGTGGCGCTCGACCAGTGCCGCGACTTCTTCCGCCACTATCCCCGCATCGAACCTGTTCCGTTCTACGACACCGCCGGCAGTGTCAAACACGTCATCGCGCACCATTTGCCCGACGCCGCCGGCATTGCCGGACGCCACGCCGCCCGCGAATACTCCGGCAAAATCCTCCAGGCCGGCATCGAAGACGACAAACGCAACTTCACCCGCTTCCTCCTGATTCGCAAATCGTCGATTCGCAAGTCGCTGGTTCGCCAGTCAACCGGAAAAGCCGGAGCCACGCGAAAGAAGGGAAGCGCCGAGCCCAGCTACCACCGCC
>JBAUYE010000312.1:0-12634 GCA_049584615.1 Candidatus Sulfotelmatobacter sp.
AGTTCGATCGCATGAACAAAATGCAGAATCCATTTCAGCTTCTGGTAAACGGCTACATAGGCATCTTCAATGTGGCCTCAGGCAGCGGTTGGCAGCAACAAACGGCGGAAAAGCGTCCTACCAACGTTCTGTACCGGGGAGCCGTCGGCACGCGCCGGGAACGCCGCGGCATTCCTCACGAACTGTGGGTTAACAGCCTGCCGCAGCGCAAGATCGTGGGCAATGCGCAGAAGTACCGGCAGACGCTCGAGACCATCCAGAAACGGCGCGAAGCAGCCTGAGATCTTTCACTGGGTCCTTTGACCGTCGACGCCCCGCGTGCGAGCGCGGGGCCTTTTTTCGCGGTGGCCACTGATCGCTGACCACTGACTTCAAATCCCCAGCTTCTTCACTTCCTCGTTGTAATACTTGCGGTAGAGGATGTCCCACTCCTGCGAGCCTTCGAGGATGGTGCGCTTCTGGCTCTCGATCTTCAGCCGGGCGGACTGGTCAATCCGCGCCTCCTGATTGAGCAGGTCTTCGAGAATTTTTCGGGTTTCCTGGCGGATGGTGTTGGGGTCTTCGATGAAGTCGACTTCGTCGATCTGCTTGAGCGCGTCGGCGACGGCGCGCGCCAGCACGTTCACTTTGTCGCGGCTCAGCCTCACAGCACCGCCTTGTATTTGCGCACCAGTTCGGTCTTCACCTTGCGGAACATTTCCTGGTAGTTGGCGCCGGTCTTGTTCATCTCTTCGGAATAAGCTTCGAGAATGACGCGGACTTCGTCGTTGATGCGGTCTTCGAGGGTGAGTTCTTCGAGCAGGGCGGCATGGACGCGCTCCGTGACCTTGGGCAAGGAGGAGGTCTCGATGGCCTTCGCGGCAATCAGTCTCTTGGTAACTTCGCGGGCCAGGTAGCCCACATATTCCTTGGAAAGAAGCATGTGCGGGTCGAATGTCCTGTGTTAGAGGGCAATTGTCTGCGAATTAGAAAGTGTAACATGCCGACCATGGCCTGGCACTGTACGGCACTCCGCATTGCAAGTCGAACTAATGCTTGTCCGCAGGCGCGGTTTCGCGCCCGAGGTGCTGGTAGTTGAGGATTGCGTTGAATACCAGGGCGTAGGTGCCGATGGTCTCGCCGCGATAGACGGGGTTGTTGCCGAACAGCAGCACATTTCCCTGTCCCAGGTGCGCATCCACGACGACGGCATGCTCGGCGATCGACGAAGGCTTGTCGAGCAGTCCGTCGAGCAAAAGCGTCTTGGCATCGGAAAAGCGCAGGATGACGTCAGGCCGGCTCTGAACCGGAATCACTAGCGGGTTGTTGCGCGTCTGTTCCTCATCCAGCGGCTTTGGCTCCCATGGCTGCTGCTTCACCAGCGGCTCGGGTTCGGTGATCTTTCTGCCCTGTGGTTCGTCGCTGTCTTCGACGCTGCCGCGGCCGGTCGGCCGCTTTGCATAGGGGTCGAAGGGGTCGCTCAAGGGATCCATCAACATGCGGCCTCCGGTGCGGCCAAGTATATTGCTGACATTAAAGACCATGCCGCTGGCGCTGATGACAGGAACCCCGGCTCCGTAGCCGAAGGCAGCCGGATGGTCAGGAGCAACGAAGACGGTGTTGAGCACCGTGCCGGTGACACGCGCGTCGTCATGAGGTGCAAGGCTGACGCCGGGGGCGAGACCGGTATCGATGGCGAACTGCGCTGTGTCTTCGCAGGTGACGAGCAGCCCACCTTGTTCAACAAAATGCTTCAGATGAGCAAGGCCCTCATAACCGAGGCCAGGGCGTATATCGGCGGTGCTGTCGATGGCGCCGAGGTTTGGGGTTAATTCAGATTTCTGCCACGGCATAGGATTGTTCCACATGGGGATGCCGTTGATAATTTCAAGCGCGGAGGCGCGTCCGATGGGAGCGAAGACGATGACGTCGTACTTGGCGCGCAGGTTTTCCTCGGCGCCGACAGTTTGCGTGTTGATGTAATCGTAGGGCACGCCCGCCGTATCGAAGGCATAGCGCCACCAGCCTTCCGTCTGGGTGCCTAGCCAGGTGTGCATGAAGGCGATACGGGGAGCGGTGACCGCGTGGACAGCCACCGACGGCGCTGCGCCCAGTCGCGATGCATCGAGTGAGAGATCGTGCAGAATTCCGGTGGCGTTATCCGGAGCGGCGGTGATAAGCAACGAGCCAGCGGCGAAATGTTTGCCGTCGGCATCGAAAGCTTTTTCAGCGATCTGGATGGTCGCACCTTTGAGTTTGTAGGCCAGGGACAGGAGAGAAATCTGCCCGGTGTTCGCGACCGCAAGCACTGTGCCGGATCCGGAGATCTTTCCGGCTAGCGTTGCGGGATCGTCAAGAGGAGTCATCTTCGACTTCAAGATCGCAGGATCGACAACGCGGACAACTTTCAGATTGAAGAGGTGAGTAAAGGACCAGCCGGTGTCGTCGTAGGGATGCTTCTGTGGGTCTCCGGAGGCCCAGAACTGACGGTCGAGCAGCGCGTCGGCAACGCGGGAGTAGGGCTGATCCATGCGGATAACGATGCTGCCGGCCGGGAAGGTTTCCTGCTTTGGCTTGTCTCCGCGCTTTTCCCCGGGGACGACGGAAGTGGCCGCATCGGACAACTGTTCTATCTCTACGTGCTGGCGCTTCAATGCCTTGAGTAATTCGATCTGGCGATTCGCCTCGGTTGGGTCGGCAGGGATCACGTACGCGGCCGGGCCTTCCAGCAATGGTTTTTCGACAGCACGCTTGCTCTTAAGGTAGTAGTTCTCGAGGAAATGGTGGGTACTATGCGAGAAATAAGAGAGAGTTGAGAGCAGGGCGCTTTCTTCGTAATTGTTGTTATCGCGCTGTGACCAGTTCACCACGGGAAGCGGAGGATTCTGCCTGTACCAGGTGCGTGAGTAATCTTCCGGGCGGAGGATGCGTTTTTCGGTATCGGCGCCTCCATTGCCGAAAGTTTCATAGAGACGGCTGATGCCGTTGTGCATGCCGGCCAGGAACATCAGGTAGCCGGGACTCCAGGTATCGAAGTCGCCGTGGGTGAAGACTCCTGGCATGCCGAAGCTCTGCATCTGGGCGACGTTGTTCCAGCCCAGTTCTGCCCATTCGTCGGCGAGAGTGGGATCCACCCACGCGTTGTAAGGGCCGTCTCCCACCGTGTTGTCATAAAGAAATGGAACCGACTCATGCAGGTCGTGCAACACCTGCGCATGCCAGTCAAGATAGGTATTGAGAACGTTCCGGGTCAGGTCGAGCGTCATAGCCATGGCGTCGCGGTTGTTGTCGTGGGCGACATAGTGGCCCCAGTAAAGAAGGTGCGGCCAAATCTGGCCGGGATGAGCTTTGTGCCATTTATAGATATCGACCATGCGGTCGCGGCCGTCGACTTCAACCACGGGAGTAATGAGCACGATCATGTGCGAACGGATGTACTTGATGTAGGGCGCATCGTCGACCGCCAGACGATAGGCGAGTTCCATCAGGGCCGTGGGAGCGCCGGTCTCAGGGGAGTGGATGGTACCGGTGATGTAGTAGACGGGCCAGGACTGGTCGAGGAGCGGGCGGGCTTTGGCATCGTCGAGGCCGATGGTGCGGGGATCCGCGAGCTGCGCCAGGCGCGCGTCATTTTCTTTCGCGCTGGCTAGGAGTTTTGGGTCGGCGATGGCCGCCGCGATCATCTCCCGTCCTTCCTCGGAGTGGCCGATAGTAAAGACCTTCACTCGTGGGCTGCTGGCCTCGAGCAGGCGGAAATATTTGTAAACATCCTCGGCGTAGGGAAGCATGTCAGGCGCGCCGGAGACATCGCCCAGCACCTTGGCGGGCGTGGGGACGGTTTTCGAGGCTGGGAGGTAGTCCACCAGCGGGGAGATGAACGACGGATCCGTGGTGTATTTGCGAATCTGGTCTGTGTACTGCTGATCAATGGCCTGGCCGGGATCGCGGGCGAATGTTGAGTTCAATTCCTGGGAAAACACGGGGATGGTGAAGGAGAACAAGGCGGAACAGACTACCGTCAGGGCCAGTTTGGAAGTTGTCATTTTATCCTGTTTCAATTCGCTTTTTCTGGGGTCCAAGTGTTTCACAAAACAGCCATCGTGGGAAAGGGTTGCCATGCGCCTGTCTCACTTTCCATTTATATCGTCTTACGATATACTGAAAGGGTGCTACTGGATCGCGGCACGATACAATCGCGGCATGAAGAAGCTTAACTTGTCAGACTACCAGGCATTGGCGGAGTTTCGTTACCAGATCCGCCGCTTCCTCCACTTCAGCGAGCAAGTGGTGAAGCGGGCCGGCCTGGAACGCGGCCAATATCAACTAATGCTGGCCATCAAGGGGATGCCGCCCGGGGTGCGGCCGCGGATTCGCGAACTGGCGACCCGCATGCAGATCCGCCACCATAGCGCCGTCGAACTGGTGAACCGCCTGGAAGCCGGAGGCTTCGTCCATCGTACGCGCGCCCATGACGATCGCCGCGAGGTCCTGCTCGCCCTCACCCCAAAGGGAGAGAAGGTCCTCGGCGAACTGGCGCTCCATCATCACGACGAGTTGCGGTCAGCCGGACCCGAACTGGTGGGCGCTCTCCGCCGCATCATGCGCCAGGGCAAGGAAGTCTCCATTCCACGCGCCACGGCCGCGTTGAAAAAGCAAGCATGAGGATTGCCGGAAGCAGAAAGCTCGCGAACACGAGTGGCCCGCTACGACGACGGGGCACGAACTGGTTCTTGCAGCACCCGCTGCTTCGCAAGTACATCTCCTTGTTTCAGGAAGACTTGAGGGTCGTCTACGCCCGCGACCTTCGTAAGTGGCTCGTCATTGCACCCGTCATCGGCTTGACCACTGGCCTGGTGATCACCGCAATCGTCGTAATCATCCTTGGGAAGTTGTGGCCCGCGGTGTTGGGTTACTACCTGCGCCATCACTGGGCGATTGTGCCGGGATTGGTTCTGGGATTCATCGTCACCGGATTCATAATGCAGTTTCTTACTCCGGATCCCAACGAACATTCCACCGAAGAGATTATCCGCTCCTACCATGAGCATGAGGGCAGGATCGATACGCGGTGCTTCGTGCCCAAGCTGGTTGCGGCCATTGCGACGGTGGGATTTGGAGGCAGCGCCGCACTGGAAGGGCCCAGCATCTACGGCGGCGGAGCGATAGGCTCCTGGCTTTGGACAAAGCTGCGGCGTCTGCACCTTGATGATCGGGACCGCCGGATCATGTTGATCTGCGGCGCGGCGGCGGGCATGTCGGCGGTGTTTCGCGCACCGCTTACCGGCATCGTGTTCGCACTGGAAATGCCCTACCGTGACGACCTGGCCCACGAAGCCCTGGTGCCATCACTGATCGCGTCGGTCATATCCTTTGTGACGCTCAGTTCCTTTCTGAGCGCCGCGCCACTTTTCGATTTTGCCGGCTCGACAGGATTTGTCCGCAGCGACCTCTACTGGAGCGCGCTGCTCGGCCTGATCGTTGGGCTGATTGCCATGGTGTTCGTCATTACCTTCCGACGGGTTCGCAGTTTCTTTGTAGCGTGGTCCTGGCCGCACTGGCTGAAGCTCGCGATCGGTGGCTTGCTGACGGGACTTTGCGGTCTCCTTTTCCTGCATATCTATCCCGGCAACCTCGTGCCGATCGGCCCGAACTACGAGGCGGTGGACATCCTGAGCAATCACCACAGCACTTTGCAACTCCTAATTTTTAGTGTGCTCAAGCTCGGCGCGACCCTCTCTACCCTCGCTGCGGGCGGCGTCAGCGCCATGTTTGTTCCGCTGTTTCTTACCGGTGGGAGTATCGGAACAGCTTTCGGTCAATCCGTTGTCCACAGCTCCAGCCTTGGCCTTTATGCCGCCGTTGGGATGGCCTCGTTCATCTCCGCAGGCTATAAGACACCACTGGCTGCCGTAGTATTTGTTGCCGAAGCGACGGGGGGCCATGCCTTTATCGTTCCTGCTCTCATTGGAGCGGCGGTGGCCTACGCAGCCTCAGGCGATGCCTCCGCCTCAGGCGATCAGCGCCTGCATGAAGGTGCGAAGGTTTTAAGGTGATGGTCTCCGCGCCGTGAATCGACGGCTGCGATCTGGTCTGGCCGAGTCTAGGGCTTCTTCTGCGCCGCCTCGATCAGGGGCCTCAGTGCTTCCGCGGAGACTCCGAGCGTGCCGCCGGAAAATCCGTCAATGTAGGCGGAGTTCACACCGATCACCTCGGCGTTTGAATCGAACACCGGTCCGCCGCTGCCGCCGTGGGCTGTCGGAGCATCGTAAATCAACTTGTCACCCACCACATCGCCGAGATGCCCGCATGTAGTCGATGGACGAATGAGCGACAGCGCCGCCAGTTCGCTGGCCGCCGTGATGTCGTTATGCCGGTACGCCAGCCTCTGGTAGATCCCGGTCGGCGACTTGGCCACCATTCCCGCAATTCCCATAGGATAGCCGATGACCGTCACCAATTCCCCAGGCGCGGCGACTCCTTTAGCCAGAGGCAGCACTGCTAGTCCATTCAGCGCCTGTTTGTTCTCGATCTTCAGTACGGCCAGGTCGCTGGTGGAAGAAACCGCGCCCGGAGTCAGGTTCACGGGCGTTAACGAGTTTGGAAAAAAGACAACTAAACTTTCCAGCATGGCCGTTGCGCCTTGCTGGATCAGCCCTTCCGCCTCGCTATCGCCATACCATGGCTCGGCCACATGCCGGTTCGTAGCCAGCAGTCCGTCGCCTACGAGAAATCCGGTTCCGGAAACGCGGGCGCGAATGGTTGCGGGCTGGTTTGCGAAACCGACGTCGTACACCCCGTAAATGTAGCCGATGGAATTGCGATACCGGTTCAGCACCAGCGCCGGCATTGCCTGCTCTTTTTCGAGCTGCGCCACCTGCTGGCTAAGCTGGGTTACCTGCTTCTGCAGTTCGTCGGGCTGCACGCCCTCGGTCGTGACGGGAGCGTAGTAGTGGAACATGGCCACGGCGCCGACCAGCAGCACCACCGCGAGCACGGCCTGCACCATCTGCTGCCAGCTGTCGCTGACCGGGCTCGGCTCCTGCGGAATTTCCGGTGCGGACATGAGTGGCCATCTTCCCTTGTCCGGCAAGGGTTTGCCACGGTACGGAAGATGATGAACAGGGGATACTGAGAAGTTTCTTAAGGAGGTGAACGTGCGGGTGAAATCGGCGTTTCGGGACTGGAATGAAAGCACTTAGCGGCTGGGGTTACTGAGAGCTTAAGGCTTCACGATTCCCAGCCGCTTGGCCATTTGCTCGTAAAGAAACCCCTTGCCCGGAACGTAGGGCTGGACCCACTCGCCATCAATCACAAATTGCGGAATGGCCTGCTTGCCGGCGTGCTTGGCGACCTCTTCCAGCGCGCCCGGCGTGGTTTCGACGTCGATGTCTTTGTAGGGAATGTTGTGCTTTTCCAGAAATCGCTTAGCCTCGCGGCAATCGGGACACCACGCTGCAGAGTACACCGTAAGCTCCATCGCTAAACCCGCTCCAGTTGAGCCACCGTGCGCTCGTTGACTACGTTGCCGGTGTTCAGCGTGGACGCCGGCTCAAACAGAAGAAGCCAGCATTCTTCGTCGGCGACCGGACGATGCTCCACGCCGCGCGGTATGACGATGAACTCACCTTCTTCGATCCACTCATGCCGGTCGAGAAACTCCATGCGGAACCGGCCTTTCACCACCAGAAACATCTCGTCCTCATTGTCGTGATGGTGAAACACAAACTCGCCTTTGGTCTTGACCAGTTTAACCATCTGGCCGTTGAGCTCGCCGGCGATGTGTGGCTTGTAGTACTCCGAGATCTTGGCGAACTTGTCGGCTAGGTTGACCTTGTCCATGACATGCCTCCAGGTTAAGTGTAGCGTTTCTGGATTCACAAAATCGAATTGGGTCGCAAAAAACAAAAGCCGTCAGCTCGTGCTGACGGCCTAAAGATGCCGCCGGGGGCCGTACTCCGGCGACTCAAATCTGTCCCGTTCCGCCGTCCACATTCAAGTCCACGCCAGTGATATAAGAAGCCTCGTTGCCGGCCAGGAAGAGTACGGCATGGCCCACTTCTTCGGGCGTGCCGAACCGCTTCATGGGGACCCGCGTCTTGATGCCCTCCGCGAATTCGTCGATTGCCGCTTGCGGCAGCCCGGTTCGTCCGAAGATGGGAGTTGTGATTGGACCCGGGCTGACGACATTTACCCGAATGCCGCGATCCACCAGCTCCGCCCCAAAGGTGCGCGCCAGGGAACGCACCGCGGCCTTGCTGGCCGAATAAACGCTGGTCGCGACATTGCCTTTGGAATTGACTACTGAAGAATTCAGCACGATTCCGGCGCCATCGTTCAGGTAGGGAAGGGCCTTCTGCAACGTGAAATACAGGCCCTTCACATTAGTGTCGAATGTTTCGTCAAATAGCTGCTCACCGCTGTCGCTTGCCGGAGCGAACTTAGCGATGCCGGCATTGGCAAAGAGAGCGTCGATCTTGCCAAACTTCGCGGCCACTTGCGCGAATAACTTATCGATGTCCGCCAATTTGGAAACATCGGCCTTCACCGCAAGCGTCCCGTTGCCTATGGTTCTTACCGCTTCATCGAGAGTCTTTTGATCGCGTCCTGAGATGGCAACTTTAGCGCCCTCTTCGTGGAACAATTTGGCCGTGGCCAGTCCAATTCCGCTATTGCCGCCGGTGATCACTACCGTTTTGCCTTCAAATCTTTTCGACATAGGATTCCTCCAAGTACGGATCTGCCGCCAACCTTACGGTGGCGCAGAACTTGACTTATTTTAACAGTTTGATGATTATCAAAGTATCCGAGGTTCAGTTTCTTTGGAGAACCTGGACGGCCAAGGACTTAGCATATGGACCAAAGGGAGTTAGCGAGGATCTCCAAGGCATTGAGCGATCCCACGCGCTTGCGGATCTTTGAAGGGATCTCCTCATGTAAGGAGATGTTTTGCGGGCAGATTGTGGAAAAGTACAAGCTGACCCCGGGGACGATTTCGCATCATCTGAAGATTTTGGCGGATGCGAACCTCATCGCGACTCGTCGCGAGGGGCAGTTCATCTATATGAAGTCTCGGCCTGAAACTATTCGCAACTACGCTCGTGCGCTAACCGGGATAGGCGGCAAAACGATTGCCGGCAAACAAAAGCCGCCAGCTCGCGCTGACGGCTGATGGCCGCGGTTAGCTATTCTCGTAAAGCAAAACGCCCTCGGTCTTCTCCGCGTCCACCGGACGGTAGAACAGCTTGTTGTCTTCGAGAAAGACCTCGATGAATGCCGGACGCGTAGTGATAGTTCCCTGAATCAGCGCCTCCGACAGCGGGTCTTCAATATATTTCTGCAGCGCCCGGCGCAGCGGCCGCGCTCCGTAGGTCCGGTCGGTGAGGGTCTGGTTGAGGATCCACTTCTTGGCCTCATCCGCGACGGTCACTGTGATCGACTTCTGCGCCAGGTTCGTGTTGAGCTGTGTGACCATGAGTTCCAGAATCTGGATCAGGTCGGCCTCGCTCAGCGCCAGGAACAGAATGATCTCGTCCAACCGGTTCAGGAATTCGGGATTGAAGGTGCGTTTTACCTCGCCCTTTACCAACTCCTCGACCTTGCCCGAAACCATTTCATCTTTAGTCGACTGGAAGCCAAAACCCTCACGCTTCTGCAGGTGCCGCGCCCCAATGTTCGACGTCATGATGAGGATCGTGTTCTTGAAGTCGACCGTGTTGCCGAGACCGTCGGTAAGCTGGCCATCTTCAAAAACCTGCAGCAGAATGTTGAACACATCGGGATGCGCCTTTTCGATTTCGTCGAGCAGAACGACGGAATATGGCGCTCTCTTGACACGTTCTGTCAGCTGGCCACCCTCTTCGTAGCCCACATATCCCGGAGGCGAACCGATCAGCTTTGAGACCGAATGCTTCTCCATGAACTCGGACATGTCGAACCGGACCAAAGCCTTTTCCGTCCCGAACATGAATTGCGCCAGGGTGCGGGCAACTTCTGTCTTGCCGACGCCGGTCGGGCCCAGGAACAGGAACGAGCCAATCGGCCGGTTCGGATTCTTCAACCCCGCGCGTGAACGCCGGATCGCCCGGGCCAGCGCGCTGATTGATTTATCCTGCGAAATAATGCGCTTGTGCAGCTCTTCCTCGATGCGCAGCAGCTTCTGCGTCTCTTCTTCCTTAATCGAGGTAATGGGAACGCCGGTCCAGCGCGAAACCACATCTTCGATGTCTTCGCGGCCGACTACGCCGGTAGAAGACTCATCCAGATGATACTTTTCGCGCAGGGCCCGCAGATTCTCGCGCTCCTTGCGCTCTTCGTCCGAGTAGAAACGAGCCTTCTCGAACTCATGGTTCGCGATGGCATTTTCCATGCGGTGCACGATGAACTTGATCCGCTTCTGCACTTCCGAGATTTCTTCCGGCTGCGAAGTCTGGCGCAACTTCACCCGCGCTCCGGCTTCGTCGACCAGGTCGATCGCCTTATCCGGCAGGAAGCGGTCGGGAATGTAGCGATTCGAATGCGACACCGCGAAGTTGATGGCATCGTCGGTATAAGTGACTGCATGGAACTTTTCGTAGCGGTCCTTGATGCCGAACAGAACTTTCACCGCGTCCGCCTCGTTCGGCGGCGGAACTTTTACGGCCTGGAAACGGCGCTCCAGCGAGCGGTCTTTCTCAATCGACTTCCGGTATTCTCCAGGAGTGGTTGCGCCGATGCACTGAATCTCGCCGCGCGACAGAGCCGGCTTCAGTATATTGGCCGCGTCCAGCGACCCTTCCGCCGATCCCGCGCCCACCAGCGTATGCAGTTCATCAATAAAAATGATGGAATTCTGCGACTCCATCAGCTCTTTCATGATGGTCTTCAGCCGCTCTTCGAACTGTCCACGATACTTCGTTCCGGCGACTATCAACGAGAGATCGAGCGCCAGAATTCTCTTGTCCGCGAGGAATGACGGAACTTCGCCGTCGGCAATGCGTTGCGCGAGGCCTTCGACGATCGCCGTTTTGCCCACGCCCGGCTCGCCGATCAGCACCGGATTGTTCTTGGTCCGGCGGCAAAGAATCTGCACTACGCGTTCCAGTTCGCCGTCGCGGCCGACCAACGGATCGAGCTGGCTGTCCATTGCCGCCTGGGTGAGATCGCGGGAAAACTCGCTCAGCAGCGACGACTCACGCTGCCGTTGCGGCTGTGCTTTTTCCTGGCTGGTACGCGCCAATTCTTCGCGGATGGTCGCCAGCCGCAGGCCGCGCTCGTGAAGAATCTCGGCGGCAAAGCACTTCTCTTCTCTTAGTAAACCCAAAAGCAAATGTTCAGTGCCGATGTGGCGGTGCGAGAGGCGCTCCGCTTCTTCCGCGGCATAGGCCAGCACGCGCTTGCATTCGTTGCTCAGCGGAAGATCGACCGAGGTCGATACCTTTTCGCGAATGGTGGTGTGACCCTCGATCTGCTTCCGGATGGACTCGACCGAGGCGTGCGACCGCAGGAATCGATTGGTCAGGGCCTTGTCTTCGCGCAGGAGCCCCAGCAGCAGGTGCTCGGTCTCTATATAAGGAGACCCGAACTGGCTTGCTTCGTAGCGCGCAAAGAAAATCACGCGCCTGGCTTTCTCCGTATAACGTTCGAACATAATGCCCCTTCCCCCTGAACCCTTCCGGCCGAGAAGGCTTGTTCCCGCTCGACCCTACTGAAAACCTGGCCCGGTGGTGGTCCCGTCGTGCTTCTTGTTTGCCATCACCATTCCATTATGCAATCAAACGGCCATCGACCCAAGTACCCGAACGTATCTATTATGTTACCGAAGGAACCTGTTCAAGTCGTCCTGGGCTGCCGATGATTCCGATTTTCTTGCACATTGTCTTACTAATCTTTGCCTTGCTAATCTTTGCCTTCCAATCTTGCCTGACCTTCACCGCCTCCTATACCGGCAACGACTCCGGCCTGATCTCTTCCACCCGCCCCCGCTGTAGCCGCAACACCCGATGACAACGCCGCGCGAATGACAGGTTGTGCGTTGCAATCAGGGAGGTTAGCTGGTGCTCGCGATGTAGTCGCGCGATCAGTTCGAAAACCGCTTCCGCCGTCTGTCCATCGAGGTCCCCGGTAGGCTCATCCGCCAGCAAGAGTTTTGGACCGCTAATGAGCGCCCGTGCCAGAGCCACGCGCTGTTGCTCGCCGCCCGAAAGTTCTCCCGAGCGATGATGCGCGCGCTGCTCCAACCCGACCTCACGCAACCAGCGTGAAGCTTCCGGCTCCGCCTCTGCCCAGGTGCGTCCCCGCACCAGCAGCGGCATTGCGACGTTTTCCGCAGCCGTGAACTCCGGCAGCAGGTAGTGAAACTGCCAGACAAAGCCCGCCTCGCGATTGCGAAACTCCGCTGCTTCGTCCGCCGACAACGAGTTCAGTTGCAATTTCGCGCAGTATACGTCACCTGCGGAAGCCTGATCAAGAGCGCTGAGTATGTGCAACAAAGTACTCTTCCCCGCTCCCGACTCGCCCACAATCGCCAGCATCTCACCGCGCTTCACCTGAAACGATAAGTTCTCACAGAGCACCAGGTCCGATTCGCCGGACCGGAAAACCTTCTTCAATCCTTGAACCCGGAGCAACGCTTCTTGCTCCGCCACGTATCCGGCCATCTGCTCCGTTAGATGCACTC
>JBAUYE010000313.1:0-7913 GCA_049584615.1 Candidatus Sulfotelmatobacter sp.
CGCCGCCGATTATCATAACGTCGGGTTCGAGCAGGTCAACGATATTTCCCAGCCACACGGTGAGGAACATCGCCGTCTCTTCCAAAACCTCTTTGGCCAGGGAATCGCCTGCGCAGTAGGCTCTACCCACCATCTCACTGCTGATCTGGTCGATACGGCCTTCGGCCAATTCCAGGATGGAAGAGCGGCGACCGGCAGCGATTTTCTCCGAGGCGCTGCGGGCAATGGCGGGGCCGGAAGCCAGGGCTTCGATGCAACCCAGCTTCCCGCATCCGCAGCGCGGGCCGCGATAGTCGATGGTGTTGTGACCGCCCTCGGCTGCGGCTCCGGTGCGGCCATGATAAATGTGGCCGTCGAACACAATGCCGGTGCCGATTCCGGTGCCGATGGTGGCACAGAAAACGTTTCGATAACCGCGCCCAGCACCCCATATGGCTTCCGCTAGGGCGGCGGCGTTGCCGTCGTTGTCGACTCGAACGGGCAAGCGATAAGCCTTAGACACTAAGTCAGCTAATGGGAAGTTGCGCCAGCCCGGAAGATTCGGAGGGTTGATGACGACGCCGGTTCGCGGATCGAGCGGACCTGGGGCGCAGATGCCGATGCCGGAGATTAGGCCTTTCAACTCCGGTTTGTGCTCAGCCGAAGCAAGCACTGAGTCAATGGCGGAGGTCACGGCGGCCAAGCCGGCGGCGGCATCGGTTGCCACCATCGGAATGCGTGCCTGGTGGGTGATTTCGCCTACGGAATCTACGAGGCCGGCCGCCACTTTCGTGCCGCCGACGTCCACGCCGATAAAGCATGGGTCTGGAACTTTCATGATGCACTTCGCGTAGAGTCTATAGCGGCGCACGCAGGTAGCACGCGCTATTCGACCGCGAAACCTCAGAACACCTAGAAGAATATACAGGGGAAGTCGATGCGGCGTACCCTCGATTCTCAAGCTGTGGAGAGAGAGCTTTTCTGGGCTCGGCTAACACTTTCGCGTTGGCTCGGTCCAATAAATGGAGGGATGTGAGGCCTTGGACTTGCGGGAGGTGTTGCAGCAGACAGCCACGTCGATGGCGGCCCACAGATTGCGGAGCTTCCTGACGATGTTCGGGATCATCTGGGGCATCACGTCCGTCATTCTGCTGGTGGGCCTCGGAAAAGGATTCAGCCGCGATCAGAAAGAACGCCTGAAGACGATTGGTGTCGATCTGGCCATCATCTGGGGTGGACGAACCAGTGAACAAGCGGGTGGATACGCCGCCGGGCGGCCCGTTCGGCTATCAATCAACGATGCTTATCTAATCAAGCAGGAAGCCTATTTAATCAAGACTGTCAGCCCGGAGCTGAGGCGAAACGTCGCCGAAGTGAGCCGTTATAACGCGGCTTCGCGTCCCGTGCGCGGTGTGTGGTCCGATTACCAGCGCTTCCGCTCGCTTAAGGTGCAGGAAGGCCGATTGATGACGGAAGATGACGATCGGGAGGCCCGGCGGGTCGTTATTCTCGGGGTCGAGTCCCGTGACCAGCTATTTCCCGGCAGGCCCGCCATTGGAGAGGTCCTGATGATGAACGGCTCGCCCTACAGCGTGATCGGTGTACTCGAAAAGAAGAAGCAGAATGGCAGTTACGGAAGCGGCCCAGACAATACTCAACTTTTTGTTCCCTATGCAGCGATGGCGCGTGATTTTCCGCCCTCGGAGCGGCCCGGTATCTTCAAGGGATGGATCAACAACCTGGTGGTTGAAGTTGCCGATCCGGACCATCATGAGGAGGCGATACAGCAGCTTTACCAGATTCTGGGGCGTGAGCACCACTTCGATGCCAGCGACAAAGACGCGCTCTTCATCTGGGATACTTTGGATGGTTCGAAACTGGTGGAGCGAATCTTCGACATCATGACCATCTTCTTCGGAGCGGTGGCTCTGATGACGCTTACGCTCGGAGGTATCGGAGTGATGAACGTCATGCTGGTTGTGGTGACGGAACGGACTCGCGAGATCGGTGTCCGCAAATCTTTGGGAGCCACAGCGGGCGACATTCGCAACCAGTTCTTCGCCGAATCATCCGCGCTGATGATGATCAGCGGGGCCCTCGGTATTGGCATCGGCGTTGGGACTTGCATTGCGATGAATCAACTGCCGTTGCCGGATTTTGTTCCGCATCCCGTGATCTCTCCGTTTGCGATTGTCTTGTCGCTGTTGACGCTGGGATTGATCACGGTGGGCGCGGGAATGTATCCGGCGCAGCGCGCCGCGGCGCTCAGTCCGATTGAATGCCTGCGCCAGGAGTAGCCGAATCACGAGTAGCCGAATGCAGATAAAAGAACTGATCCTGCAAAGCTGGGATGCCCTGACCCGCAACCGTCTTCGGTCAATCCTGACCATGATGGGGATCGTGTGGGGCCTGACGACCGTGGTGCTGCTGCTCGGCTACGGTGAAAGCGTAAGCCAGGGCGTGCTCAATGCCTTTCTCGGTATCGGAAACAGCGTCATCATGGTTTGGGAGGGTCAGACCAGTATGCAAGCTGGCGGTGAACGCGCCGGCAAGCGTATTCACTTCAAGTATGAAGATGTTCAGGCCATCCGCGACGAAGCTCCGCTGGTTCGTTTAGTGAGTGCGGAGTGGGATGATCCGTTCGCTTACAAGTACGGCGACAAAGTTATCTCTGTCCAGACAAAGGCGGTCCAGTATCCCTATCGCGAACTGCGCAAGCTAAATATTGCCGAAGGCCGCTATTTCGAAGAGAGCGACTTCAGCGAACACCGTCACGTTCTTATCTTTGGACCCAATGCCGCCAAGAAGGTGTTCGGCGGCCGTGATCCCGTGGGCGACCACGTAACCATCAACGGGGAAACCTGGGATGTGATCGGACTGCTGCAACTTAAGATCCAGGACTCGTCCAACAACGGACCGGACAACGAGAACGTCTTCATGCCTTTCGAAAGCATGAGGGATATCAACGATGAGCGCGATCCCCATATGATTGTGTTTCAGGCGGTCACGCCGCTGCTGCACAAGGCGGCGCTGGCGCAGGTGCGGGAAGTGCTGGCCCGACGCCACAATTTCAATCCCAAGGATGACAAGTCGACTCCCGAGTGGGATACGGTGGATGACACCAAGGACATTGAACAATTCGGAATCGCGCTGCGATTGATCCTGGGGTTCGTGGGGGCATTGACGCTGGGAGTGGGCGGCGTGGGCGTAATGAATATCATGCTGGTCAGCGTAACCGAACGCACCAAAGAGGTAGGTTTGCGAAAGGCGCTCGGGGCACGCAATCGCGATATCGCGCTGCAGTTTCTGGTAGAGGCGCTGGTACTCACCTTCGTTGCCGGTGCGGTGGGAATGCTGGTTTCTGTCGTGCTGGCGCACACGATTCCACCTATGCCACTCTACTCCGACATGTATAAGACGGCCAATCACGAGGGCGACATCTTCCTGAGGACAAATTTCAGCGTGATGTTGACCGCATTCCTGATTCTTACCTTCGTCGGCATAGTATCGGGCATGTGGCCCGCGTTGAAAGCCGCTGGCATGGAGCCGGTGGAGGCGCTCCGCTACGAGTAGGGCAGAGATCGTCTTTGAAGAAGTACTCGCCGGAAACGATTGAGTTGTATCATCCAGGTATCGTCATGCCGCGTCATTCGCCACCTTCCGATCGCGCCAAAGCCCTTTCGGTCAAAGATCAGCAGCTGATTCAGATCGTCGACTCCGCACTGGCTGAGGCGGCACGCCGCAGTGGCGAGTGGCTGGTTTGTCGCCCTGGGTGTACACAGTGCTGCATCGGAGCATTCCCCATCAATCAACTCGATGCGCTGCGGCTGCGACGAGGACTTGCCGATCTGGAATTGCGCGCGCCCGAGCGTGCTGAGGGCGTTCGCAGACGCGCTCGCGAGTCGGTGGCCCGGTTATCTGGAGATTTTCCCGGCGATTCGGTCAGCGGTATTTTGGACGAGGGAGACGACGCGGCTCAACGCTTCTCTGATTTTGCGAACGACGAGCCTTGCCCCGCACTCGATCCTGAAACGGGGAATTGTGAACTCTATGAATCCCGCCCCATGACCTGTCGCGTTTTTGGACCGCCAGTTCGATCCGAAGACGGCTTAGGGGTCTGCGAACTCTGCTATCACGGGGTTTCGGACGAGGAGATTGCCGCTTGCGAGATGAAGTCTGATCCCGACGATCTGGAATCTGCGTTGCTCAAAACGGTTGAAGCGAGTACGGGAACTCACGGAAACACGATCATTGCCTTTTGTCTGGCATCCTGAATCGATCGGGGATAAAACTCAGGTCTTCTTCTTTTCCAGCTCAGCCCAGCGGGCATAAAGCTGATCCACTTTTTCCTGAGCCGCTTCCATCTCGGCGTGAGCGGTCACCAGGCGCGGAGAGTCGCTGACAATCTCGGGATCTTCCAGTTGATCGCGCTTGGCCTGCAGTTCAAGCTCGGCGTCGGCAACGCGCAGCTCGATGGAGTCATATTCGCGCGCTTCCAAGTATGACAGTTTCCTTTTCCCGGGAGATTGCCGCGTGTTCTCCGCCGACGCAAAAGAGCGCGCAGCGGGCCGCGCATCTTTCTTCTTGGTCTGCTCGTTCTCTTCCAGCCATGACTCCCACTGAGAGTAGTCCGCGAAAAGCCCCGCGCTTCCCTGCCCGTCCAGCCCGAGAACCACAGTGGATACGCGGTCCAGCATGTAGCGATCGTGCGTCACCAGGACGAGCGAGCCGCGAAACTCCAGCAGACTTTCTTCGAGGATGTCGAGCGTTGGGATGTCGAGGTCGTTAGTGGGCTCATCGAGCAGGAGAACGTCGGCGGGCTGCAGCATGAGCTGCGCGATCAGAACCCGCGCCCGTTCGCCACCCGAAAGCTTGCCAACTGGTTGATTCAGTTGCTCACCGGAAAACAGGAACTTTGCCGCCCACGAGGCCACGTGGACCTGGCGGTCTTGATACACCACGGAATCGCCTTCCGGAGCCAGAGCGCGGCGCAGTGTTATATCCGGGTCCAGTTCACGGCTCTGGTCGAAGTAAACAATGCGCAGCCAATCGGCGCGCTGAATCTGGCCGCTTGCCGGGGACGATTCTCCGCGCAATATTCGAAGCAAGCTGGTTTTTCCGCTGCCGTTTGGTCCGACTAATCCCACCCTCATTCCGGCGGTGATCACGAAGTTGAGTCCTGCAAAAAGGGTGCGACCGCCAATCTCGCACGACACGTCTTCCAGTTCGATCAGGCGCTTGGTCTTTCGATCGGTGGCGGAGAAGTCAATTTGTGCGCTTGCGCTGCGGCGCCGGAAATTCAGGTCTGCGAGTTCACCCATCAGCTCGCCTGCCTTGTCGATGCGCGCCTTGGATTTTCTCGTTCTTGCTTTAGCACCACGGCGCAGCCACTCGATCTCCCGGTGAACCAGGTTCTCCAGCGCTTCCTGGCGCTTAGACTGGGAATGCAGGAATTCTTCTTTCTTCTCCAGAAACCGGCTGTAGCTTCCGGAAACACGCAGGAGCCCATCCGGATAGGTCCGGTTCAGTTCCGCCATTTCGGTGGCAACGTTCTCAAGAAAATAGCGATCGTGACTGACCACCACGCATGCGAAGGATGCGGCCTCGAGCAAGGCTTCGAGCCACTCGATTCCCGCCAAGTCAAGGTGATTCGTCGGCTCGTCCAACAGCAGGATGTCCGGTCCTTGAACAATCGCCTCGACAATCGCGAGCCGTTTCTGCCAGCCGCCGGATAGAGCGGAAGCCTCGGCTTCCAGGTTTTCAAAGCCAGCGCGGCCCAGCGTTTCGGCGAAGCGAGTGCCCCGCTCCGACTCCGGCACCGCAGCTTGCTCCATCGCGCGCTGGGCGGCGGAACGCACGGTCGCCCCGGGCTCAAATTTCGAGTCCTGTTCAACATAGCTGAGGCGGATGCGTTTTCGCATGGCGATTTCGCCGCTGTCGGGAGTCACATCGCCCGCGAGAATCCGCAACAGAGTGGATTTGCCGGAGCCGTTCGGACCGATCAGCCCAATGCGGTCGCCCTCCGAAACCGTGAAGCAGATGTTCTGAAACAGTGGGTTGGCTCCAAAGGCCTTCGAAATTTCCTGCGCATTGATGATCGGCGGCAACGACTCAGGGTCTCCTCGTACCTGAATTGAGATTATCAGGAAACGCGGAGCGGCACGGCATGCCCCGACCTGCTACGACCATTGGAGATACTGCCTGCCCTCACCATCACGGCTAAAATAGAGTGCGAAGTCTACGCGGGGGCGCCAGCAATGGAAGATAGCGACCGGGATCGCTCTTTCCGCGAGGAGCAGCGGCCGGAACGGAGAGCACGCGCACGCGTGAAGGTCAAAGTCCCGGTAGAGTTGTTTGCCCCGGGCAGCGACGTCCCCCAGCGTGGAGCGACCTCCGATATCAGCGAAGCCGGTTGCTATATCGAAACCATGTTTCCGTTTCCTGTCGGGACCAGTCTCGAAATGAGCCTCCAGCTTGAAGGGACTCTGCTGGCGGTGGGCACGGTGGTCACATGTGACCCGCAAGTTGGGAACGGCATCGAGTTCGCCAGAATGCTGCCTGAAGATTTAGAAGAACTGCGGGCCTTCGTGATGGCCGCACAGGAAGCCGAGTGACGTGACTTCGGCCGCGCTTCGCATCCCTTCGGCGACAAACTCTCGACGACCGTTCATAATGTCCCCATGTCTCCGGATAAGACCGTCCGCCGCCTGAAGACCTATGCCGGCGCTCAGGGATACGTTTACCAGTATTACTTCGTGGGCCAGCGAGCCGCGCTGGCCAGCGATCCTGAGGCGCCCGCGACCGAATTCGTTTTCGATGTCACCTCCGATCGCAAGGTAACCTTCGCGGTCAGCGTCTTCCTTTCCGAAAAGGCTGTGGCCTCCTGGTCTGCAAAACACGGGCGTCCGCTCACGGATTCCGAACAGTATGCCGCGGCCAAGCTGCGGCTATTCCGCGCCTTCGACGAACAGGAAGACGTCAGAGCCCACGGCCGGCGGCTTGTGATTGACGCCACCCTGCTCGAAGAAGCGCTCGCTAGTTTGGGGGTGGAGTAGCATTCTAGGGTCGATTAGCTTTCGGAATTCGTCGACTCTTGATCGTCGGAAGTCGCGGGAGGATTCTTTAGAGTGAAAAGACTCAAATACGGTTTCATGGCGACAGTGCTGATCGCGCTTGCCTGGTGTAGCAGCGCCTGGTGTAGCAGCGCGGCATCAGCGCACACAATAATAAGGTGGTCGGAGCAAAAGGCGAACGCTTGGTATGCCCAACAGCCCTGGCTGGTTGGAAGCAACTACATTCCCAAGTCGGCGATTAACCAACTGGAGATGTGGCAGGAGCCAACCTTCGATCCCGTTGAGATCGACAAGGAATTAACCTGGGCCGAAGCGATGGGCATGAACACCATGCGCGTCTTTCTGCACGATCTGCTGTGGCAGCAGGATGCGGCCGGCTTTCAAAGGCGAATCGACCAGTTCCTGACCATCGCTTCGCGGCATCACATCCGTCCGCTGTTCGTGCTTTTCGATTCCTGCTGGGATCCGTCGCCGCATCTGGGCCCGCAGCATCCGCCCATTCCTGGCGTTCACAACTCGGGCTGGGTGCAGAGTCCGGGTGCAACGGCACTGGCGGACCCAAACCAGTATCCGCGGCTCAAAGCATATGTATTGGGGGTGGTGGGAGCGTTCGCCAACGACGACCGCATTCTCGCCTGGGATATCTGGAATGAACCCGGCGGCGTCAGTAGCGAAACCTACCCCAATGAAGAACTGAAAGAAAAGGACAAAATCGCCCGAGTAACGGCGCTTCTGCCACAGGCGTTCGCGTGGGCACGGGAAGCGAATCCCACCCAGCCTCTCACCAGCGGCGTGTGGATGGTTGACACTTCGTCCGCAAGTGGAAACCTGGGCGAGATCCAGCAGATCCAGGTGCGTGAG
>JBAUYE010000314.1:0-2603 GCA_049584615.1 Candidatus Sulfotelmatobacter sp.
GCTTAAATCAAATCAAGGCGCAACCCCGGTCGCGCTTTCGTGTTTCTACAAATCGTGGTCGACATTCATTCGCACATTCTTCCGGAAGTAGACGACGGATCCAAGTCCTGGGAAATCTCCGTGGCCATGTGCCGCATGGCCGCGGCCGACGGCATCACGCACCAAGTCGCCACGCCTCATGCCAACGACCGCTACCACTACGACCGCGACTATCTTCAAGGATTGGTCGATCACCTGCAACAACTTGCCGGCGATTCCCTGAAGCTCAGCCTGGGCTGCGACTTCCATCTCTCCTACGACAACATGCAGGATGTGCTCACCAATCCCGCCCGCTACGCCATCGGCAGCACGCACTACATGCTGGTCGAGCTGAGCAATTACAGCGTGCCGCAGCAAACTACTGATTGTTTTACGCAGCTCGGTGATCTTGGCATCACCGCCGTCGTCACTCATCCCGAACGCAATCCGATTCTGCGCGAGAGTCTGCAGCGCGTGACCGAGTGGGCCGAGCAGGGTTGCGTCATTCAACTGACCGGGTCCGCTCTCACCGGATTCTGGGGAGAACGCGTACGCCGCGCCGCCCACTGGCTGCTCGAACACGATGCTGTCCACGTGCTGGCAACCGACGCCCACGATACCGAGAAACGAGTCCCAATTCTCTCCACCGCCCGCGACGCGGCGGCGAAAATCTGCGGCGATGAAGTGGCCGATGCCCTCGTCGAAGCCAACCCGGCAGCCATGATAAATTCGCAGCCCTTACCTTACTTTCCGCGACCCGTGCTGGGAAGCTACCGCAGGACATCTGGCAGTTAGAAGTTACCGCCACAACTCTGTCATCCCGAGCGAAGCGAGGGACCTTGGTGTTGCCAGCAGCGACCACACCGGTGGCGTAGGCACAAACCAAGATCCCTCGCGGGGCTCGGGATGACAATCCTGTCCGGTGACAATCTTGTTTTAAGTTTGACAAGGAGGATTTACTGCGGGCTCGATCCATCATGATCGGGAGTCGTGGCAGGCGCTGGAGGAGTGGTCGGAGTCGCAGTCGGGCGCACTCCCGGATCGGCGCTGTGCGACACCGGAGTCAAAGACGACGCGTGAGTGACCGGCTCTGTGGTCATCGCGCTTTCCGGATTCAGCAGGTGGTCGTGGCTCGGACCCAGTCCCAGGCTGATCAGTGCACGCGCATCCGGGACCGTTTTCGATTGCCAGCCATGATCAGCCTGATAGCGGCGCATAGCGTCTTCGCTGGCCTGGTTCCACGTTCCGGCCGCTTCGCCGCTCAGGTAATGTTCGCGAATCAGCGCTTCCTGAATCTCCTGCGCCCGTTGCGGATCGATCTTCTGCTGGCCCCGCGCGGTCGCTTTTCTTTTGCTTCTCCTGTGAGAGCTTGAGCGTTTCGCGGTGCTCTTGTGAGTCGTGGCAGCAGTGTTCGATTTTGCCTCCGGTTTGACCGGATCGCCGCTAGCCTTGGAGTTAGCGCTGCCGGCGGCATCAGCCGCATGTGCCAATGCTGCGCGTGGCGATGCGCAGGCACAGATCAGCGCTACAGCGCAGCCTGTACCCATCCAACTCCGCAATCCCGCGCCACGCTTCTGCATGTTTCTCAAAGGCAAACCTCGGAGCTGACAACCCGCAGCGCCGCAATGAAACCGCGCGCCCAAAAACAAAAAGACCCGACTGGAACCAGCATTCTAATCATGCCCCATTACTGGAGGCAATGCCAGTTCCGGCCGGGCCAGTTTGAGGTTACGGAAGTGTCCCTGCCATGAAGATGGTTCCGTCCTGCGGCGACGAACCACGCTGGCGCACCAGGAACACCACGTCCTGACCGCTCTTCATGCTGGACTCCACTTTGGCGAAATCCTCTTCGCTATTCACCGGCTGCTTGTTGACCTCGAGGATCACGTCGCCGCGGCTCACACCAATGTCCTCGGCAAACGAACCCGGTTTTACGTCCTGCACGATCACGCCTTTGCCCGACGGCACCTCCAGCCGGTCGGCCATCTCCGGCGTCAACTTGCGGACCGTGACGCCGAACTTGCTCTGTTTGGGCGTGCTTTCGTCGTTGTCGCTGTCATCTTCGTTCAAGCGCGCCGCAAACAGCTTCGCGCGGTCGGCGACGGTTACGGTCGTCTCCTGCGACTTGCCATTGCGCAAGAATCCGAGCACCACCTTCGATCCTGGTTTACGCGAGGCGATCTCCGCCACCAACTCCGTTCCCTTCGTCACTTTCTTGCCATCGACCATCGTAATGGTGTCGCCTAGCTTCAGCCCTGCCTGATCGGCCGGGCTTCCCGGCACCACGTGCGCCACGGTAACACCGCTGCCGGCGCCGTAGACGCGGTTGATGGCGGGATTTTCGACCGCATCAAATTGAATTCCGATCGATCCGCGCGCAACGCGATGCTCGGGTCCAATCAGCTGGTTGTAAACCTGCACCACGGTGTTCGAAGGAAGCGAGAAACCTACGCCCGCGTAGGCGTTGGTCTCGCTCAGAATCGCGGTGTTGATGCCAATCACTTCGCCGTTCATGTTGACCAGCGGTCCGCCGGAATTCCCGGGATTAATCGCCGCATCGGTTTGAATGAACACCTGGAACTGCC
>JBAUYE010000315.1:0-3058 GCA_049584615.1 Candidatus Sulfotelmatobacter sp.
TGATCAATACCTCCTTGTCCGCCGGGGTAGGCGTTGCTACCTCTACGAACTGGAGCACTTCGGGTGATCCGTATTGTGTGCGTACAATCGCTTTCATTGGGCGCCGTTCAAGAGTGCTTCCGCCGGATGGTCCCGCTTTGCACTAGCGCACCACAGGCGACCTTAGTGGGGAGTATAGGACAGACTCACGGGCCAAGTCCTGATAAACGCGCTTGTGGTCAGTTGTGAGATTGACGACGAGAAGCCGACTTGAACTAAGCCGCGTTGCGGCGGACGCATGCGCGTGTCGCCGAGCCGAGGGTGGAGGTGATCTGAGCTAGTTTGTGTCGCAGAGGAGGAAGTCTCTGTGACCCATCTACGTCAGATCATGCTTGAGGAACTGCGGCGCCGCAACTACGCCGAGTCCACCATCCACGCTTACATTCACACGGTCGAGCATTTCAGCCGGCACTTCCATCGTTCACCCGATCAGCTTGGCCCCGAGCATATTCGCCAGTATCAGGCCGCGTTGTTCACGCGCTGGAAGCTGGCCCCGAGCACGGTGACGCAGCGGTTAGCCGCCCTGCGTTTTTTCTATGTCCAGGTGTTGAAGCGAGGCTGGAGCGTAGCCGAGACCCCGTATCCGAAGAAGGTTCTGCACTTGCCGCATGTGCTGAGCCAGGACGAAGTGGCGCGTTTGATCGACGCGGCAGAGTTTCCCTTTCATCGCATTCTGTTGATGACCCTCTATGCCACGGGCGCACGTCGCGCAGAAGTGGCGCACCTGAAGATCAGCGATATTGACAGCCAACGGATGGTCATTCATATCCGGGGCGGTAAGGGACGCAAGGACCGTGATGTCATGCTCAGCCCCAAGCTGCTCGATGCGCTGCGCGTCTACTGGCGCGGGCTGAAACGCAAGCCCTCCGACTGGCTGTTCCCCGGCAACCGATGGCATACGGCAAACTATCCTGTTACCACCAAGGTCCTCTGGACCGCCTGTCAGCAGGCCGCCGAACGCGCCGGTCTTGAGCACAAGCGCATCCATCCCCACACCCTGCGCCACTGCTTTGCCACGCATCTGCTTGAAGCCGGTGCCGACCTGCGAACCATCCAGATGCTGCTGGGCCATCGCGATCTGGAGGAAACCACGATCTATCTGCATCTCTCCCGGCGGCATCTCAGCGCTACCGGCAGTCCGCTGGATGCACTCCCGATCCGCGGAGAAGGAGAACAAACGCAGAACGCATGAACCGGCCACCTCTGGAGGTGGCCGACATCGTTCGCTGTGCAGGACAGTCCTTCATTGAACGCAGTCGCAAGTGGATCAACGGCCAACACGAAAAGGTGTTGCTCGCCATCACACGCTGCCGAACCGCCGCGCTGGGTGGACATCGCGATCAGTGCTCGGACTGCGGACATTCCGTCATCTCTTACAACTCGTGCCGCAACCGGCACTGCCCCAAGTGTCAGGGCAACGCCCGCCTGCGCTGGCTCCAGGCGCGGGAACGCGAGTTGCTGTCCACCAACTACGTGCACGTCGTCTTCACGCTGCCGCGTGAACTGGCTCCGCTCGCCTTGCAGAATAAACGGCTGATCTACAACCTACTGTTTCACGCCAGCGCTCAGACCTTGCTGGAGATCGCTCGCGATCCCCGTCACCTCGGTGCACAGATCGGTTTCTTCAGCGTGCTCCATACTTGGGACCAGCGACTGCAACATCATCCCCATGTCCACTGCGTGGTGGCCGCCGGCGGTCTCGCTCCTGACCGCTCCCGCTGGATCTCCTCGCGCCGCTCCTTCTTTCTTCCCGTCAAAGTGCTCAGCCGTGTCTTCCGCGGCAAGTTTGTCGCCGGACTCAAGACCGCCTTTCAGACAGGCACACTCCAGTTCCATGGACATCTCTTACCGCTCGCGGAACCGCGTGCCTTCGCCTCGTGGCTGCGGCTACTGTTCCGACACGATTGGGTCGTCTACTCCAAGCGGCCTTTCGGAGGACCGGAACATGTGCTGCGATATCTCGGTGCCTACACCCATCGCGTCGCCATTTCCAACAGCAGGTTGGTTGCTCTTGCCAACGGCCACGTTACCTTTCGCTGGCGCGACTCCACTCACGGCAACAAGAAGCGGCTGATGACTCTACCCGTCGATGAGTTCTTGCGCCGCTTCCTGCTCCACCTGCTCCCACGCGGCTTCGTGCGCATCCGCAACTTCGGCTTCCTCGCCAACCGGCGGCGAGCAGAACTCCTTCCGCTTTGTTTCCGATTGCTCCAACCATCCGATCAGCCAGCAGCAGACGCCACCTCGCCGACCATGCTCCCCGCTCATTCACTAGGGAACTGTCCGCTCTGCGGCGGAACCATGCAGGTTGTCGAGCACCTCTCCGCCGCGCAACTTCTCCTCCGATCTCCGCCTCATCTCAGCCGGTACGCCCCATGAATGCACATTTCCAGCCTCGAATGTCGCTCGCGCTTCGGCGCGCACACTGGTTCTCTGTCTCGCAGTCCTCAGAGTGCAGTATGGTTGTGCGCTCGGGACTCTCCGACATGCCGGCGCACGACCATTCTCTCTGCCACGAGCAACTGAAACGAAAGCACACCGACAGCAGGCGCCACCTCGCAAACGACAACGACTGCCTCATCGAGAAACAAATCCCATAGCCCCCCGGGCGGCTTCCTTCAAATCGCTGTACCTGAAGCGCCCCCTTACACAGCGTCTCAACTCCCAGCTCCTCGCTCGGGGGCGCTTCAGATACAGCACTAAGACTTCTTGGCCAGCGTCGGTGAACGTTTGTTCTGGGGCTCAGCTTCCAGCTAGCCCGTCACCAGGGAACAATCGCCGGTAATGTTCATAGATCAGATTTGCGGACTGTGAGCCTATACGCATGCGGCTGAGTGCTTCGGGAGGCGTACACGCTTATGCGAGTTTGTTCTTGATCGGTTCACTCGCGCGAAGGACTACTCGTATCTCAAGGCGACCATAGGATCCACGCGCACTGCGCGGCGCGCTGGGATGTAGCAGGCCGCGAGCGCGACGAGTGCGAGCAGGATTGCGACATCTGCGAATGTCGCGGGGTCCG
>JBAUYE010000316.1:0-2743 GCA_049584615.1 Candidatus Sulfotelmatobacter sp.
ACCTCGAGTCAGCGTTTGGTGGGCAGAACTGGCCGTGGTAGCCTATGCTCGGCAGGGGCAAGTGCGGGGTTGGGTCCGCCGGCACCCGTGTCCCAAGTGACGGCTGATGTCGGACGAAAACAGGCCACTTCGACCCCACGTATCCTCCTCACCCGGGGGAACTTCCGCGGTTCCGTCCGACCGCGATAGAGAGCAACTTTCCCACCCTGACGGGGTTCAATCTAGTGTGAGCACTGCCGCCATGGACCGGGGCGTCCTGATGGCCTCGCTGGGGCCACGCCCAGCCGGCACTTTGCAACCTGCGATGGCCGGCGCCGAAAGCTACACTGACGCCGAAGTCATGCTGCGGGTCAAGGCGGGGGACCAGTCCGCCTTCGATTACCTGGTGCAGAAGTATCGTCGGCCGCTGGTGAGTTTTATGTACCGCTTGGCGCGCAATTCGGCAGCGGCGGAGGATCTGGCGCAGGAAGTTTTTCTGCGGGTATACCGCTCGCGCCAGACGTACGAAGCCAGCGCCAAGTTCACTACCTGGTTGTATCGCATCGCGACCAACTTGGCGGTGAACCACGCGCGTGACACGCGCCACGAACGGCCGGAGGTGACGGTCAGCCTGGATGAACCCGATGAGGAGACCGGAACGACGCTCGACGTAGCCGACGGCACGATTACGGCCGAAGAAGCTTTGCTGCGGCGGGAGCGGATGCTGGCGATCCGCGGCAAGGTTGAAGCTCTGCCGGAACGGCAGAAGTTGGCGGTGATCATGCATAAGTACCAGCAGATGGATTACAAGCAGATTGCCGATGTTCTGAAGTTGAGCGAGTCAGCGACGAAATCGTTGTTGTTTCGGGCGTATGAGACTTTGCGGGAACAGTTAAAAGAATTTCTGTAGAAAGCATTCTTTCTGGCTGAAGTGATTGTGGCCGGAAGTGACAGGGCCAGAAGTGGCAGGACGAGAGAAAACAAGGGAGCATGGTTATGAGGTGCGAGGAGATTCGCGAAATGATGCCGGACCTAGCGTCCGGATTGACGGGGATGACACCGGAGATCGCTGGGCATTTGGCGGGTTGCGCCGCCTGCAAGGGCAAGATGGAAGAAGTTCGGCAGACGATGGCGTTACTGGATGAATGGCGTGCGCCGGAGCCTTCGCCGTATTTTGATGTGCGTCTGCAGGCGCGGTTGCGGGAAGAGATGGCCAAGCCGCAGGCTGGCTGGCTCGCGTGGTTCCGGCGTCCCGTGCTGGCCGCGGCGCTCACGGTACTGATGGCAGTTGGGGTGGGACTGTTCTTCTCCAAGGGCAGCGCTATTTATAAAGGCGATGACGAGGTCGCGGTTAACGATACTTTGTCGCCGTCAGTGGAGGGAACGGCAGTGAGCGATTTGCAGTCGCTGGAAAAAAATCACGAGCTCTACTCTGATTTTGATCTTCTGGATGATTTGCAAGTGCAGCAGGACGTGGCAGCGAATCCGTAAGGCGCAGCAGGAACTCACAAGGCCCAGCTGCGAGGGGTCGGGCGGATTGGGGAAGAGTGCGGGGAGAATGACGCGGGCGCGTTTCATGGCGGGATGGATGTCGGCTGGCCTGGTAATGCTGGGCCTGCTGAGTTCTCCTTGCCTTGCGCAGCACCGGGGTTTTCGAGTATTTGCGCAGCAGCACAGGCAAGGGATGGCGGCGCCGGCGCAGCAGCACCATGCCGGGGATTGGTTGCGGCGGCATAAGGATCTGTCTCCTGCCGAGCGACAGCGCGCACTGGAAAATGATCCTGGCTTCCGCCGCTTGCCTCCTGCGCAGCAACAGGTGTTGCGGCAAAGATTGCAGCATTTTTCGAGCCTTCCGCCGGAGCAGCAGGAACGCATGCTCGGTCGCATGGACCGCTGGGCGCATTTGACTCCGGAACAGAAGGAACAGGCGCGGCAGATCCATAATCGAATGCAGCAACTTGCTCCCGATCGTCAGCGCATGGTGAGGACCGCGATTGGCGACTTGCGCGCCTTGCCTCCCGGGCAGCGGGAGCTGATCATCGATTCCAACCGTTTCAGAAGTATGTTCTCGCCGGAGGAGCGCGACATCATGCGCGGAGCCACCAGGCTGCCGCTCGCACCGCCGGAGAATGGCAGACCGGAAGAACCCCCTCCAACCGAGTAGTGTGGAGGTTCTCGTTCTCGGTTCTTAGTTTCTGCTTTCCGGTTTCCAATCCGTTCAGTGAAAGTCGTGTGAAACGGTTTCGGCTTTGGTGACGAACAGGGGCTGCACACGTTCCGCTTTCACTGAGATCACATTATCCAGATTTTGAAGAATTCCTTCGATAGCCAGGAATCGTTCTGAGGTCAGCAGCAGGCGGTTGCGGTGAAAAAGATCAGGCGTGATGATCGCGTTGGCTACTCCCGTTTCATCTTCCAGACTGAGAAATACAAAACCTTTTGCGGTTCCCGGCCTCTGGCGCGTGATTACGCAGCCTCCGATGCGAAGACGTTTCCCGTTGGGAATGTCGCGAAGTTCGCTGGCGCGGCGAATGCCCATGGCATTCAGCCAATCGCGGCGGTACGCCATGGGATGCCGTCCCACGGTTAGACCGGTACCGTGGAAATCGGCAACCAGACGCTCTTCGTGGTTCATGGGTTGGAGCGGCGAAGGCGCATCGGGTTCGGGCAAATTTTCCAGCAGCGGCCCGGAGCTACGCACGGCACGCTCCACCTGCCAGAGAGCGTCGCGGCGGTGAAGTTTCGAAGACCCAGTACCTAGTAC
>JBAUYE010000317.1:0-1573 GCA_049584615.1 Candidatus Sulfotelmatobacter sp.
GCCGCGAGCACCGTGGCCAACACTCCGACGGATGCGCTGGGGCGTGGTACGCCTTATGGAACTGTCTTCGGATTTCTGCAGGCGGCGCAAGCGGGTAACTACAGCATCGCGGCGCAATATTTGCAGATGAGCCCTGCGCGCCGGCAGAGCGAAGGCGAGACGCTGGCGAGGAATCTGAAGCTGGTAATGGACCGCGCGTATGCCGGGAGCCTCAAGGATGTAAGCGCGCAGCCCGAGGGCAGGCCGCAGGAAGGCGTTCCGCCGGGGCGGCAGAGGCTGGGAACCATGTCATCGGGCGATGTGGAGACGGACCTGGAACTGGTGCGCGTTTCCGACCCGAGCGTGGGGAAAATCTGGCTGATCTCTTCCGACACGCTGGAGAAGATTCCGGAACTTTACGATCAGGTCGAGGCGCGGCAGGTGGAAACGCGATTGCCGCCCTGGGTAGTGAAGCATCAGTTGGCCGGAATGCCGCTGTGGCAATGGCTGGCTCTGCTGCTGATCATTCCCGTGGCGGCCGCGGCGGCGTGGCTGCTGCTGGTGGTGTTTGAAATCCCGTTGCGGTGGTGGGCGCAGAGGAAAGCGCACCCTGGACTAGGGCCATGGTATTCGGTTTCTGGTCCGGCGTGGCTGCTGGTGGGCACCGCAATTCACCGGATCCTGGCGCACTACCTCGGCATGCCACTGCTGCAGCGGCACTACTACGTGCAAGTGACAGCGGTGGCGCTGATTATCGGCGCGAACTGGATTCTGTGGCGCGTGATCCGCTGGTTCTTGCAGGGCGTGCGCAACCGGGCTCTGGCGCGCGGGCATTCGGGCACGGGCTCGCTGATGCTGCTGGGCGAACGGATCATCAAGGCCATCGTTGTCGTGATGGCGATTTTCTTCATCCTCGGCGTGCTGGGCTTCAATCTGAGCACGGCGCTGGCGGGGGTGGGAATCGGAACGTTGGCCGTGGGCTTTGGGGCGCAGCAGACCATCGCGAATTTATTTGGCGGCGTCTCGGTGTTGGGCGATGAAGTGATTCGCGTGGGAGATGTTTGCAAGTTCGGCGACCGGACGGGAACGGTCGAAGATATTGGGCTGCGCTCGACTCGGGTGCGAACGGAAGACCGGACGCTGTTGGCTATTCCGAATGGCACGGTCGCTACCATTAATGTTGAGAACCTGAGCCGGCGGGACAAGATGCTGTTTAAGACAGTGCTGGGACTGCACCCGGAGACCGCGCCCGACCACGTGCGCTCTGTGCTTGCGGAAATCCGGAGCGTGCTCACCAACCAACCTAAGATTGAGGCCAGCACCGCACGGGTGCGGCTTACTGAAGTGACCCCGAGTGCGATCAACGTGGAACTTTTTTGTTACGTGCTGACCAGGGAGTTCGATGAGTTCGCTACCGCGCGCGAGAACTTGCTGCTGCGCATCATGAAGTTTGTAGAGGAGTCGGGAACCAACCTCGCCTCCGCGTCGCAGACGCTTTATCTGGGCGGCGATCCGGGTGCGAAGAACAAGATCGATGCTGTGGTCAAGCCGGCGACTTCCGCAGTCGCGCAGTCGTCTGATCGTCAGCCGCCGG
>JBAUYE010000318.1:0-14755 GCA_049584615.1 Candidatus Sulfotelmatobacter sp.
GCCTTCCGGAGGTGATCTTGAGTCTCTGCGGTTCGAGAGACTCCGGTTTGTGCGCCAGCCAGTGCGCTCGCAAGAAGCGCAAGAACTAACACTAGCCGGCCGCTGCATAAACGCCGAAGGATCGCAGCTGCAGCAAGCAAGGTGCCAAAGGCAAATGCGGGTTCATGAAGCTTACTCGGTTGAGACTCTTTCATGGAGGAAAGATATCGCAAAATTCACTACTTCGGCGAGGCGCTGGCAACTGGGGGTGCGGAAGAGGAAGCTGCTTCCGCGCCCGCAGAATCTCAGTCAAACTCACGCTGCTGGGATCAGAATTTGATGTGAGCCCCCAGCTGTATGATGCGCGTGCCCCCGACGGGGCTGGTGACTTGGCCAGCGGTAGAATCGGCCAGTGCGGGTGGTAAGTACCCAACTCCAGCTGGGCACACCCCACCCGCCGCCGGCACAACCGGCAGATTGCTTGGATTGGGCGTTGGAGGGTTGCAATTATAACCAACGTTCGCGTCTGGATTACCCCAGCTAATGTGATTGAACATGTTGTAAGCGTCGGCTCTGACTTCAAGCGCTATAGCCTCGTGAAGGCGAAACTCCTTTGCGAGACTGAGGTTGACGTTGGAGAAACCCGGGCCAATCAGAGTGTTGCGCCCGGCATTGCCAAAAGTGCCATCCGCGGGATCCTGGAAGGCCGCAGGGTTGAACCAATTTGAATGGGAACGGCCCGACACGCTGGGGCTGCCAACTTGCTCGGGATACAGATAGGAGCCAGCGGCGAAGGCTGGGGTTAGTCCAGGGTCAATGCCCCCGGAAACAGAACTCTGAATCACCGGAGTGTACGGAACCCCGCCGTGCCACTGGAAAAGACTAGCGAGGCGCCAGCCCCCCGCGATCTGATCGAGCGGGCCGTGCAGGGCAAACTGGCGCCCATGGCCGAAGGGCAGCTCATAGGTGATCTGGCCGATCAGGGTATTGGCAGCGTTGAAGTCGGACAAGCCATAATTGGCCGAGGGCGTGTAGGCATTCTGGTAGATATCGATGCCCGACCCGTGACCATTTCCGGTGCCGGTGTCGATCGACTTCGACCAGGCATAGTTGAGCTGGAAGCTCACTCCATACGACATTCTTTTCTGCAAGCGCAATTGCAGTGCGTTGTAATTCGAATATCCATCATAGAGTTGGGAAGAGATACTGTTGAATACAGGGTTGGGATTTCCGCAGTGATAGAAGCTGGTGCATTCAAAACCGCCTACAGCAGTCGAACCGGGGGTCGTAGCCTGATTCGTATCTGTGGCAAAGTTCAGATTCTGGCCACGAGTATAGATATAGCTCGCGTCCAACAAGAGGCCGCGCCCGAATTCGCGTTGAACTCCGACGAGGACCTGCTCGACGTAGACGGTGGGCATACTCCGCGGGTAATATTCCGCGCTGCTATAGTTCGCAAAGGTCGATGAAAGAGTCTGAACCGTTGGGAAAATGACCGTGCCGGCAGGCGGTCCCACGGACAGTGGAAATGCAGCACTGCCATTTGTGTAGCCCCCGTTGCCCTGGTTGTGGGGATTAAATCCAAGACCAAGCGCGCCGTCGGTGTAATTCTCGGCATCGCGTGGAGCGTCAAAAATACCGAAGCTTCCCCGCACGACCCACTTGTCGCGGGGTTGCCAAGCGAAGCCGACGCGTGGTGCGAACTGCTTGTAATCGCCGTTCTGGATGGCCGACAGGTTGCTGATCTTCCCTCCAAAGGTCGTGTCGCTCTGCCCGCCGAACAGGATACCCCCCGGGTATGCGCCGCTATACTGCGTGGGATCAGGGATGACCGGGTCGTAATTGCCGAACAGGTTGTTGCTTACAGTCCAACCGCTCTGCAACTGCCAGCGCAGTCCCAGGTTCAGCGTGAGGTGCTGGGAGACCTTGATGTCGTCGCTGGCAAACAGCGCCCCACCCTTCAGGTGAGCGCTGGTTGGGTCGGCCTCGTACACGTACCACCCATAAACGTTCCCGGAGAGAAAGTCGGCGTATGGAATTCCGGTGACGGTTCCGTTGAACTCAAAATGGCCGGAATCGATATCTCCCCAACTTGTATAGTTTTGGTAAGACCTGTCGTATTCCCCGCCCACCTTGATGGTGTGCTTGCCGTGAATCAGCGTAAGGATATCGGAAACGGTGTAAATGCCCTCCCCCAGAGTGGCATCGATGTTGCCGTTACCCAGGCCAGCGCCCAGAACCGTGGATCCTTCTCCCGCTCCTTGATCAACCGTAATGTGGGGGAACACATTGGCGGGAGCGTTCGTGCCGTATTGCGGCTCCAGGCCAATCGTCGTGGGATCGTTCTTGTTCAGGGAGGGCGGCGTGTACTTATCCAGTTCACGGCTCGCACCCACCCGGAACTCATTCATCGTCGTCGGGCTGATGGTATAGACATGCGAGACTTGGGCGGTCAGATCGTCGGTTTTCCCTACTTCATATGCCGTAGCGTCATTCGGATACAGCGGATCCGCCGGGACATAAGACGTGGTGGTGGGGAAATAGTTGAAACTGAACGACAGTCTTTGCTTGGCGGAAATACTGTAATCGACCTTGCCCGTGTACCATGTATCCGTGTTCGGGCTGCTTCCATTGAACACATAATTGTTAATAATGGGGCAGGTTTGTGGAGTGGTTGCCGATACGTTGACCGGGCCAGGGCATCCCCCTACCCATCCCGGAGCGGTCGCAGCGGGGAAGTAGCCCTGAAGCTTCAGTGCCACAGGATCCGGGGCGGCCAGCAGCTGGCCTGTGGTGGGGTTAAAGGCCGCACCGGTGGCGCCTGAAATTCCGTAAAAATCCCCGGCTTCCATGGCGGCCGTAGGGTAGCTATACAGTCCGGAAGTCGGACTAGACGATGGGTTGCGTTGGTAGAGGAAAAAGAAGAACAACTTATTCTTTAGGATGGGGCCGCCGATGCTGCCGCCGTAAGTGTTCCAGTGCTCCACCGATTTGATGTCCGGCGGAGGATCGAAATAACCTCTGGAGTTAAGTACAGTGTTCTGAACGTAGTCGTACGCGCTGCCGTGCCACTGGTTCGTCCCGCTCTTGGTGATCACGTTAACGGAAGCGAGACCGCCGCCGTACTGTGGGGGCGCGTTGGCGGAATTGATGCTCACCTCGCCAATGGCGTCAACCGGCATATAGTAGTTGCTGCCGTTGAAATCTCTCGGGGCCGTGGCGGGCCCGCCGTCGGACAGAAACATCACATTGTAGGACTGCGTACCGTTGATTCCGACTGCCTGGCCATTGGCTTCGCCTGCTCCTCCGCCGGTGTTCACGCCGGGAATTAGCTGAATCATCTCCGCGCGCCAGTCTGTGCCAACGATTGGCGCGGCTTCGATCGCCGCGGTACCAAGGTTCACGCGCTGGTCTGAGGTCTCGGTTTCCACCAAGGGGGCTTCCCCTGTCACCAGGACCTGTTCGCTGGTGCTGCCCACCTGCAGTGTCCCGTTTACCTCAATGGTTTGGATCTCGAGAGTAATTCCCTCACGCACAAAATTTCGGAAGCCGGTTTTCGAAAAGCTGACCTTGTACAGGCCGATAGGAACGGCTGGCACGTCGTAAATGCCGTCTGTGTTGGTCGTTACAACCGTGTTCACCCCGGTCTGCACGTTGGTGATGGTTACGGTCACACCGGATACAACGGCGCCCGAAGAGTCCATGGCCGTGCCCTTGATCTCTCCGGTGTTTGCGTTCTGCCCAAAAGCAAACGTCGCCGTTAAGCCTGCGACCAACAACACAAAAACGCGCCCAAAGTGGCGAACCATCCCGAGCCTCATCGTGGAGCCTCCTAAAGTTAACCCCCGCCGGACCAGCGCTCGAAGTCATCTTGGATTTATCGGCGCTACCACGCTTCCGATCAGGGGCCTCTAATGCAAACACACTACCGAAGCGGAATCCTATGCTCACGCGACTATCCGCGAATCCGCCAAAAGTAGGATCGAGCAGAAAAGTATTTATCTTGACAACAGGGTATGGCTTGTGGAGGTGGGCTACTCCAGGTGTATAAGCCCTCGGTGCAGAGCAGTTACCACGGCTTCCGTGCGGTCGCTGACATTCAACCGCAGAAGAATCGCACTCACATGGCACTTCACAGTGGCCTCGGTGATGCCTAATGTAGAAGCGATATCTTTGTTACTTTTTCCACTCGCGAGCAGAGTCAGCACTTCTTGTTCTCTTGCACTGAGTTCGGAATCGGGCATGCGGGATGCCAAGGCGCGGGCAACCGGAGGCGGCAAGAAGCGCCCGCCCGTATGCACGCGCTGCAAGGCCTCCACCAGTGTTTGATAGGGCATTCCTTTAATGACGTAGCCCTGGGCCCCTGCCTCTAGGGCCCGGTGGATATCGGCATCCCCCTCGTAAGTGGTCAGCACCACAAATCGGGCTCGTGGGTGAGTTTCGCGAATCGAGCGAATTGAATCCACTCCGCTCATTCCCGGCAGTCGCAGATCCATCAAGGTGACATCCGGCTTGTGCTTGAAGAACAGCGTGACTGCTTCTTCTCCCGTGCCCGCCTGGGCGACGACCGTCATGTCCGATCGTGCGTTCACAATCGAAGCTACCCCCACACGCATCAGCGGATGATCATCGACCACCATTACCTTGATCTTGTCGGCGAGTTTGTCAACGCTTGCCGTGCTCATATATGTGAGACCCCATTTCCTGTGCTGGATGCCTTGCGAGGAACGGACAACGTCAACTCCGTTCCGGCGCCAGACCCGCTATGCAAAGTGAGCACGCCACCAATCCGCTTTGCGCGTTCTCGAATGCCGACGAGGCCATAGTGGCCGTTAGGCTGCGACGATGCGACCTCCGGATCGAAGCCACATCCGTCGTCGCGCACCTGCACGCGAAAATCCCTCTTCTCGAAACTAATGTCGACGCGCACCTTGTTAGGCTGTCCATGCCGAATCGCATTGTGCAGCGCCTCCCGTACGACCATGAGCAATTCGTGGGCCGTAGATTGGTCGAGATCGAACGGTCTTCCCGACACTCGATATTCCACTGGCACTCCAAACTCATGGCTGACCTGGTGGGCCATAGTGCCGAGTATCGGGCCAATCGCAGTAGCGGAACCATCGGCATGGCGGAGATCCCACACGGCTTCTCGGGCCTCGTTAATGGTCGTGCGCAACTGTGTGCGCACACAGCTCAATAAATCTTCCTTGGCGGAGGGTTCGCTGTCATCGAGGCTGGAGTGAGCTTCCAGCAACGCGGAAACTCCCGCGCAACCTTGAATGAGCGTGTCGTGCATTTCGCGCGCCAGCCGATTCCGTTCGTTCAATACCGCCTGAAAGCGAGAGTGCACCTGACGCATTTGGAATCTGTACCCTCCCCAGACACCGGCCGCAAGTAATAACACACAACAGCCCACGAACCAGGCAGTGCGATAGAAGTGTGGTCTTTGAACAATTTCGACAGCAGCTTCCGCGATCTGCTGCGGATCGCTCATCTCGAAAGCCTCCACGCGGAACTGATAACTTCCCGCCGGAAGATTTGTGTAATAAGCCACCGGGCTTGCCGAGGCATCGGTCCAATTCTTGTCGAAGCCCTCCAACATGTATCGAAACCTTACACGCTCTTGTGAGCGAAGCTGGATGACGTTGTAGTGTACTTCGATTTTGGCATTGTCCGGGTTAAGTGAAATTCCGCGCAGATCGGGCACTCGAAGACCATCCGCCAGCACAGAGTCAATCACAACCGGCGCTGGACCCTTCGGCGCAGCGGAATTCAAGGAGACGCGAACCGGTCCCTTGCTGCTGGCAAACCAAACCTCGCCTTGCGAAGTCACAACTCCACCTGGTTTCTCCGCTCCATACATCTGGGTTGTTTCCAAACCATCGGAGATGCCATAGAGAGTCAATGAAAGTGGATGCAACGGGTTTTCCGCGATGATGTCCAGTTCCCGGCGACTGATCACGGAAATGCCATTGGGGCCGCTGATCCAGAAGTTGCCGCTTCTGTCTTCAAGGAGTTCATAGATGCTGTTGCTGGCGAGCCCTTGCGCGGTTGTAAAGTGAGTTAGTTTTCCAAGTCGCCAACGGTAAAGCCCTCCGGTACGGGTCCCGAACCACAAGCCGCCGTCGGAGTCTTCATGAATCGCCCAGACCTTTTCTTGTTGAAGCGCTTCGGTGACCGCATCTTTGGTGAATCGACCGCCCTCCCAATGGCTAACCCCGCGGTCAGTCCCCACCCATATGCCTCCGTTGTGATCTTCCGCCAAGGTTCGGGTACTGAAATAACACAGCCCGTCACGTTCCTGGTAACTGGTAAAGTGGCCATCTTGCCAATGACTTACTCCCTCATCGGTGGCCACCCATATGCTTCCATCCCTGCCCTGCAGAAAGGCGCGTACAAAATTGTTGACCAAGCCATCCTTGACCATATAGTGGGTCAACTTAGCGCCGGTCTGGCGGAACACGCCCCGGCCTTCGGTTCCGATCCACAGCGCACCTTCATTGTCGCGGAAGACATTTCGGATACGGACGCCGCTAATTCCAGGTATGCTGACCCGCGTTGCCTTACCATCACGGAATAGAAAGAGATTGGCGGCTGCGATCCAAAGATCGCCGTTACGGTCTCCGTAGACCGTTTCCGCGTCGTAGTCACCGGCGTCCGGAAGGGTAACGGTTTGCACCGGTGTCTTGCTTAGCCTCAACATCCCCGCCTGGGTTCCGATCCAGATGTTGCTCTCGACATCTTCAAACAGGTTCAAGGCTGTATTGCTGGGCAGATCCTCCGGGGCGGTCATCTGGGAAAATCTGTGTTTGCGGTATTTGTAGATTCCATGCCCAATGGTGCCGATCCAGAGAGTACCGTCGGAAGTTTCCTTAAGAAACCGCACAGTACCGCTGGTTTCCCTCACCTTCTGGAAAGAATCTTCACCGGAAGCCATGCGATAAAGACCGCCGATAGTGCCAACCCAAATAGTTCCGTCACTGGTCTCGGTTATGGACTTAACACGATTCTGACTTCCTTGCCCTGTTAGCCGATATTCCCGGTAGGTATTTCCGTTAAGACAGAACAATTTCGAGCCACCGGCCCAAAGGCGTCCCGCGTGGTCTTCGTGGATAGCGTGCACGGCAACCGAAGGCACTCCGTTGCGATTGTCTACGCGCTCAATCCGGTCTGCCGAGAATTGAAAGAGGCCGTCGTCGGTGCCGATCCATATTTTTCCCTTTCTGTCCTGATAAACAGCTCGCACAAAGTCATTG
The DNA here is from genome assembly GCA_049584615.1 of Candidatus Sulfotelmatobacter sp. Classification (GTDB taxonomy): domain Bacteria; phylum Acidobacteriota; class Terriglobia; order Terriglobales; family Acidobacteriaceae; genus Sulfotelmatobacter. The sequence continues at coordinate 7,236 of JBAUYE010000318.1, forward strand.
AGCAAGCCATCCTTGCCTGAGAAGGATCGGAACGTGCCGTCCTTGTATCGAATCAGTCCACCGCCTTCGGTCCCAATCCACAGAACGTCATCATTTGTGACGGTCAGGGCAAAGACGTTGTTATCGGTAAAAGCAGCAGTGTTATCACGATCAAATAAAACCAGCCGGCCGCCATCGAAACGCAGCAAACCACCCGTCGTTCCGATCCATAGATATCTGTCTTTAGTCTGCGCAAATGCCTGAACGGTTTCCTCGGGAAGGCCGTCCTGCATTTGCCAGGTCCGGGAGGTGTAGTTGATCGGAGGGTCGGTAAGCGCGCAAGCACTTGCAGACAGAACGCAAAAGCCCAGCGCGAAACTCACGATCCGAGTGAAATGCATAACTGCGTTCTCGCCCTTCCGTGAATCGCATTATATCGCCGGATAATCCGCACGGGCGATAAAGCCTGACAACGGCTTGCAGGCCATAGGTATAGATACAGACTAGGTCAGCCGCGGAGCGCCACATCGACGGGTCCAGCTCCGCAAGACCATTACGATACCGTTAGCGTACATTGATGTGGCGGACGCTGCCGTGACGCCAAAGAGATCGGAATCCAAGTGCAAACCGTAACGCGGGTCGCAACTGTCGAAGCCCGGTCCGTTCCCGCGCGGCGCTGGGGTATCGCCTTCCTGCTCGGATTCGGAGTGTTGGTGAACTACTTCGACCGGGTGAATCTCTCAGTCTCGCAAGCAGCGTTGCAAAATGCGTTCGGCATTTCCACTGTAACTTTTGGGTACTTGCTGAGCGCCTACAGTTGGACCTACGCAGCGTTTCAACTTCCGTCGGGCATCATACTGGATCGGTTCGGAGTGAAGCTGGTCGGCCGTATCGGAGCGTTCTTGTGGAGCGTCGCTTCGTTCGCAGCTGCGATTTCGACCGGACTTGCGGGCTTCTTCGGAGCACGCCTTCTGCTGGGAGTGGGCGAAGCCCCCACGTTTCCGGCGAATGCGAAGGCGATCGGCTATTGGTTCCCCGCGCAAGAGCGGAGCCTGGCGACCGCCATCTTCGATTCTGCTGCCAAGTTCGCCTCTGCCCTCGGAGTCCCGGCCATGGGGCTGGTGTTGTTGCACTTCGGATGGCGATGGAGTTTCGCCGCGACCGGGCTGATCAGTCTGCTGTATTTCGTTCTTTTCTACTGCTTTTACCGGAATCCCAGTGAGGATCAATCGCTCTCCGCCACCGAACGCGATTTTATCCTCCGTGGCGGAGCGCAGCCCGAGGATCGAGGTAGGGCTGCGAAGGGCGCGCCGCTAAAATATTTACTAAGGCAGCGAAAAGTTTGGGGGCTGGTGTTAGGATTCGCGTCTTACAACTACACCTTCTATCTCTTGCTGACGTGGCTGCCTTCGTATTTCTCGTCAGCCCTTCACATCAATCTGCTGCATTCAGTTTTGTACACCAGCGTGCCTTGGCTGTTCGCAACCTTTACCGACATTGTCATGGGGGGCTGGCTGGTCGATAAACTGATCCAGCATGGCCGCGACCCGTCGTTCGTCAGGCAAGCGATTCTCATAGGCGGCACGACGCTTGGCCTGGGAATGTTGGGAGCAGCGTACGCGCACAGCGTCGTCATGGCTCTGCTGTGGATTAGTCTGGCGATCGGCGGTTTGTCCGCGGCTTCGCCTGTGGGCTGGTCGATTCCGTCGCTCATAGCCCCGCGAGAGAGCGTGGGAACGCTCGGAGGAATCCTGAATTTCGGCAATCAACTTTCGGCGATTGCAGCGCCAATTGCAACCGGCTATGTCGTGCAAGCCACGCACTCGTTCTTCCTGGCGTTCGGCGCAGCGGCCGCTTTCTTGTTGGTCGGAATCGTCGCCTACATTTTTTTGCTTGGCCGGATCGAAACCATTCCCGAGCCATCGTAGGTCTCCCGCATACGAAGGCGTACGGCTCACGCAAATCAGTCAATAAAGAACGCTCCCTATCTACATCTATACTTGGAGGCTAAGCGAGCACGGTGAGTTGAGGATGCAGAATGAAGGCGCTTCTACTTTCAAAATACCGTCATCTTGAAATCACAGATGTACCGACGCCGAAACCAAGCCCAGATGAGGTCCTCGTGCGAGTCGCGGCCTGCGGAATTTGCGGCAGTGACGTGCATGGATACGATGGATCCTCGGGCCGCCGCATACCACCCCTTATTATGGGACACGAGGCAGCCGGATCGGTCGCCGCCCTCGGCGTTGCGGTTACAGATTTGAAAGAAGGCGACCGCGTCACTTTCGATTCAACCATCGTCTGCGGCACATGCCCGTCTTGCTTGCGAGGGGAAATCAATCTCTGCGACCAGCGCAGGGTCTTCGGCGTTTCCTGCACAGACTACCGCTGCGCCGGCGCCTTTGCCGAGTTTGTCGCCGTGCCACGGAGTGCTGTTCACCGTCTTCCGGCAAGTTTGTCGTTCTATGATGCTGCCATGCTTGAAGCCGTGTCGGTGGCACTGCACGCGGTTTCACTTTCAAACATCGCTGTCGGAGAAACGGCGCTCGTGGTCGGCGCCGGAATGATCGGACTGCTAAGCTCGCAGGCGCTCCGAGTAGCGGGTTGCTCCATCGTTTATGTGGCCGATGTGGACGCTTCGCGGCTTAAGCTCGCCGACAGCCTGGGAGCGAAGCCCTTGCTGGCAACGGGAGAAGATCTAGTTTCCCAGATCGCTGCGCTTACCAATGGAAGAGGCGTCGATGTGGCCGTCGAAGCAGTCGGGCTCAATGAAACAGTTCGCACCGCGATAGACTGCGTCAGCAAGGGAGGCAGAGTCACCCTCGTTGGCAACGTCTCACCCGAAGTGACTTTGCCCTTGCAAAAAGTGGTCACCCGCCAGATACGGCTGCAGGGGTCTTGCGCCTCCGCCGGAGAATATCCACAAGCCATCGACCTGGTTGCCAGCGGAAAAATACAGGTCAAACCGCTGATCACTGCGGTCGTTCCACTCCAAGAAGGGCCACAATGGTTCGAACGTTTGTATTCCCGCGAACCGAACCTGATAAAAGTGATCCTCACTCCTGGCGAGGTTGAAACAGATGGTTGATTCCACTTCAAATTATTCTGGCTCAAACTATTTATGAGCGCCGAACTTTTCGATCTGAGCGGACAAGTTGCAATCGTCACCGGTTCGAGCCGCGGATTGGGGCAACACATGGCCCGCGTCCTGGCGAAGGCGGGAGCCGACCTCGTAATCACCAGCCGCGAATCAAGCCATCTGTCTGCTTCCGAAGCTGCGATCAAAGCCACTGGTCGCCGCGTCCTTTCACTCGTACTCGATGTGCGCGACCTGGAGAGCATCAAGCGTATGGTGACGGCGGCACAGACCTTCTACGGCCGACTCGATATTCTGGTGAACAATGCCGGCTGCAACGTCCGCAAACCTGCGCTGGATGTCACTTGGGACGACTGGAACCTGATACTCGATACTAACCTCCGCGGAAGCTTCTTCGTTGCTCAGGAAGTTGCGCGCCACATGATTCCGCGGCGTTATGGACGGATCATCAATATAGGCTCCGTGACCAGCGTTGCCGGTTATGCCGGCCTCGGTCCTTACGGCGCCAGTCGCGGAGGCATCCGCCAGTTGACCATGAGCCTGGCGGATGACTGGGGTGAGCACGGTATTACTGTGAATTGTCTGGCACCCGGCTGGTTCCACACGGACCAGAACAAAGTGCTGTACGAGAACGAAGAATGGGTGGAATATCTCCGGGACAGGATTCCAGTGAAAAGGCCAGGAGAGCTTCGCGATCTCGATGCGGCCGTGGTTTTCCTGGCGGCGGAGTCCAGTCGCTACGTCACCGGGCAGACTCTGCTGGTAGATGGCGGCATTTCAACGGGCGCGACCAAAGCGGTATTGGAACAAAAGTAGATTGCCAACACCTGCGCCTTTAATGCGTGACCGTCACTTCGTACCAGGTTGTGACGACTTTACCTAACGGAATCTCCCATCCTTCCTTTTTCTTCTCTGCGGCGATCGCGTCCCCCATGGGCTGTCCCGACCCGTCCAGCGGTTGCGCGGAAACAGCTTTGGCACGATCCAGACTCCGCAGCGTAATCCGACCAACGACGGGCTCAATCAGCGTCGGCGACCCACCCCATTCAGCAAGGTTGCTGCGCCGGTCGTTCCACCGCATACCGCTGTTTTCTACGCGCGCGCCGAGCGTCAACAGCAACCTGGAAGCGCGAGAAATCGGCTCCATTTCAAGAGACGTAATTGCAATCGTGCAGAATCGGTTCTCCACCTCCGCCGACAGATTGCTGACGAATCTGCCGTTCGCTTTCACAAATCCAATCAGAGCTTGCGACCGAGGGGTGTCCACCGTTACCAGCCCGGTCATGGCCGACGAGTTGTACCACGCCAACTCGTTGGTATCGGAGACAATCGGATTCGTGACCTTGGGTGGCGTAAGAGTCGGAACCGACGCGCCGTCAAATGACAAGATGCGCGAGCCATGTTCCAGCGGAACTGCGAGCGGGAATCCAGGCGTGAAGTAAGGACGATCCGTCGCCGGTATCAGGAGCGCACTGTCGAAGACCTGCTCCCGTGTGTAGGAGCGCAAAACGGTGGACTTGGCGGGGCTAACATCTTCGCGCAGAAACATCAGGGCTCCGGCGGCAAGTTGCGGCATTTTCACCGGATCCAGCGAAATGTCGAACGCGTCTCCAATATAGGGTTTCCAGTCGGACGACGCTTTTGGCTCAAAGGTGTACAAAATGATGGCATCCCAATCCTGGAAGTCGCCGTAAGCCGCGAGAATCGGAATACCCTCGCTGTCCCAATCATTCGGAAATGGATTATTCACTTCGCTGACAGTGTAAGGTTTGCCAGCAACTGCCGTGCGGGAAAGCTCAACAACGGTCGAGTTGTACGGATCATTCACCATCGGCGCCTTGATTTTGTTTTCCCAATCGTGCTGCCAATAAGTGTGGCCATCGTTCGTGTCGAACGATGCCGTCGCCAGCAATAAGGGATATCCGCTGCTGGTATGGCCGTGATCGGCCGTGGTCATAATCAGCGACTTCACGCCCAGTGTTTTCGTCAGGTAATCGCGCATGTTTTCCCAGTAACCGCGCTGGGTGTCGAGGAAAAACCTGGATTCGGCATAAAATCGATCCTTCGGAGCCGTCTCGATCTGGTTCCTGCCCTGCAGGAGCGGGACTGGGTCATCCCCGGCGACTCCGGCGGTTTCTCTCAGCTTCTTCAGATCTTCAGCGCTTAGGTTTTTCTTGAGCCAGGCATTGTAAAGATCGGCAAGTTCGCGATCGTAGTATGGCGTGGGCCCATGTGCGCCGACCCAAAGCGCATTCTCGTTATTGATTTCGACCATGGCAACGGCTGGATCGTTGCGATATTCCAATTTTGTGTAGGGATTGGAATGTGCTAGCAGTTCCCTCGCGTACTCCTTCTGCAGTTCGATGATCCGAGGATCGTAAAGGCTAATTCCTTTCGCGCCCTCGCGGATTTTCTGATAGTCCTGCACCCCGTCGCCCGCCTTGAATGGGCGGCCTACCAGAAGATTGAAGTTGATGTAGATCCCGTGCTTCTCCAGTTCGGCGATAAAAAAGTCCTCGCGGTCAAATGCCTCGGGATCGAGCGCGCGAGTGTCATCGCGTTTCCCATCGATCAATCCCCGTGGCGTAGGCAGGTCGAGAAATTGGAACCGTACACAATTCACTCCAAACCGAGCCAACGTCGCCGCCCAGAGCGGAGCATCCTCCTTCGAGGGAACCATTACCGAGCCCTTGCTCCAGTCGGTGATATTCACTCCCCAGAAACGGATGCGCTTCCCGTCTTCAGTTACAAGATGCGCTCCCTGTGCCCGAACGAAGCCATGTTTCCCCGCAGGCGCATCAAGAAGGAACGAGACATCCACCGGCGAGCGCGCTAGCACCGCTTTGCGATGGTCAATCGTAAACGGCTGCAGTGCGGGACCTGTTTGAGCCAGCATTCCAGATGCGATCAGCAACGGCCACACGGCGAACAGATAGACACAAAGACGATTCCTCATGGCGAAATTCATACGACTTTTAAAGAATCACCAACCACTCTGATCGAACAAGATGACTGTCTACACTGCCTCGGCCGGTGCGGCCATAATCTCGAACTCCACCTGCCGCCTGCCGAGCACGGGATGCGACGCCGTCAGCCGCACTCTCCCAGCCTCCTCTTTCGCTCGCACCCACACAGCACCAGTCCCACCCACCAGCGCAAAAGGATTGTCGCCGATAATTTCCGCTGGACCCTCAATCTCCAACTGGATCGCACCGCTGGCCAAAGAACGGATCGCTCCAAATTCATCAGTGACGCGCAACACCACACGCGTTGTATCGGCGCCATCGGACAGAAGTGTGTTGTCATCCGGCAAAAGAGAGAATTGCTGGTCAATCCCTTTGCCCGAGTAACGCTTCACAATCACTTGCTTGCCGTGAATGTAGCCCTCGATCCGCAAATCTCCCCAGGCGTGGTGGAATGGCTGCAAGTGAAGAACAAAAGGCGGATGGAGCAGGTTTCCGAACCCGGTCCGGTCGGGATCGGCCTCGGCGATCAGTTTGTCACCGACGTAAAACTTCAGATGCTCGCAATTGGAGCAGACCACAGCTTTGCTGAATCCTATCGATTCGTCTCCAGGTGCCCAGCGGAACGCGGGCTCAACCACGATTTCTTCCTCCGGGTCGCACTGCGACTTGTAGAAGCCTGCGGCCGGCTTGGGCTCGCGAAAAATGTCGGCTACGCCGTGGTAACAAATCCGGTCGCCCGAACCGAAATCATAATGCGTGTTGTAATCGAAGGCGCACCAGCCCAGTCCGCCCGCATACTGCGGATTCGACGCCAATTGGTTGTGTACCCGCGCATGCCTCAGAGTGTGCTCCGTAAGCCTTTCCGTATTGTCGAAGCTCTTGGTTGGATAAGTATGCCCAATGAATTCCGTGTTCAAGTAGAGAGGGTGGTTAGGTTTTCTGAGCGGAAAGCCAAAATCGTTGATCGTAAATACATCTTCGAGAAGTTCCGATTGCTCGAAGTTTCGAACGCCTCCGGTTTGCCGCGTCGGATCCAACTGATGCGCCAGTGCATTGGTTCGAGTGTAGAAGTCGTGATCATCACGGGATTCGTTGATGCGTACTCCCCATAGAATGATCGAAGGGTGGTTCCAATCGCGGCGAATCATGCGGCGGACGTTGTCCACGGAAATATCTTTCCAGGCTGCGTCGCCGATATGCTGCCAGCCCGGAATTTCCTCCAGCACCAAAAGGCCGAATTCGTCGCAGGCATCCAGAAAATGCCGCGACTGAGGATAGTGCGAGGTGCGCACGATGTTGCATTTGAAACTCTTGCGGAGGATCTGTGCATCTCGCTTCTGCGCGCGTCCAGCCATAGCCTGACCCACAAAAGGGAAGGTTTGATGACGGTCGAGTCCGCGCAGCTTGATGACCTTGCCGTTCAGCTCGAAACCGTGTTCGGTAAACCGGGCTTCACGAAAACCGATGGTGCGGGAATC
>JBAUYE010000319.1:0-8344 GCA_049584615.1 Candidatus Sulfotelmatobacter sp.
TCTGATAGCTCTTAACGTTGCCCCACTCGCCGCCCGGTCCCCAATCTTGCCAGAACTCGTTGAACGGATACTGCTTGTGATTCTGCGGATGCTGCTTCCAGGCGGGATCGGCAAAGTAGAGACCGTAGGCTGTTTCGAAATCTTGCTTTTGCAGCGAAGAAAAGAATTTGTCAGCAACGCGCTTCTGGGGCCAGAAGCGATTGAACCAGCCGACCAGCGCCAAAATCAGAATCAGAACGATCGCCGAAATAATCCGGATTCTTTTCTTCCGCTCTTTTTCGGGATGGTATTCTTTCGCGTCCAGCAGCGTCATCACTCTCTAGAATACCGGACACCTGTGACAAGTCAAAGGTTCCAGCGAAGATTGAGTTAATGGGCGATTGAGTGATTAGGCAATTGAAAGGCTCAAAACCGCGCCCTACAGGAGCACTGTCAACCGCAGGGAATTGTTCAATCACCCGATCGCTCAATCACTCAATTTTTCTACAGCGTGCGCTTGAACAGCGGAATCGCGATCCCCAGGGTAATGGTCGCGAAGATTGTCAGGTACAGCATGTCGCCCCAGACTGCCGCCAGTGTTGTCTCTTTGAGCAGCAGACACTTGAAGCCGTCAACCGCGTAGGTAAAGGGATCAACCTTGGCAATCACGCGCAACCACGGCGGAAATGCCTGGATGGGATAGATTGCACCGCTGGGAAAGAACAGCAGTGTATTCAAAATGCCGAACATCGCGCGCGGCACCAGCGGGTCTTCGATGCGTACCATCAGCAGAAACATCATGGTGTTGAAGCCCAGCGAAGTCAGGATGATCATCACCAACAATCCCAGCATGGTGAGCGGATTGAAAATCGTACTCACGCCTGCCATCAGCGAACCGATCACGCAAATGATCACGCCCGTCATCACCGCCTTGATGGCACCCGCCAGGTTGAGCCCCAGCACGAGTTCAAGCTTGGTGATCGGCGTGACCAGATAGCCTTCATGGACGCCGCGCGCCTTGTCGTCGATGTACAGCATGCCTCCGCCGATCATCACGGAGACGAACATCGCCAGTGCCAGGGAGCCGGGCAGCAGATATTTCATGTATTCGATATACGGATAGAGTTCGACAATCTCAAGTGCGGTCTGTTGCAGGATGCGCGGCTCGACCGTCGGTTGATTCAGTGAGCTGACCAGGTCGGTCAGTTCCGACTCCAATGCGGAACTCATGAAGTTGTCGCTGTTGTCCACCACCACAGCAACTTGAGGATGGTTATCCTCGTAAACGCGCCGCGAGAACTGCGGCGGAATGATCACGGCGCCGTCCAGTTTGCCGTTGCGGACGTCTTCCATCGCCTTTTTCTCGTTGTCATAGTAGACGGGGACGAACGTGCGAATGTTCGCGCGGACGGAGTCGAAAGCTTCACGAATCCGCAATGCTTGCGGGCCGCCGTCCTCATCGACCACGGCCAGCCGGGCGTCGCGAATTTTCCCGCCAAACGCGTTGCCCAGGATTACGAGTTGCACCAGGGGAAAAATCATGGACGCCAGCATCAGCGCCGGGGAACGAAAGAACTTGCGCATCTCGCGCTCGACAATGGCCATCATTCGATTCATAAATTCAATGTCGAGCAGCTCACGGCTGCAGCCCCGGCCGCTGTGGCATCACGAAGGCGTACGCCTTCTGCAGTTCGTCGCGCAGCTGCCTGCCGGTGTAATGCACAAACACGTCGTCCAGCGTAGTGTTCTGTACCGAGAGCGATTTCACTGCAACTCCGGCTTCGACCGCCATTTCGACGAGTTCCGTCGTAGTTCGTGATCCGTTGCCCGTAAGGATGCGATACATGCCAGCGCCTTCAGACTGTACTGATGTGACGTCATCCATCGTATGCAGGCGCTGCTCCCAATCGTCCGGAGGGTTCTCGAACTGGGCTTCGATCACGTTCGACCCCGGCACGCTCGCTTTCAGTGCCATGGGCGTATCGAGCGCGACGAGCTTGCCGTGATCGACGATGGCGATGCGGTCGCAGAGCCGGTCGGCTTCATCCATGTAATGCGTGGTGATCAGGATCGTCAGTTGGCGCTGGTTCTTGATGTTGCCCAGCATCTCCCATACAGCCACGCGCGAGACTGGGTCGAGTCCAGTCGTGGGTTCGTCGAGGAAAAAGATTTTGGGGTGATGCACCAGACCGCGCGCAATCTCCAGCCTGCGCCGCATGCCCCCGGAGAGCGTCTTGGTCTGCGCGTCGCGCCACTTGGTAAGATCCACCAGCCCCAGCAGTTCGTCGATCGAGCGTTTTCTTTCTTTCGCAGGCACGTCGTAAAGTTTGGCGTAAATGTTCAGATTCTCTTCGACAGTGAGATCGAGATCGCTGGTCAACGCCTGGGGTATCACTCCAATCGTCCGCCGCACCGCATCCGGATCTTTCGCAACATCGTGACCGGCAATCCGCGCGATCCCGCCAGTGATAGGAATCAGCGTGGTCATCATCCGGATCAGCGTCGACTTCCCAGCGCCGTTCGGGCCCAGCAGGCCGAAGATTTCACCGTCGCTTACGTTGAATGAAATATCGTCGACGGCGGTGAAGTCACCGTACTTCTTGACGATGTGCTCGACCGCGATGGCATAGGTTTCGGGCATTATTGCTGCCCCGCTGCCGCCGTGCTCTGGGGATTGTTCCCTTTCAACTGGTCGGGTGAAACCAACACTTCGGCCGTCATTCCCGGCACATAGGCGCCTTTAGGATTATCCAATCGGACTTTCAAAACGATGGTCCGGATATCTCGCTTACGCCGGCTCACATCGCGCTGGGTGGCGAAGTCGCCTTCCGGGCCTTTGAAAAAAACCTTGCCGCTGGTGATCGTTCCGCCGGGCAGCCGGATGCGCAGCACATCGCCGTAGCCGATGTGGTCGGCGTAGGTTTCCGGGATCGCCACTCGCGCCCAGGTGTCAGTCAAATCGACGATGGTCACGATAGGCGCACCGATGTTGACCACTTCTCCCTGCCGCGCCGCGCGCACCGAAACTGTGCCGGTCACGGGCGCATAGACATTGGTGTAGCCGAGCCGCACAGCGGCTTGATTTTTCTGCGCGATGGCATTCTTGAGATCGGCCTCGGTCGATCGCACTGTGCTCTTTGCCGCATTCGCTTGCTGCGTGCGCGCGATGGCGGAGGTTAAGTCGGCTTCCGCCGCATTCACCAAATCCCGCTGCGCCTGAACGGCAGCCCGTGCCGCCTCCAGGTTGGTTTCGGCCTGCACGCGATCCTGATCTGAGGTGACCCCGACTTTGGCCAGTTCGATGGTGCGCCGGCTGTCGCTCTCTGTGCGATCGAGCGTTGCCTTCGCCTGCAAGAGCTGCGCTTTGGCGGATGAAAGCTTGGCCTGGGCATTCGCCACGTCGCTCGACGTCGACCCTGACGTGGATTCTTCCGTGTGCTGCATCTCGGAAACCTTGTGCTGCATGCTTGCGATGTTTGCGGCAGCGGCGGCTTCCTGCGTCTGCAACTCTGAGGGATCAAGCACGGCGATCAAGTCCCCGGCCTTTACCGGTGTGCCTTCATCCACCAGCAGCTGCTGGATTCGCCCTTCCACCTGCGCGCTGACAATCACCTGATTGGCATCGACGGTGCCGATCAGCACCAGGTCTTTGGAATGGTCGACGGAAAAGCCATAGTAAATGGCGGCAATCACGAAGATGATGCCGAGCAGAATAAAAAATCGATTACGAGCGCTCATCGGCTGACTCCTGAGTTGCGAACCGCTGAACCCGCACTGCCGCGGGGTTGAAACAGCGCAGCGGAAATAAAATCGAGAACGGCGGCCCGCCGCTCGGCAATGCGCCGAGGCGTCAGCGGATTGAAATGCACGATCCGCCGCATGACCGGGGCGCTGCTGAAATAGAAAATGATCATCGCCACCATGGAAGGGATGAAGTGTATGGGATCGACTCTGCGAAACTCGCCTTCCGCGATTCCCTTGTTCAACAACTCGCCTACCCGCTGGTAGATGGGCTGGAAATAAGTCTTGACCAGTCTGTCGATGTGCTCCGAGCGGCCTTCGCGCGCCCGCATCATCTCGCGCTGCATCAGCTTGGGATAGATCTGGCTCGAGGCTATGAAGTCGAAATACGCGCCCACGTAGGCCATAATCTTTTCTCGCGGCGGCAGGTCGCTGTCGAGCACCTGGAAAACTCTTGACCGCATTCCCGAGAAGGCATCGTCGAGGACTGCGCCGTAAAGCGTTTCCTTGTCCTTGAAGTAGTAATAGAGCAGGGCTTTGTTGACTCGTGCCTCGCGGGCAATGGCGTCGGTGCGCGCTCCGGCAATGCCGAGCTCAGAGAACTCCTTCGCGGCGGCGTGCAGGATGGCCGCACGGCTCTCCTCTGGTTGCCCGCGGGAGCCCAGAGGACGAGACCCGTGCCTGCGCTCGCGCAACTGTTTGCGGAGATCGCGGAGTTCCAGTCGGCGACGGCGAAATTCTTCTCGATGAGCCTGACTCATGATTAATTAACCAGTTAGTTAGATTATACACAGTGCCGATGCTGACGCAAGTTACTTCTGACAAACCTTTACCAAAGGGCTACAAATCTATGAATTTGCTAATGATTTCCGTGCTATGCTGCCGATGCTGATGTTGCGCAATGAATCCTGGCCCACGCAGCAGGGGCATCTAGGACGTAGGCTCTGCCCTCGAAGTGCCAGCCGGAGGTATTTATGCGCTTGGCCTCTTCGTCTCCCCGCCAGCAGCTATTTCCTTCCCATTGATTATCGCGGCGGCTCTGTTGACCACGGGTTGTGGTACCGGAAGCATGCCTAGCCCAGCCCTCAGCGGCAATACATCTGTGACGATGGTGGCGACCAGCACAGCCAACGATCAGCTGGCAGAGTTTGACCTCGGCTTCCAAAGCATCACTCTCACCAGCCAGTCGGGAAAGACGGTTACTCTGGAGTCATCGTCTACGTCAGGGCTCGGTGCGGAATTCATGCATCTGAACGGCACGGCTCAACCGCTGCTGACTGCGACGATCCCACAGGACATCTATACAAGCGCAACCGTCGCGCTCGGCGGCGGCGCTTTTGTTTGCATCGCCCTTGGTCAACTCGATGGAGAACAGACCCTGAGTTCGGCCACATACAGCCTCTTCCCTCCAACGGCGACTGTAAACTTCCCATCGCCTCTCACCATGACGAGCACAAGTATGGCCCTCTCGCTCGACCTGTTGGTATCGCAGTCAGCGACAATAGGGGACTGCGTGAGCGTCGACGGATTCTACGGCTTTTCGGCCGCGCCGATCTTCAGTCTTACGCCCCTCACTTTGGCCGCGTCACCGACGAATTCGGCCAATGGCAAGGTGATGGGAATCGATGGAGAAGTCACAGCCGTCAGCTCGGGCGGCAACAGCCTCACGTTTTCGATACCCAACTACGTGCCTGCGCTGCCAGGGCAGCCAGTTTCTGTTCAGTCCGACAGCAACACCGTGTATCAGGGGATTAGCGGCCTTTCCGCCCTGACGGTGGGCACGTTCGTAAATATGGATGGCGCGATCCAATCCGATGGTTCTCTGCTCGCGACGCGGATTGCGGTGGAGGATCCCTCTGCCGTATATGTATTTCGCGGCCCGCTCATGGAAGTGACGCCTTCGGTGTCAGCATTTTTCATGCACGCTCGCGAGATGCAGGGCGCTGGTATTCCTGGCTATCCGACCGGCGAGGGTGCGCCATTTGACTACGGGAGTGCAGCCTTTCAGATCTCCGGTCAGATTACGAACCTGGGAAGCTTGTCCTTCGTGCCCAGTTTCAGTCGCTCAAATATGGTTCCAGGCCAAGAGGTGTATATTTCAACAACCACCCTGCCCTTTAACGGACCGTACCCGGTCGTCAACACGATGACCCTCATGCCGCAAACCATCGACGGTACGGTCACAGCGTCGTCGCAAAGCGGCAACTTCACCGTTTACGCGATCTCGCTCGCGTCTTACGATCTGTTTCCGGCGCTCGCTGTGCAGCCCAATCAAACGAACCCTGAGATCAATCCCGGCGAGGTCCAGGTCTACGTCGACAGCAACACCCAGATGCTGAATTCGCAGCCTCTTGCCGCCGGCAGCACGTTGCGCTTCTATGGATTGGTGTTCAACGATAACGGCACGCTGCGCATGGATTGCGCGCAGGTAAATGACGGCGTGGCCTTTACGCCATCGAATGCGAACGAAAGTGGAACCGTCGCGCAGGCTCAGACCACTCGTCGAGCAGGTCCAGGCAGGATAGAACAGATCAACATAGTCACAACGCGTAGCCATTAGCCGAACTGGGCCAGGGCCTGAACTTCATCTCGCTCCACCGGCGATTGACGGCACCAGCAGCACTTCATCCCCATCGGTGAAGATATAAGCTGGTCCACCGAGGAAGCGGATGTCTTCCTCGTTCACGTAAATGTTCAGAAAGCGCCGCACCTGGCCGGCCTCGTCGCGCAGGTGAGGTTTCAGTTCCGGAAACTTCTCATCCAGTACGGAGAACAGCTCTCCCAGGTTCGTGGCGGCGCACGCGATCGAGCCAACGCCCGCCGTGTGCCGCCGCAGAGCAGTTGGAATTTGCACGGTGATCGCCATCTTAGGCCTCCGTTCCTAAACGCCGACCGTAGCCACCCCTTCTTTCGCGACCTCGACGGTGTCGAGCGTTTCGTTCAGATACTTCTCGAACTCAGCCAGCTTCGGCGCGATCGGCCGCTCGATCTCGTAAACACCAGCCAGAACATCGGTGGTCTTCAAGCCGTTGCCGGTAATGCACAGCACGGTCGTTTCCTCGGGGAGGATGCGGTCCTGACGATAGAGCTTGCCAGCCGTACCTACAGTGACGCCGCCGGCGGTTTCGGTGAAGATGCCTTCGGTTTCCGCCAGCAGGCGGATCGAATCGATCACTTCAGGATCGCTCACATCTTCGCTCCATCCCCCGCTCTGCTTGATGGTTTTGATAGCATAATGGCCGTCGGCGGGATTGCCGATGGCGAGCGAACGCGCGATGGTCGCCGGTTTCTGCGGATCGATCTCTGCGCTGCCGGTCTTCACGGCGGTTGAAATCGGAGAGCATCCGGTAGCCTGGGCGCCGAAGAATTTCACCGGCTTCTCCTCAACCAACTCGAGCTTGATCAGCTCGTCGAACGCCTTCTTGATCTTCGTGATCAGCGACCCGCCGGCCATTGGAACGACTACGTTGTCGGGCAAACGCCATCCCAGTTGTTCGGCAATTTCAAAGCCCACGGTCTTCGATCCCTCGGCGTAATAGGGACGCAGGTTTACGTTGACGAAACCCCAGCGGCGATCTTCGGCGATCTGCGAGCACAAACGGTTTACCTGGTCGTAGTTGCCGGCGATGCGCACCACGTTTGCTCCGAAAACTTGTGTGCCGAGAATCTTTGCCGGCTCAAGATCGGATGGGATGAAGATCCAGGCCTTCAGTCCGAGGCGTGCCGCGTGCGCCGCGACAGCATTGGCCAGGTTTCCGGTCGAAGAACACGCGACGGTATCGAAGCCGAACGCCTGTGCCTGAGCGAGCGCCACGGCCACAACGCGATCTTTGAAGCTCAGTGTAGGCAGGCAGACGGCGTCGTTCTTGAGGTAAAGATTCCGCGTGGCGGTCTTTGCTTCGCTGCTGCTGGCGTCCCGGTCGTCGGCAAGCCGCTTGGCCAGATGCGGCGCCTGGAACAGAGGCGTGAACCCCACCGGCAGCCGCGGCTCAAAGCCCGCGGGCAGCGGCAGCAATTCGGCATAGCGCCACATGTTCGGCGGCCGTTGCGCGATGCGCTCGCGGCCGAAAGCTCCCTGGGCGATAGAGGCGCGGATGGCGTCATAGTCGTAGGTAATTTCGAGAGGGGAGAAACACTCGTCGCAGATGGAGCGGGGCTGGTTTCCCCAGCTTCGGCCGCATTCCCGGCAGCGCAGTTCGTAAGCATCGTTGTTCGACATCGGGCTACTCGCTTTCTTTGCGTTCAGCGAATAGCTGGGGACGAGCCGGGAAAAGATGGCCTAAAATACAAAGCCTCTTTTCCAGGAAATGAGGAAAAGAGGTATCGGAATGCAAATAGAAATGAAGCTCGCATCCGAATCTCATGTTCCCCGTTTCCGGGCGGGAGTTGGCACCTGGCGGTCGAGATATATGATCCCGATCCGGTTGCCGTGGCGTCACAGGGCTCGTCCCTCAGCCACTCTGCATGAAATTCAGGTCCCCTCCCCCGATCGACCGGAAGAGTGGACTTGTTGCTACGATGCTACAAAATGCGGGGGGCGGCGTCAAGTGGAAAAACACATTCCCCGTTAGACGCTGAAATAAAAGCACTTAACGCACGTACGCACAACGCGATAGTCGTCCCC
>JBAUYE010000320.1:0-1921 GCA_049584615.1 Candidatus Sulfotelmatobacter sp.
GCCACTCCATTTCCCATAGCCACGAATTGTTTGATCGCCTGCAGCGTCGGCAGTTCAAGCCCCATGTGCAGCGGCGTTTTGTGTTTTTCGAATGTCTGCAGAACTTTTTCGCGGTAGGGCGACGAAACAATATGCGCCACAAATGATTCCGCCCCCAGCTGCCGGATGCTCACCTCCCGCGCCGAGGCCAGCGGATGCTTCGGCGGCACCACCAGCACCAGTTCGTCCAGATAAGTCACCACCGAGTGCAGCCGCGGCTCCTCTGGCTTGTACGACAACACGCCCAGCTCCGCGCTGTGCTGCAACACATCGTCCGGAATGCGGCTGCCCAGGGCCCGCTGCACCGTTATCTTGATCATGGGATGCCGCCGCCGGAATTCCGCTAGCACCGGCAGCAGGTAAAGCGCCGTGAATTCATTCGCCGCGATCACCAGTTTGCCCTTCTGCAACTCCCGCAAAGAAGCCAGAGATTCATGCGCGTCGTGGCGCAGGTTCAATAGTTTCTCGGCATATTCATAGAGCACCTGCCCGGCGTCAGTCAGAACGCCTTCCCGCGAAGAGCGGTCGAGCAGAGCCTCGCCCAGTTCATCCTCCAGCTTGCGGATGGTCTGGCTCACCGCCGACTGGGTGCGGTGCAGCTTCTCCGCCGCCCGCGAAAACCGGTGCTCGCGCGCTACCGCCAGAAAGACTTCCAGCTGCGAAAGCTCCATTTACCAACTCCTTATGTTGACTTCAGCAATCATTAGAAAATCTTATCATAGAAGGATGGCTAATGATGACTGAAGAATTATAAGTTTTGCTTCAATCTGATTTCCCCGTACCATAAAGAGTCACAGCGGCATAACGAAGCCCATGGCCACAGACCAGGTCAACATCAGAGTCTTCGACACCACCCTGCGCGACGGAGAACAGTCGCCGGGTTGCAGCATGAACCACCAGGAAAAATTGCGCCTGGCGCACCAACTCGACCGTCTCGGTGTCGACGTGATCGAAGCCGGATTTCCCATTGCCTCCGACGGCGACTTTGAAGCTGTGAAGGCCATAGCCGCCGTCATTCGCCGTCCCATCATTGCGGGCTTGTGTCGCGCCTGCCGCCCCGATATCGAGCGCGCCTGGGAAGCTTTGCAAGACGCCGCCCGCCCGCGCATCCATGTTTTCTTAGCGACTTCTGACATTCACCTGAAGTACAAACTGCGCATCACGCGCGACGAGTGCCTCACGCAAGCCCGCGAAGCTGTAGCTTTCGCCCGGTCGCTCTGCCCTGACGTCGAATTTTCGCCCGAAGACGCCACGCGCACGGACCCCGAATTCCTCTGCCAAGTACTCGACGCAGTCGTCGCAGCCGGCGCCACCACGCTAAATATCCCCGACACTGTCGGGTTCACCGTGCCCGCCGAGTTCGGCGACCTGATCGCAACCATCCGCCGCCGCGTCAAGGGAATCGACAACGTCACTATCTCCGCCCACTGCCACAACGATCTAGGCATGGCCGTCGCCAACACCATGGCCGCCATCGCCGCCGGAGCCCGCCAGGTCGAGTGCACCATCAATGGCATCGGCGAGCGTGCCGGCAACGCGTCGCTCGAAGAGATCGTCATGGCCATGCGGGTTCGCCGCGATCGCTATCCTTACGAGACGGCCATCGCCGCCGAACACCTGTTTCCCGCCAGCCAGTTGCTCAGCGAGATCACTGGCGTGCCTGTGCAGCCCAACAAGGCCATCATCGGACGCAACGCCTTCGCTCACGAAGCCGGAATCCACCAGGACGGCGTTCTCAAGAATCCGTTGACCTACGAAATCATGACGCCGCAATCCGTCGGCGTGCCCGATTCCAAACTCGTGCTCGGCAAGCACTCCGGCCGTCACGCCCTCGCCATTCGCTGCGAACAGCTCGGCTACCAGTTCGACCGACGCGCCCTCG
>JBAUYE010000321.1:0-2900 GCA_049584615.1 Candidatus Sulfotelmatobacter sp.
AATTCCATCCTGATGGTCAGCTTTGCGCGCGAGCAGTTGGACGAAGGTATTCCCGCCGCTCAGGCTGCTGTCGCTGCCGGATACACCCGTATGCGGCCCGTGCTGATGACCGCGCTGGCTATGATCATTGGAATGGTTCCCATGGCGCTGGGCTTCGGCGAAGGCGGCGAGCAGAACGCGCCGCTGGGCCGCGCCGTAATCGGTGGACTGCTGTTTGCCACGGTCGCCACTTTATTTTTTGTACCTAGCGTGTTCGCCATTTTCCACAGCCGCCGGGAAGCCAAGCGGGCGCGCCAGGAGTTAGCGTAATTGGGAGTGGCTCAAATAGTGAATCGGAGTCGAGCATGAGCGCAGAGAATGAACCTAAGCCGGATGCAACGCGAGCCGGGCAGAGTAACGCCGCGACTCCGCAGCAGCCGGTGCAAAGCGAGGAGCATCACGCGCTGAGCGCACAGGCCCAGCGCGACGAGGAAATCGCCGCGATCCAGCAGCACGCCCGGCACCAACCTCCGGCGATCCAGAAACCGCCCGACGTTCCGCCCGCACCGCCGCGTAAAGCTCTGACGGTGGTGGGCGTCGCGTTGCTCGTACTGCTGCTGGCGGGCGCACTCACTCTCTGGGACCACGTAACCCACGAGCGCGCTTTGGCCAAGGAGACAGAGCGCGAGACCGTACCAACCGTCGCCGTGGTTTACCCACAATCGGAAAAGCCCGATGAAGATCTGGTTCTACCCGGCTCTCTGCTGGCCTATGTTGAGTCTCCCATTTATGCCCGAACCAACGGCTACCTTTTGCACTGGTACAAGGATATTGGCAGCCAAGTCACTAAAGGCGAGTTGCTAGCGAAAATCGACACGCCTGAGGTGGATCAGGAACTGAACCAGGCTCGCGCCACGCGTCAGCAAATTGTGGCGCAGATGGATATCGCCAAAATTACCACCGACCGCTGGGCTAACCTCCTGAAAACCGATTCCGTCTCGGCGCAGGAGGCGGATCAATACGCGAGCGGATACAAGCAGAGCCAGGCCAACCTGGCTGCCGCTGAGGCGAATGTCCGGCGTCTCGAGCAGTTGGAGGGCTTTAAGGACGTCTATGCGCCATTCACCGGCGTGCTCACACGCCGTAACGTCGACCCCGGCGCGCTGATCAACGCTGGCTCGGGTACTGTGGGCACCGAACTGTTTCGCATGGCACGCGTCGATCCCTTGCGGGTTTATACGAGCGTGCCACAAGCGTACTCGCCGTTTATCAAGATTGGCGCCAAGACCGCTGTTACGTTGCAGGAGTTTCCCGGCCAGAAATTCTTCGGCAAGGTGGTGCGCACGGCGGAAGCTATTGATCCATCTACGCGCACTCTGCTGACAGAGGTTGATGTACCGAATAAGGATGGCCGTCTATTACCCGGCTCGTTCGGCGAAGTGCACTTCGCGGTCGGCTCCGGCGTAAACAAGGTTACGGTTCCCGTGAATGCAATGCTGTTCCGCGCCGAAGGTCCGCGCCTCGCCGTTGTTGGTCCTGACGGCAAGGTGCAGTTGCGTCCCATCAACATCGGACGCGACTACGGCACGACGCTGGAGATTCTCGGAGGAGTTTCTACCGCCGACCAGGTCGTGATCAATCCCGCAGATTCGCTCGAAGAGGGGCAACAGGTGATCGTGGCGCAGAAGCCCGCTCAATCCTCGCCGTCGGGCCAGCAGAAAGGCAGCGGATCGTGAAGCGAGTCGCCATCTCAGCCGCTCTTGCGGTGCTCGGTGTTGCTACGGGATGCACCGTCGGTCCGCGTTACAGCCGGCCCGCCGCTCCAGCCCCAGCGCCGGATGCGTGGAAGACACAACCTCCCTGGCAGCAAGCCGCGCCCAAAGATGCGATTCCTAAAGGCGCGTGGTGGCAAATCTACAACGACCCGGCGCTCAATACATACGAACAACAATTGCTCCAGGCCAACCAGTCGCTGGTGGCCGCGCGCGACCGCTTAGACCAGGCGCGCTCGTTGGCGCGCGTAGCCACTGCCGGGATGTTCCCACAGCTTTCGGCCGATCCCAGCGCGTTGCGGGAGCGTGCGGGCGCCAACCGTCCGTTGAATGGCGCAGGCCCGGGCATCGTCAGCGTTCCGGGTGTGCCGCAGCCCATCACTATTAATTCGCAGGATACTTCTTACACCCAGAACGTCTTCACCATTCCGTTTTCTCTCAGTTATGAGGCCGACCTTTTCGGGCGCGTGCGGCACACCGTGGAAGCAGCCAACGCTTCTCTACAATCTACGGCCGCCGACTTACAGAACGTGCAGTTGGTGCTGACTGCTGAACTCGCCGCCGACTATTTCACGCTACGCGAACTGGACGCCGAGTTCGACGTGGTGCAGGAGTCCGTCGACTACCAGCAAAAAGGCCTGAATCTGGTGAAAAATCGCCACGATGGAGGCATCGCCAGCGGACTTGAAGTGGCGCAGCAGGCCGCGCTGCTTGACTCCACAGTATCGCAGCTGGCTCTGGTACAGGAATCGCGCGCACAGTATGAACACGCCATCGCCGTGCTGGTGGGCCAGCCAGCTTCCAGCCTCAGCCTGCCCGTAGCGCCGTTGCATGCCACGCCCCCGCCGGTGCCGCTGGGAGTGCCCTCCGACGAATTGGAACGCCGGCCGGACATCTCCACGGCGGAACGCCTGATGGCCTACGAAAATGCGCAAGTCGGAATCGCTCGTTCGGCCTTCTATCCGCACATCACGCTGAGTGGCTCGGGCGGATGGCAAAGCCGCGATCTTGGCTCGCTCCTGAATGCTCCGAGCCTCTTCTGGTCTGTGGGGGCGGATGCTTTGCAGCCGATTTTCGAAGGTGGTCGGAATCGCGCTAACCTGGCCGCCGCTCGCGCGGCCTATGACCAGTCCGTGGCCAACTATCGCC
>JBAUYE010000322.1:0-2234 GCA_049584615.1 Candidatus Sulfotelmatobacter sp.
CAAAAATCCGCTCCTTCTCGGCCGCAAAGGCAGCCGGCTCGGTATAGAGATGAGATGGCAAAGTCCACGCCCGCGCGATCTCGCAATCAATTTGAAGGGACTCAAGAGGGTTAGGCATATTGAGTGCGAGATCATTGTAAGCTGGGGCAAGGTCAGCTGGACCACATATTGAAATCGAACGCGCAACCGTAAAATTGTGCCCACCTCAACAACGCAGCAACCGACTTCCCCGCCAACCCGCACCAACCTGCTTCCCCTCGCAGGCGTGCTGATCGGCGTGGTGTTAACCTATGCCTCGACCTTCAGCTTCGGCTGGGTGTACGACGACCCGCCCCAGATTCCCCAAAACCCGAACCTGCAGTGGAACCGCTTGGGCTTCTTGTTTACGCATCAGCTATGGGCATCGATGTCGGGGTCGCAGGGTCGCTTCTACCGCCCGTTCCTTTCGCTCTGGTTCCTGATCAACAAGACTTTGTTCGGCCTCAATCCCCACGGGTTCCACGTCACATCGGTCTTGGCCCACGCAACGGCCACGGCCCTGGCGTTCTTCATCGCTAGCCGATTGTTGAAGGACGCTGGCTCAGCCCTCCTGGCCGCCGCCATCTTTGGTTTGCATCCTCTGCAGGCGGAGTCGGCGTCGTGGATCTCGTCAGTGAACGATCCGCTCGCTGCCGCTTTTTGCTTCGCCAGCTTTTTGACCTGCAAGAAAGCTGTGGCGTCGCAGCGCAGTGCCGTCGGTTGGTGGGTTCTTTCAGGACTTCTGTTCCTTTCCGCGTTGCTCACCAAAGAAGTCAGCATAGTCCTGCCGGGAATCATTCTGATCGACCTCCTGTCCAGCTCCCTCTGGTCCGATTCCCTTTCTTCGAATTCCCCTGATAAGCCGCCGTCACCGCCGTCCAGCCACTTTCCCCTGGCGATAATTTCGACCTACGGTCTGGCGGCAGCACTTTGGCTGAGTCTCAGGTCCTACGCTCTTCGTGGATCGTCGCCTTCATCCTCATCGTTGCCGTTGAGCGTCTCTTTCCTGACCGCTCCAAAGATCCTGCTTTTCAATCTATACCGGACAGTCCTCCCCCTAGGCCTGAGCCCGCACTACGATTTCCGCCTGATCGAAGCCCCCAGCGGACAATTCCTTCTCACACTGCTAGCTGTGCTCGCCCTGGCCGCGCTCGCCATCACCGCTGCCCGCCGCGATCCTCGACTGTGGACCGCCTTCGCCTGGCTCATCCTGCCCGTGCTTCCAACCCTCAACCTGCGTTTGATGAATGAAGATGACTTCATTCACGATCGCTACACCTACATGAGCATGCTCGGAGTGGCGCTGCTCGTGGGATTCGCCTATTCCTGGTTAAGAAAAGAATGGATAAGAAAGGAGTGGCCGCAGCTGCAGCTGCTTCGGCTGCTGGCCGCGGCGGTCGTCATGGTCCTCGCGTTTGCCAGCACCATCCAGTCACAATACTGGGCGAACGATGTGATTCTGTTTTCGCGCGCCGTAAGCCGGGCTCCAGAAAACGAGTGGGCGCAGTTGAACTATGGATCAGCCCTCAGCGATCGCCACCGCTACGGCGACGCGGCGCCGCATTTCGTCCGTTCCTATGAATTGAAGCCGGGCTGGCGCGCCGCCGATTTTGCCGGCTTCGCCTATCAACAGTCGGGAGATTTGCCCCAGGCCGAGCGCTGGTTCAGAACTGCCCTGCAACAAAATCCGACCCTGGCGAACGCCTGGTTCGGACTGGCCCAGATCCGCCTCGCTCAGCACAACCCCGATCAGGCCATCGATTTTCTGAACAAAGCGCTAACCATTCAGCCCGACGCCGAGGGATATCATTACGAGTTAGGAGCGGCTCTGGAACAAGCCTCGCGCCCATCCGAGGCGCTCGCCGCCTACCAGCGTGAGTTGCAACTGTATCCCAACCAACTGGGAGCGGCGAAGGCCATCAGCCGTCTGCTGGCGGCCGGACTTCAGTCCAAGTAAAGGCCGGCCCTGCAAGAATCGCTTGCAAAAGCGTTCGAACAACGGGGACACATATGTATGGGCAACCCCCGAATCAAACTGACACGAATTGTCAGCTTCCGCGACGCATTTTGGCATGAATCACCGCGCGGCAAGCGGTAGAATGGGACCATAGTTTGGCCTTCTACTGAAAATAATGGGATTGCACGCCCCCAGCCGGAACCAAGGTAACTAGCTGCTTTGGCCCGGCAAGTGCGAACATCTAGTCCGACTGCGTCAT
>JBAUYE010000323.1:0-1521 GCA_049584615.1 Candidatus Sulfotelmatobacter sp.
GCGGTGTCTGAATGCCGGGATGGACGCCTACGTCTCAAAACCGCTGCGCACCGCGGAACTCTTCGCCACAATCGAGCGCCTGCTACGCAAGGTCTAGGAGGAGAGGCAGGCCGCAAGCGTGAATTGCCCCGCGTCCTATCCGGTCGGTCGCTAGGGATGCCCGGTCACATCGTATCCCCCTGAGTCATTGAGGTAGTAATCCAAGAACACTGGTGGAAGCAAGCAGAGATCGAGTGACGAGCGGGGAGCGAGCCGCTCGATGATCTGCCAGGGCGTTTGGTTTTCCTTGTGGGAGTTGGGTCGCGCCAGATTGAAGTAGAGCTGATAGGTGAGGGCCTTGGCTAAGAAGTCGCCGCGGCCGGCGAAATCTTCCAGATCGAAGAACTCATCTTCTTCGAGTCGGTGCACGGTCTCGACATCGCTCTGATAGGTATGGGCCGAGGGCGGAATGCGCACGTGCTGGCTGTCGCCCAGCGCTTGCGGAAACGGGCCTTTGAATTCGCCGCCGTTGTCGGTCTGCCAGACCAGATCACGCAAGCAGACTCCGTAGCGATCCAGGTGCCGCTGGATGCGGGAGGCGAACACGGCGCTGGCCGCTGCGCTGCGGCGCTGCGCGAAGGCCCAAAACAGCAGGCCGCTACGGACCTCCCGGGCGGTGTACTGAATCACGGGCAAACGGAAGCGCCGGGCCTGCTGCCAGTAGCGGGGGATATCGTCGAGATCTTTGGTGTCGGCGCTGATTTGCTGAAACAGCGCCCAGCGGGCCTTGATGTGGGCTAAATCCTGCTTGCGCTGATATTTCCTACGACGTTTTTGCAGCAGGCCGTGCTCACGCCAAATGCGCTCCAGGGCGTGGTGTCCGATGCGCAGCTCGAACTCGCGGATCAGACGGCGGGCCCCGAAGGTGGGTAGAGTTTTACGGAGTTCGACCAGTTCGGCTTCCCGTTGCGGGGGCGTTTTGTGGGGCTGCCGATGACGGGCACGAGAACGTGCCAGCAAGCCGGAGGGGCCCTTTTGCCGATAGCGGCGCAACCACTTGCGCACGGTCGGCACGGTGGTGGCAAACAAGCGCGCGGTCGGTTTGATGCCCCGTTGCTGGGCACTTTCGACCAGCCGCAGACGATGGTTATAGGCGTCCTTCATTTCGCGAATCAGATCGAAGTAAGCAGCAGCCATGGCTGCGCATTAAAGCGCAGCACGGCGACGGAGGGACGGTGGAAAAGATGGCGGCTGCGCCGCCTTGGAAATCGCTACGCGATTCCCACTTTCCCACCGTCCCGGCGGCGATCTCCCTCAACTCCACAGCAAACCTTCCATCTGCCGGCGTCGCTTTTCGCTCAAGCACTTGAGCATCGTCAGGGGGATACGATGTGACCGGGCTGTTCCCACATACAACCAAAGCTTGTCTAACAGACCAAGTGGAGGTACCATCCCGCCAGGTTCCCTGGGCTGGTCCTAACTTGTTTTGCGAGGTGCCAAATGAAAAATAGACTGCTGGTGGTTTGTGCCCTGGCTGTTTCC
>JBAUYE010000324.1:0-14662 GCA_049584615.1 Candidatus Sulfotelmatobacter sp.
GCTGGACCGTGTGCATTCTCTGATGCGTGTCCCGCGGTCCACATCGTGTACCGGCCGCCACGATTGCTTTCGGCTTACGTTGCTCTAACCCTCGTCAAATCAATGGCTCGATGCTTGGCCTGCTCCGTGCAATCTCACTTGCGCTGCATAGCAGCAGGAGGTGACAAACCATGAACCGCATCAATCTGTTTCGCAACTTGTCAGTTAACACCAAGACATTTCGCACCACCCCATTTCACGGTAATCCGGCAACTCTGGACTCCGTTACGTGGGGCAAGACCAACCTCGCTAAAACCAGCGTCGATAAAACCACCAGCACGCTGGTGTTCGCCGCGCTCTTGATGGCTTGTTCGGTAGCCGTCGGATGCTCCAGCGATAAACCTCAACCCACGAACTCAAGCAATCAGGTGGCGATGACGCAGCCCCTGCCGCCGATTGCGACACCAGCCGTTCCCGCGGCTCCGGCTGCGGCTCAGCCGGTGCACAAGAAAGTTGTTCGAAAGGCGCCGGTGACGGCGACTTATGAGGACAAGGCTTCCGGCGTTTCGTTCCGGTATCCGCGCAAGGATTCGCTGGAGACTGGAGATGCGGCGAATCAACTCATCTCGTCTGATTCAGTTCCTATGGACTTCGTGCAGCCGGGCGGAGTCGCGATCGCAGCCGTTACTTTGCCCACGTCGGTCTACCCTAACGGCGATCTGGCCGCGGCATTTTTCAACGTTAGCGTGAATAAGACAATGACGGAGGAGCAGTGCGGCAAATTCTCCGATGTCAAGCCTGCGACTCCCGCGGATCCCGAGGCTCCGGCATCAGCCACCGTACAGCCTTCGAAGCTGATGATTGGCGACATGGAACTGCAATCCTCGGAAACCCTTGCCACCCAGGGGACTCGCGAGGAAGCGTCGAAGTACTATCACGTCTTCGAAAACGGGGCTTGCTATGAGTTTGCGCTCAAGGTTGCGACTACTGGAAGCGAGACCGAAGGCGGCAAGCATGTGGATAGCAAGGAAGTCTTTCAGCGGCTGGAGAAGATTCTGGCTACGGTGAAGATTGGTCCTGCGGCAACTCCGGAAGTGACAGCGAGTACGCCCGCGGCTACTCCGACAACGCCGGCACAGTAGGTTGTATCGGGGAACAGGCCACGCTGCTTCTGCAGCGTGGCATTTGTGTTTGTGGATTTGGATTGTTAGACCCTTCAGGGGCTGAAGGCCTTCGATGGCCGGTGCGCTTCTCGACGCAGGCCTGAAGGCCTGCTCCACCCTCTTAGCTGCGCAACCGGCGGATGATTGTGGCTATGTCGTTTTCCTGGAACAGGCGGATGGCGGCTATTCCGGCTGCGCCGGCTTGCAGGCAGGATTGGGCGTTCCGCAGGGTCACTCCTCCGAGGGCCAGTACGGGGATTGCTGCGGCGCAGGCTTGGCTTAGAGCTTCAAGGCCGGTCGGTTGAGCGTCTTTTTTTTCGAAGACGGGAGCTAAGACGGCGAAGGTGGCTTGATTCCTAGCAGCGTTGAATACCTCTTGCGGAGAGTGACAGGAGACTGCTATGAGCGGATTTCGTGGTGAGTTTTCGCGGGCGAGGGCGCCAGCGCCACACTTACTTTGCCATGCTGTTCTTACTTCTTCTGGGGAGATGTCGTTGGCAGGGAGGTGAACGCCGCTGGCTGCGACGGCTAGGGCTATGTCGATGCGAGAGTTGATCAGGAGAGCGGTTGCCGGTGGGCAGTGGTCAGTGGTCAGTTTTGTTTTTTCCCCGGTGATTTGCATCGCTTCGCGGGCCAGCGATTCCAGATCGCGGGTGGAGAGATCTTTTTCGCGGAGTTGGATGTAGTCGACGCCTTGGCTGGCGGCTTCGGCGATTTTGTCGAGCAAGCGACGGAGGCGAGTGGGTTCGTCGCCGGGGAAGGCGGTGCGGTCGGTGATGTAGTACAGGAGCAAGCTATCAGCTTTCTACTGTCAGTTTAGAGCAAGAAGGCAAGGTCCCAAGATAGAAGTGCCTGGCGGATTCGATAGTTGTGTGGGGGTGTAAGGGTCCTTCGACTGTTCCGCTCAGGATGACAGAATCGTTACGGCCTGGTTTTGGCTATTTCGGGTAGGACTTCGTTCTCTTTTTCTTTCTTCGGCTGGCCGCCCAGGTGGTACTCGGTGAGGCCGTCGCGGAGGAAGGTGAAGGCGTCTTCGGGGGTGTCGACGAATTTGAAGAGGTTTAAGTCTTCGGGAGCGACCGTGCCGGCGTCGACGAAGGCCTGGAAGTTCATGATGCGGTGCCAGTATTCGCTGCCGTAAATTACGACCAGAATTTTCTTGGCCAGTTTGTCGGTCTGGGCGAGGGTGAGGATTTCAAAGAGTTCGTCGATGGTGCCAAAGCCTCCGGGGAAAATCACCAGCGCTTTGGCGAGGTAGGCGAACCAGAACTTACGCATGAAGAAATAATGGAACTCGAAGTTGAGGGCGGGCGTGATGTAGGAATTGGGATTCTGCTCGAACGGGAGATTGATGTTGAGGCCGATGGTTTTGCCTCCGGCTTCGTGGGCGCCGAGATTGGCGGCTTCCATGATGCCGGGACCACCGCCGGTGGTGACGACGAAGCGGCGGCGGCGGGCGGGAATCTGAATGGACCACTCGGTGAGCAGGTAGGCCAGGCGGCGCGCGTCCTCGTAGTAACGGGCCATGTCGACGGCGGCGAGGGCACGCTTGAGGTCGTTTTGCTGCTGGGCGGCGGCCGCTTTCGAGTTTTTTTCGACCGCCGCCAGGTTCTGCCGGGCGGCAGCGGCTCCCTGGAAACGGGCTGAGCCGAAGAAGACGACGGTGTCCTGGATCTGCTCGCGGCGAAATCGGGACAAAGGTTCCTGATACTCGGCGAGGATGCGGAGAATGCGTCCGTCGGGACTGTTCAGAAAGGGCTCGTTCTGGTAAGCCAGAGGAGCGGGATTGAGTTTGTCGGTCATCGTAAGACTCACGTTCTTAAGTCAGGCTGACCTTGGTACGGGCCGGCCGCACGGCGTTCCGCTAGTTGTGTTCGTGGTAGTGGAGGGCTTCCCCGAAGCCGATCCAGATATCGAGTAATCCCAGGCCGCTGCATAGGCCGCGAAAGAAGCCGGTGGAGACGAACGTACGAAGCCAGGGAAACGAGAGCAAAAGATAATTGTCGGTCCACTCCGGGGTCCAGGGCAGGATCACGAGCAGGACGCCGGCGACGGCGCAAATCAATACGAAAAGAAACACGGACGTCCGGTGCAGCCAGAGTTGCAGGCCACTGCGAGGCTGCTGTGCAGGGTCCGGGGGCGGAGGGTCGAGCAGGGTTGTGGTCGCCTGGCCCTGCGCCGTCGAAGGCTCGGAGGAAGCCGCGACGGTGCCGTTTTCGACCGATAGCTTAGGATCGGTAGTCACTGGGCACTCCGCTGCGGCGACCGTGGTGGTGGAGGCGAGAACCAAGATCCCTCGCTTCGCTCGGGATGACAAGCGGCTGTTTTGGGGGCAAAACCCATCGGGCTATTCTACGACTTCAGGGGCTTGATGCGCTCGGCAACGTCGCGATAATCGATGTTGCGACCGTAAACCTCCATGAAATGCTTGAGGGCGGAGGGTTTGTCGCCGGCGCTTTCATAGGCAGCGGCCAGTTCGTAGTGGAGAGCGGTGCGGGTTTCTTCGTCGATGCCGGGGGCGCTAAGGGCCTTCTGGTACCAGCGAATGGCGGCCTCAGGCAGGCCCTTGTCGAGGAAGCATTGCGCCAGCCAGGTGTAGGTCTGCATGACCTGGGGGAAGGCATGTCCGCGCTCGACGGCCTGGCAGGTCTTTTGCAACTCGCCGATGGCTTCATCGAGCAATCCCATTTCGCGGAACGCGATGCCGAGGTTGTAGTGGGTTTCGGGATCCTCTTCGGTGGTGGAGGCTCCGACTTCGAGATCGTGTTTGAGTTCGCCGAACATCTCGGCGAGATCCACGCCGGCGTCCTCTCCGAAAGGAGAAGACTTGGCAGCGGGCGGTGTAGTGGGAATGCCGGGCGAAACTTGTGGCGAGATCGCAGCCGCAGGCTTCTGCGCAACCGGAGGCGGCATTTGAGGCGCCGGAGCAACCGTGCCCGACGACACGGCGCCAGCTGCGGCGCTGGCGGCGATGGGAGCACTAACTTGCGGAGCGGACGTTGGCCGCGCAGCAGCAGATGCGGCGGGCGCCTCAACGCGGGGTGCGGCGTGAGTCTGAGGCGCGGGCTGTGGCGCGGGCTGAGGCTCGGCAACTGGAGCGCCCTTGAGGAAGTCTTCACCCAGGGCAGCTTCAAGATCGGCTACAAACTCGCCCATGGGTTCAGCTTCAGGCACGCCGAAGGAAGTGGGAGCGGCGTTTCCGATTGGCTCAAGTTCGGGTTTAGCGTGGGCTGAGGCATGCTCGACTGCGGGCTCCGCTTCGTGAGAGATGGTTCCGGGAAGGAAACTATCGCCCAGGGAAGATTCTAAATCGGAGACGAACTCCTGAAGGACTGCGGGCGGAGGCGCCACAGGTGGAGGCGCGACGGGAGGCTCGGCAGCGACCGGCTTGGGGGCGGCGGGCTTGGGAGCGACAGGCTTGGGTGCAACAGGCTTGGCGTGCCACACTGGCGGAGCGGTTCGCTTCGCCACGGGAACCGGCGTCGGAGCAGGAGCTTCTTCGACGACGGCTGCAGGTTCTTGGGCTACTGGAGTTTCTTCAATGGCAGCTGGAGCTTCTTCAATCGTGATTTCTTCAGAAGGCTCGTCGACGGTGATTTCAGCAACGGCTTCTAGTGCAGCTACTTCTTCTTGCTCTGCAGGTCCTGCTGCAGGCGCGGGCTGCGAGGCGGCCTGGATTTCAGCTTCCATGGCCGACAAGATGGCTTCGTTGTTGGTAACTGTCTGAAGCTTTTCAAAGGCCGTGGATGCTTGCTCGGGCATGCCATGCTCGAGATAGAAGCGGATTTCTTCGACGGTCTCGGTGGCTTTTGCCTCGTCGACCTCATCGGCAGGCAGCTTATGTTCGCCAACCGCATCTGTGACTTCGGCTTCTGCGGATTCTGCGGCTGGAGCGTCGGCTTCGACAACGACGGAGTCGTCCCACTCGGAGGAAAGATCGATCTCGGCTGGAGCAGAGGCAGATTCGGCGACGGCTGAGACCTGATCTTCTTCAACTTGGTCTTCCTGAACTTCTTCCGGAATTTCCTCCTGTGCCTCTTCCTGCGTGTCGGCTTGATCCTGTTCCGGATCGCTGACAATTGCGAACTCCGCATCTTCAGTAGGCTGCGGCGGAGCTGCCGGCCAGGGAGCCGAGGCTTCTGCGGGGGCGGAAACTTCCGCTTGGGTCTCAATAGAGACATCTTCTGCGACAGAATCGGTGAGAAGCGCAACGCCGGAGCGCTCCTGATAGCGATCGGCGAGTTCGCCGTAACGGGTAGCCTCTTCCGGGTATTCGGCTTCGGAGTACACGTCCTGCAAAGTGCGGCAGCAAACACCAGCTTCAGCGAAACGCCCGGCCCGGGTGTGCAGAGAGGCGAGACGCTGGTTCAGGCGCAGGTCGGTGGGCGCCTGAGGCAAGGCGGACAGAAGCGGCCCCAGAGCCTTGGCGGGCATGTTGTAGGAAATGAAAAGTTCCGCATCGGTGAGCGCGGAGCGAACCGCGAGGGCGACAGCATCGGAATAGTGCTGATGAATGGACGGAGACGTGGCTTCCAGTTCGTCGACGATGACAGTGGCTTCCTCTGGAGAAATGAGGGTTGCGCCGGAATCTCCACTGATCTGGCTGGCTACCTGCTGGTAATTGCTCATGTGCAGGGGATTGCCAGGCTCCATGGTGGTCAACTTCTGGTAGAGATCGCGAGCTCGGGGCAGGTCGCCGGACTGAACCGAAGCGTGCGCCAGGAGCTCGATGACTTCGGTGGTATGAGAGTTGTCTCCTGCCTTGTGGAAGAGATCGAGAAGCTTTTCGAGCGAAGCGGGATTGTCACGCACGTGCCCGATGACGGAATGCAGGTTCTTTAGAACTTTGTCGGAATTTTCAGCCAGCAGGCGTTCGGCGTGCTGGTCATAAACCTGGAGCGCGTTCTCGAACTGGCCGGCCTGCATGAGGGCGTCGGCGAAGGTAGAGATGGAAGCGAGGTCATTGTGGACGGTCAGCAGCTTGCTGGCCAGCGTTCCGGCATCGGAGAGGCGGCCGGTCTTCAGGTAAGCCTTAAGCAGATCGCGGAGGCCATCGGGATTGGAATCGAGATCGGAGACTTTTTGCAACGCTTCGATGGCGGCCTCGGCGTCGCCGGCCTCGAGCAGATTGCGGCCCTGCATGAGCAGCGCGTATCCATTGCCGGGGTCGAGGGTGAGCATGCGCTGCAGAACTTCTTCGGCGGCGGGCAGCGAGCCCTTGGAACGCAAAGTCTCGGCAGCAGCGGAGAATATCTGCCAGGCGTCGGTTTTCTTGCCGAGGCGGACATAAACCTCCGCCAGGCGGATGCGCATGGCGGTGTTTTCCGGATCCATTTCCAGAATCTTCTGGAAGATGCGGACGGCGTTATCCAGCTCGCCGGACTTCAGGAATTCTTCCGCAACCTGCAGGTACTGGGCGCGGGCATCGTTGAAGAGTCCCTGCTGGGTGTAGAGTTCGGCCAGCTTCAGCACGCTCTCGAGTGAGGGCTGGAGCTTGCTGATCTTTTTATACATGGCGATGGCTTTGACCGTGAAACCCTGGTTGGCATAGGCATCGCCTACAGCTTTGAAGCATTCGGTAGCTTTGCTGGCTTCCCCGAGGCGGGAGTAGAGATCGCCGACGGTATTGGTGACCGTGAGATCCTTGGGGTCGGCCTTGAGGACCTTTTCGTACTCAGCGATGGCGTTCTGCATCTTGCCCTGCTGGACATACTTCTCCGCAGCGCTGAGAACTTTCTGTTTGTTGAACCCGAAACCGAACGCCATATGTGTACGAGCCCCAGAACCTGGTCTAACTTAAGAACGTACAGCCGAGAAACTTACAATCGAGAAACATTTACCCGAGAAACCTTCACCCGAGAAACCTTCACACCTAGAAACCGACACCGCTTCTCGGAAGCACTGCCCGGGAAGAAGTCACATGGCCAAACTCCTCTTTGGAGATGGCCGGTCGGACAAGGGCAATTGTACGGCTGGACGGGGGGAACCGCATGGTTACCAAGGGTTACCGAAAGGGAGTGTACGAAAGGGTTACCAAGGGAATCAATGGCGAGTACCGGTGGATCAGGCAGACTCGCCCCTATATAAGGGGATGGTTAGGGGTCTAATGTAAAGGTGCTATGGGGCGCGAAGTGCGTAGCAGTGTAGCCTTCTGAGTGTAAGCAGCAGTGCGACTCCGGGATGAAGGGTGATCGCGATTATGACTTGGATTCGAACCATACCGATGTCAGAGGCGGATGAGAAGCTGCGGCAGGCGGTTGAGGGTCAGAAGGGGATGTACCCCAAGGAGTACTTCGAACCGGTGCATCCGGATGAGTCGGGCGGGTCGACGATTGTGGGGTCGCACACGCTGATTCCGGAGGCGCTCTATCACTCATTCGCCACGTTTGGGGCGCTGATGTCGCCGGATCTGCCGCTGAGCCGGCGGCAGCACGAAATGATTACCACCATGGTCTCAGTGACCAACCGGTGCAAGTATTGAATCGAGTCGCACGCAGAGTTTCTGCGTAGGGTGACGCTGGATAAAGAGCTGGTGGAGGCGCTGGAAAAGGATTACACGACCGCGCCTATCACGCCGCAGGAGCGGGTGATGGTGGATTATGTGGTCAAGCTGACGAAAGACGCTACCAAGTGTTGGAAGGATGACATTGAGGGGCTGCGGGCCGCTGGGTTTGACGATCGCGGGATATTGCAGATTACGCTGATTGCTTCCTGGTTTAATTACATTAATCGCGTGGCGGATGCGCTGGGGGTGGGGCGGGAGTAGTTCGACACTATCGATACATGGTAGTTTGTCGGACCATCCGCGTCATAATCCGTGGTGTTCCGTCAGCGGGGGTGAACCAGCGCCGTCTTTCCGTCCAATTGCCGTGATCGTCGTAGATGATCTCCCACTCCACGCTTCCCGCACGTATGCTCGATTTGTACTGAGGATCAAAGAAAATTTCTGACCCGGTTTGCTCCTTACCAGATGCGTCAAGAACGCGGAGCTTGGTGAAGATTCCGTCACGGTCGAAAGTAAAGGTCGTGTGAAGTCCCAGTTTCCCGTCCGTATCGTAGAATTCCTGCTCACCCGAGTGTTTCTCGTCGTGATATTCGACAACCAGCTTTCCCGGCATTGGGGAATAGTCATCGCCTGATCCCAGCTTGAACGGGTCAGTGTTTTGCTCAACAATTCGACCTTTCCCGTCGTACTTGAATTTCACGTGGTACCACTGCGTGAGCTGACCGCCAGTGAGATCGGAAACCTTCAGATCGATGACGCGTTTTCTGTCGTCAACCAGTTGAACCTGCTCAAAGAACTTGCGCCTCTGATCTTTCTGGAATCTGCTCAAGGTAATTTTGTTCCCTTCATAGGCGATCTCTGTCAGTGTTTGCGCATATAGTTCGTATCCCAGTGGTCTGCCTTGAGAATCATATTTGAAGTTTACGTAGTCATTCATTTCCTGTTTGTCGCGGCCCGCCTTAAATTCGGAAAGGCGGCCATCTTTGTCGTAGGTCCAACGTTGCCACTCATTCCAGTCCGAGAATTTCCCGTCATTTCGATGATGGCTCACGTTTTGGTCTCGCAGCTGGCCCGCGTCCCAAACATTTGTCGTGGTGTATACGCCCAGCGAGTCCTCGTCGACGCGCTCGATCAAGCGGCCGTCATCGTCGAACTTCAAGGTAGTCTTTCTGTAAGGGCGGGAACCTTGCCGAGGATCCATTATCTCGCGCTGCACACTGGACACGGGGCCTTTCATATCAACCGCGTCTCGATACTCCAAACCGCCCTGCATGATCACCGTCATCTGCGAAAAGATCTGCGGGTTCTTCGGAGGGCCCGGAAGGTCTGCGATGGCTTGGGCTGCCGGGAGGGTGGACATTTGGGCCGCCGAAAGACAGTGCAGCAGCACAAAAGAACCGAGGCACAGTAACGAGAGTCGTCTCATTTTCGGTTTCCTGAGGGTGTCGCCTCGGACTCTTGATCGTTTCTCAGTGCAACGTGACCTTTCGCAGCTACCGAATCGAGTTACCGATTCCCACCTTTGGCCCCGCAAAGGGGAACCTCCGACATGCCTTGGACACTGGCCATCACCGGATGCAGAGGTTTCTCGGAGGCTGACGGGCAGATCGGCTGATCACTCAGCTCGCGTAGGGTGAGGGGCGATGAGCCTTGCGGGGAAAAATCCTGTAGCCAGTTGACGACACGGGCCACTGAATCTGGAAACGGACGCTCGTGATCCGGATCAATCCACAAGAAATGGACGATCTTTCCGTCGCGCATCACCTCCGCCGTGAGCGACTCCGAGGCTTTGTAGATTGTGCCGACCCCGGTCTGAGAATCGAGGTTCTTTAGCAGCGTGTTGACGCGTGCCAACTGATCCTGAGGCAGCGTCCCCTGGAGACTTTCGGTGCCATCCTGCGCCTGCCTTGATCTCCTCGATATGCGGAAATATCCGTCGCGGTACAGAGCAAAACAAATCTGCGGCGAACGGTCCTGGTTCACATCCCAGACATAGGTACTGTTGTACGAGAGTCGAGCTAGTAGGTCGTCTGAACTGTGCTCTTTCGATTGCGCTGGAGCTGCGGGTGCATTCAGAAAGGCAAGAGCGGCGAACATCGCAATTATGCGCGGCAGCATGAGGACCTCCGATCGCCTCCGACATTGTACAAAACTGAAGGGGCCTTGGGAGGAGAAAATCACGATCCGTGCAGTGCAGCTTCCCTTTTTCCACAGCGGCGATGTGACATCTGATCTTTCCTTCATTCCGCAATTGCGCCATCATAGTCGAGGTAGTGACGGTCCATAGAAGCCAAGTCCTGCCGTCTTAAGATGTTTGTTCTCAAGATTTTGAGATCTAAGTTCTTTGACGGCAGGATTTTGCAAAATACGCTTTCGCGAAGTCGGCGCTGGACGCGGCTTTCAGAGGTATCGGAAGAAAAAATTGATCTGAAATCCGGATTCTTCACTGACTCCAGCCATTTACGCCAGCGTCGAAGAAGATTTATTTTTCGTACGAAATCCACAGTCCGGGCCGCGCACCAGTCCGCTTCTCAGCCCGACCTCCCTCGCACCCTGCTCTCCGCATCCGCCTGCGCTTTCCCTCTTCCACTAAACTTAGACTGTAACGACACCGGACACGGATTCAACTGAATGGCTGAATCGTTGGCAGAGTTTTTCCTGGCGAATTTTCGAGCGCACCGCGAGGAGCGCGCTTACGGGCAGCGGTGTGGATATCGCATGGAATGGCTCACGTACGAACAGGTTTTGGAAATGGCAATTCGTTTCGCTGGTGACTTGGAGGCGCGCGGCATCGGCAAGGGCGACCGGGTGATGCTTTGGGGTAAGAATTGCGCGGAGTGGGTTGCGGCGTTTTTTGGATGCGCACTGAGAGGTGTGGTTGTGGTTCCGATGGATGATGGGGCGTCAGCAGACTTTGGGACGCGAGTTTCGCTGCAGGTTGACGCGAAGCTCTGGGTTTGTTCGCGGCGGCACGCAAGGGAGGACGTTTCTGGCTCAGTTCCCGTCGTGATCCTGGAGGAAGTCAAAGTCGCCGGCGGGACGCCAGCGCTACTGTCGGATTCGCAGGTAGCGATTGGGCGCGATGACATCTTGCAGATTGTGTTTACGTCCGGGACTACGGCTGAGCCCAGGGGCGTGGTGATCACGCATGGGAATGTGCTGGCTAACATTGCTCCGCTGGAGCGGGAGATGCAGGCATATTTGAAGTATGAGCGCTGGGTGCATCCCGTGCGGTTCTTGAATTTGTTGCCGCTTAGCCATGTGTTTGGGCAATTTCTGGGGATGTTTCTGCCGCCGCTGCTGGGCGGCACTGTGATTTTTCAGGAGGAACTGGGACCGTCGGAAATTGTGAATACGATCCGGCGCGAGCGCGTGTCCGTGCTGGTGAGTGTGCCGAGAGTTTTGCAGTCGCTGAAGCAGAAGATCGAACGTGATCTTGAAGATCGGGGAAAGATCGAAGATTTCCGGTGGCGGTTCCGGGTGTCGGAGGGAAAGCACTTCCTGCACCGGTGGTGGATTTTTCGCGGGATTCGGCGGCAGTTCGGTTGGAAGTTCTGGGCATTTATTTGCGGAGGCGCGGCGCTGGATGCTGAGACCGAACAGTTCTGGGATCGACTTGGCTATGCCGCGATCCAGGGATATGGACTGACGGAGACGACCTCGCTGATCAGCGTGAATCATCCGTTCAAGTTGGGGAAAGGGTCGATTGGAAAGGTGTTGCCGGGGCGGGAAGTGAAGCTCGCGGAAGATGGCGAGATTTTGATTCGCGGTGGCGGGGTCGCGGCGGGGTATTGGGATGGAGACCGAACAGTTGGCGGTGGGGTCACCGATAAAGATGGGTGGTATCGCACCGGAGACGTGGGCGCGCTGGATGACGCCGGGAACCTTTATTTCAGGGGACGCAAGAAAGAAGTGATCGTGACTCCGGGCGGGTTGAATATTTATCCGGAGGATTTGGAGGCCGCGTTGCGGCGGCAGCCGGAAGTGAAAGATTGCGTGGTGGTCGGGATTGAGCGGGTAGGAAATGCGGAGCCCTGCGCCGTTTTGATTTTGCGTGACGATTTGCATAACGGGGCTAGTGTGGCTGGGGTGGTGGAGCGGGCGAATCAGTCGCTGGCTGACTTCCAGCGCATGCGGATGTGGGTCAAGTGGCCGCAGAAAGACTTTCCGCGCACGAACACGCAGAAGCCGCGGCGGAACTTGATTGCTGAATTTGCCGCGAAGGAAATTCTGCGGCCTGGCGAGAAGGTTGTGAGCGCGGGTGAAAGTCCGGTGGCAGAATTGATCGGCCGCATCACGGGCAGAAGTGTTGGCGGGTTGGACGCCGACGTGGCGCTGGATTCCGACCTTGGACTGAGTTCGCTGGACCGCGTCGAGCTGATCAGCGCGCTGGAAGATCGCTACCAGGTAGATCTGAGCGAGACGCGTTTTAGTGCGGCGCGCACTGTCGGCGACGTGGAAAAGATGTTGCGCGGCGAGGCGCGGCCGCGTGCGGAGTATCACTATCCGGGATGGGTTTTGCGCTGGCCAGTGACGTGGGTGCGATGGCTCGCGTATTGCTTGCTGATGAGGCCGGCCCTGATTCTGCTGGGCTGGCCGCGAATTGAAGGGCGGGAGAATCTGCGCGGCTGGAGCGGGCCGCTGCTGGTGGTGTGCAACCACATTACCGACGTGGATGTGGGATTCGTGCAGACGGCTTTACCTGCGCGGCTGCGGAACCGGATTGCAACGGCGACTCGGGGAGAAGACTTGGAGGCGTTGCACACGCCGGCTGCGAGCAGAGGATGGTGGTTGGGAATTTACGATCGCATGCAGTGGGTGCTGGGAGTTTCGCTGTTGAACCTGTTTCCGCTGCCACGCGAAGCCGGGTTCCGGCAGAGTTTCGCTTATGCGGGTGCGGCGGTGGATCGCGGATACAGCGTGCTGGTGTTTCCCGAAGGACGGCATACGGTGGATGGCAAGATGAATCCGTTTCGCGCGGGGATTGGACTGCTGGCAAATAATCTGGGCATTCCGGTACTGCCCATGCGGATTCACGGATTGTTTGAGTTGAAGCAGGCGGGCAAGAAGTTTGCGCCGCCAGGGAAGATATGTGTCCGCGTCGGACAGCCGATGCGGTTCGCGCCAGGAAGCGATGCGGAACAGATCGCACGGGAGCTGCAGAGCGCCGTGGAAGCCCTGTAGATCGCAGCGAAGCTAGTTCGCGGTGATCAACTATTCTTCGTCCGTTCCCGCTTCTTCCTTATGCGGGTCCGATTCGATTTGGACTTCCGGCAAGTTTGCGGTGTGGAGCGCCCGATTCAGCACGGGAAGATCTGCAGTCTTGACGGCATCCCAGCGCTTCATCACATCCGATGCGTCGTGTTCGATCACTGTGGCGGCCTCAGACTGGGCCGCGGTTGGTTCCGCATCGGCCTGCCACACCTGGCCATACAACACCATGACCTGACCGTTGACCCGCGCGAGAGTGACTTCGGCAGAAGGTGGCGCAAAGAAGCCGGACGGCGCTCCAAGCACCGCTGCAAGTTTGTTTTGAAAAGCCTTAACCGAATCGAGCGCTGGGCCGGTCGCTTGCTGACTGAGCTTCTCCAAAGGATCGCGTAGCGATCCGGCTTGCATTACAGCCTTTGAAGTCTGGCTCAGAAGCGAGGCCAGACGCGTTTCGAGCTGGAATTTGTGGTCGAGGCCGGCGACCGAAGTTTTTACGCGAGGGTCCATCTTGACGGTGAAGTTCGCGGTATAACTCTTTCCGTTCGCGGTGAGCCGGGCCGTGTAAGAACCGGGCAAAGCAGTGGGGCCGAGCGGGTAGCGAGGCGTGTCGCCGGGAATTGCGGAGATGGGATAGTCGTGGCGTGTGGAATCGGGCGCAGGATAGTGCAGATCCCAAACCCAGCGGTGCATGCCGGCATCTGGCGACAACGAATGGAAAGGACGCAGCCAGTAGAGGGGGATGAGTTGTTTCTTGAGTTCGGCCTCGGTAACGTCGGGCTTGTCGGCGCTGGAGAATTTGCGAATGATTTGGCCGCGCGCGTCGAGGATCTCGATAGTCACGGGGGCAGAAGCGGCGTGTCCCAGGTAGTAATCGATGATGGCGCCGTCGGGGGGATTGGCGGCAGTGGGTTCGTCGGGCGGAAGCGGCGTGTCAGTGTAGGTGTCGCGTTGAATGCGATAGGAGAGCGCTGGCGTAAAGAGATGGGCGTCGGTGGCGGCGAGCGCAGCGGAGGCTTCGCGCAGCGGGGTGATGTCATCCAGAATCCAGAACGCGCGGCCGTGGGTGGCTACGATGAGGTCGTTGTCATGAATCCAGAGATCGCGCATGGAGGTGCGGGGCAGATTCAGCTGCAGGGATTGCCAATGATCGCCGTCGTCGAATGAGACCCAGACTGCGTTCTCCGTGCCGGCAAACAAAAGTCCTTTGCGCACGGGATCCTCGCGGACTGTATCGACGGGACCAATTTCAGGCAAGCCTGTTGTGATCAGCTTCCAGGTCTTACCGCCGTCATGCGTGCGGTAGATGTAGGGCTGCTCGTCGTTGATGCGGAAGCGGCTCACGGAGGCGTAGGCGGAGTCGTCGTCGAAGTGCGAGGCGCTGATCTGCGTGACTTTGCTCCAGGGCGTCAGTTCTCTTGGAGTAATGTCATTCCACTTCTTGCCGCCGTCACGAGTCTGCCAGATCAGGCCGTCGTCCGTGCCCGCCCAGAGTGTGTTGATGGTCTTGAATGAAGGAGCGAGAGCGTAGATGACGCCGCGCTGCTTGTCCGCGCCTTTGGGGATTAGATTCCCCACACTGGCTGGGACTCCCGGAGTCTCGCGCGTTAGGTCGGAGCTGACGGTCTGCCAGGTGTTTCCGCCGTCGGTGGTTTTGAAAAGAACGTTGCTGGCGAAATAAAGGGTGTGCGGATCGATCGGCGAGAACATCGTCGGCTCGGTGCGGTCGGTGCGGTATTTGGGGCTGCGAAGGGGAATGGGAGTGACGTTTTGCACCTGGCCGGTGGACCAGTGAAATTTCGAGACC
>JBAUYE010000325.1:0-9347 GCA_049584615.1 Candidatus Sulfotelmatobacter sp.
GTGCCTAGTTCGCTCGTGCGGTAGGTGGCGCTTAGCTCGCGCTTTTCGCCGGGGAGCAGAGAGATGTAGTTGTCTTCCCAGACGACGGGCAGGATTTCTTCGCCCTTCGCGCCTTTGTCTACCTTGAGGTGGACGAAGAAGGCGAGGCTCTTGCTGGGATTCTCGATCGTTACGCGGGTGACGGAGTATTCGCCCTTGCGCCCGGTGCTGTTGATAACTTTCAGCTTTACCTTAGGAAGTTGCGCGAGGGCCGTGTAATCAGCGAAGGAATCGGTGGGAGTCATCCACCAGTTGGACTTGGCCCAGTCGAGGGTTTCCGGTTTGGTGGAGAGCCAGTAAAAGTTGGAGCCGACCAGTTTGCCAGCGGAGTCAGTCAGGCGCAAGGCCACGAAGTACGTCGGGCTCAGGCCATCAACTTCGGGGAGCGTGAATACTTTGGCCGTACTGTCGGCGGTCGCGTCGAGCGAGTCTTCGTGAGAAAACTTTTCGGTCGCGTCGAGGTTGTAAATTTTCGTGGTGAGTTTGAGGCCTTTGGCGTCCACATACTGGCTGCTGACGACCCAGATGGAATGATCGTCGTAGCCGTAGATGGGGTGAAGAGCTTCCAGGGCGTGCTTGGCACCGAAGTAGCCGCCCGCGGGGCGCAGATAGTAATCGTACAAATGCCAGATCATGGAAGGCCAGGCGTTGTTTAGCATCCACTGAATCACGCCGGTGGATTCATATTTGTTGCGGCTGTAGGCTTCGTACATGGCGCGCACGCCTTCGTAAGTCTGCATTTGCGACTTGGCAGCGAAATCCTGTACGTTGTCCGACTTACCGTAGCGATTGGCGAGCGCGGTGCTGAATACCTGGATAGTTTTGAATTCTCCGCCGCCGGCGTGATAGTTCCAGACGTCATCGATGGGCCAGAGGTGATCTTTTCCGACCATGGCGAGGATGCTTTCGACAGGCGGGACGGCCGGGCCCATGCTGGTTTCGGTGTTGAAACCGTAGGCACCACCGCAGCCGCCGGGGTTGCAGAGTTTGCGGTTGGGCTGGCCGGCGGGCGTGTCCTGCTCCCAATAGCTCGGAGCTATGTACTCATAGGGTCCGGACATCTTGACGCCACTGCTTCCAGTGACCGTGGTGGGTTTGCCGGTGGCGGAGGAAACTACGGGATTCGGCCACAGGAGCTGTTTTTCGATGTCGAGATACATCTGCTCGACATCGGGCGGGGGCGGGTTGTCGCTGCCGTTCAGCCACATGACCATACTGGGGTGGCTACGCAGGCGGTAGATCTGATCGCGGAGGGACTGCTGGGCGATTTCAAAATCCTGCGGCTCCCAGCGCGGCCAGCGTTCCCAGAAATCGCAGCAGCACCAGCCGGCCATGACGAGAATTCCTTCGTGGTCGGCGATGTCGAAGAATTCCTTGGTTTCAAGTTTGCCTTCGAGGCGGACGGTGTTCAATCCCATATCGCGGACATAGCGGAATTCATCGTGCAGACGCTGCGAGTTTTCTCGGAGCATCATGTCCGGAGTCCAGCCGCCGCCGCGGATGAGGATGTTCTTGCCGTTGATGTGGAAGGCGCGACCGCCGGTGGCGTTCACTTCGGAAGTAACTTCGCGAATACCAAATTCGGTCGTTGAATGATCGCTGACGGTGCGGCCGACTTCGAATTCCATCTTCAACGAGTAGAGAGCTGGCTTCCCCATCTGCGCGGGCCACCAGAGGCGCGGATTGAAGAAGACAAGCTGGGGGAATTGGTCAGGAGCGAAGGTCACGTCTTTGCTTTCATTGGCGGCGAGTTCGACATCCTGCTCGAAGGTCACGTTTTCGATTTGGCCTTTCAGTTTGCCCTTCACCAGTTCGCTGGTGCCGTTCTTGAGTTGCGCGGTGACGGTGAGTTGCGCGGAATCGTCGGCGGGCAGGTTCAGTTTGGAGACGACGGTGGGATAACGCAGCGCGACCGGCCCACTGGTGGTGAGGTAGACTTCGCGCCACAGGCCCATGTTCTTGTCGGGAGGTGCAGGGTTCCAGTCGACGAAGGTGATGGCTAGGTCGCTCTCGGTGGGGGCGAAGACCTGCACGGCCAGAACGTTTTCGCGGCCGGGCTTCACTGCATTGGTCACGTTGAGTTCGTAAGTGCGCCAGGCTCCGGCGATGTTATCGGAGTTTGCGATCTGCTTTCCATTGAGCCAGACGTTGGCGCGGTAGTTGATCCCCTTGAAATTGAGCCAGACGGTTTTTCCGGCGTAGGTTGCGGGAGCGGCGAACTGCTTGCGGTACCACCAGGAGACGGCGTAGGGACTATCCGTCTGCATGGGGATGTTGGAAAAATTTCCGCCGATGGGGTAGGTGACACCGGCGAACTGGCGAAGGTTCATGGCCAAGAACGGGTCAGGGAGGGTTTTGTCTTTCACCAGGGCCGCGACAACCGTGGTGGGCACAGTGGCGTCGTGCCATCCCTTGGGAACGAAGGCAGCGGTGGAAATGATCTCGCCTTTAGCTTCGACTTTGGCCGAGGATTGCAGCGTCCAATGCTCGCGCAGCGCTAGCTTGTCAGTGTTGGCTGGGGCGGTGCGCTTGGATGCCGGGGTGTCGGCAGCGAGGAGAAAGTGCGCACCAAGAAATAACATCAATAGCAACTGCGCTGCGAACCGAGTGGAGAAGGCGGCGCGTCTTGCGTTCGCTCTTGCTTTTGCGGAGTTCATGTTGCTCCCTTGCGTGCCGTCACGGGCACGGGTGTGCTCGATCGTTTCCGTGGGCCTTGATCCGGGACCTTAGTCCGGGAACTAAGAGGGATAACACGTCTATTGATACGTTTCAATAGATGATTTGTTCGGGCCGTCGGGAGGACGTGCCAGCCGGCGCGAGAACCTGCTGCTGCTTACGGTGGGAGAGATGGCTAGGGCGTCGGTGGTGCAGGCAGGTTGCATGGGTCCTTCGCTTTGCTCAGGATGACAGGCGGTTGGGGTAGTTTATAATTATTGATTCTACGCAGCATTCTGGAGTGATAAGAAGATGATTCGATTTCTGCAGACTGAGGGACCGGTTAAGAAAGTTGTGCTGAGCGGGCTGCTTTTGCTGATTTGCGGGGCCATGGTGATTGCATTCGTCCCCGGCATCGGCAGCGATGCTACGGGTGCGCCGGGCAAAGGCGTAATTGCTAAGGTCAATGGCGAGGCGATTACTCCCGAGGAGGTGCGGCAGACGGCGCGCGAGATGGCGCAACAGCAGGCGCAGCAATACGGCGCACAGGCCTCGATGATCATGTCTTTTCTGATCCAGCAGGACACGCCGCGAGCCGCTGACCAGTTGATCGATAAGCAGGCGTTGCTGGCTGAAGCGCAGAAAATGGGGTTAAGAGCCACACCGCAGGAAGTGAAGGATGAACTGCAGCACGGCCGCTATGCCGGAATTTTCTTTCCCGGAGGGAACTTTATCGGCCAGGCAGAGTACGAGGGAATGCTGCAGCAGCACAACCTGACGCCCGCGATGTTCGAAGACAGCGTGGGCAAGGATATTGTGATCACCAAGCTGCAGACGCTGATCACGAGCGGCGCGTCGGTAAGCGATGCGGCCATCCGCCAGGAGTTCATCAAGCAGAATACGAAGGTGAAGTTCGATTATGCCGTGTTGAAGGAGGATGACATCAAGAAAGGCCTTCATCCCACGGTCGAGGAACTCAAAGCCTTTTACAACACCCACCAGAAGAGCTACGCGAACTCCATTCCCGAAAAGCGCAGGATTAAATATGTGATGCTCGACACTGCGAAGGTGCAGGCTGAAGTCCGGGTGACGAACGATGAGTTGCAGGCTTATTACAATCAGCATCGCGATCAGTACCGCGTAGCCGAGCAGGCGAAGGTCAGCCACATTCTGATCAAGACGCCGCTTCCCGGGCCCGACGGCAAAGTGGATGAGAAGGGTGTGGCCGACGCGCAGAAGCGCGCGGAAGATTTGCTGAAGCAGCTCAAGGCTGGGGCAAAATTCGAGGACCTGGCGAAGCAGTATTCCGAAGATCCAGGAAGCGCCAAGGAAGGCGGATCTTTGGGTTGGATCGGGAAGGGCCGCACGGTTCCGGAGTTTGAGAAAGTTGCGTTCTCGCTGCCCAAGGGGCAGATCAGCGGCCTGGTGAAGAGCAGCTACGGCTTCCACATCATTCGGGTGGATGACCGGCAGGACGCGCACATGAAGACGTTCGATGAGGTCAAAGCCGAGATCGAGCCTATCGTAAAGCAGCAGAAGACACAGGAGATGGCTCAGAAGCAGGCGGACGATCTTTTGCAGCACGCGAAGACGCAGGGTTTGGATGCTGCGGCAGCAGCGAAGGGCGTGCCGGTTGTGACCTCGGATTTTTTCAGCCGCAGCGATGTGGTGCCGGGATTAGGTCCGGCGCCGCAGCTCATGGATGCAGTGTTTGGCGCGGCGGAAAAGGCTCCGCCGGACATGGCCGCGACGTCGCAGGGCTTCGCCGTGTTCCAGTTGCTGGCGGTGAAACCGCCGGCTACGCCGACGTTTGAAGAGATTCAGGCTCGCGTGGAGGAGCAGTTCAAGAGCGAGCGCGCGAGCTTTCTGCTGACGCAGAAGACGCAGGAACTTTCCGACCGCGCGAAGACCGAGCATGATCTGAAGAAGGCCGCGAAGGAGTTGGGCGCAACGGTGAAGACGAGCGACTTCGTGTTGCCGGATGGCCAGGTTCCCGACATCGGGTCCATGACCGGGCAAGCCTCTGTGGCATTCAGCATGAAGCCGGGAGAAATCAGCGGGCCGATCCAGAGCGGGGCTAATGGAGTGGTGCTTTCCGTGGACGAGGTGCAGGCTCCGACGGAAGCGGACTTCGCGGCCAAGCGTGACCAGATTCGGGAGATGCTGGTGCAGGGAAAACAGCAGGAGATCTTCGCGTTGTATGTCACCAACTTGCGCAATCAGATGGAGAAATCGGGCAAGATCAAGATCAATCAGGACGAGATGAAGGCGCTGACCCGCGCGGAAAGTGAACCGGGCGAGTAGGCGGCTGCGCCGGTGACGCAGGCAAGAACCAGGATCCCTCGCTCCGCTCGGGATGACAAGTAAACTTTGGGCGAATCAGGAATTCATAATTAGAAAACCCAGGTAGTGACCGAGTTGCATGCCGTTTCCCCGAGCTGCAGGCATTTTGTTGCATCCCACGTCGTTGCCTTCGCGCGGCGGCATTGGTGATTTGGGACCGGCGGCTTACTCGTTCGTCGCTTCTCTCGCCTCCGCTCGGCAGGGACTGTGGCAGGTTCTGCCGCTTGGTCCGCTAGGCTACG
Source organism: Candidatus Sulfotelmatobacter sp. (assembly GCA_049584615.1). GTDB lineage: Bacteria > Acidobacteriota > Terriglobia > Terriglobales > Acidobacteriaceae > Sulfotelmatobacter. The sequence goes on from JBAUYE010000325.1 coordinate 5,280, forward strand.
GCAACTCTCCTTATTCTTCCATCTCAGCGTTTGCCGGGAACCCGCTGCTGATCAGCCTCGAGCGTCTGGCCGACTATGGCTGGATCGATCAATCGAAGATCTCGTCTTCTCTTGCGTCCGGCTCCTACTCGGGGGCAGTCGAGTACGATCGCGTGTTTGCAGTGAAGATGCCGCTGCTGTTTGAAGCGGGGCGGAATTTTGTGGCTACGGCTTCGGCGGCGGCGCGCCAGCGATTAGAACGCTTCTGTTCGGAGAACTCCTGGTGGCTCGATGATTTCGTTTTGTTCGATGCGCTGCGGGCTCAGCAAAAGCTGGCGAGCTGGAATGAATGGCCAGCCGGACTGGCGCAGCGCGAACCGGGCGCGCTGGCGCAGGCGCGGAAGAAGTTGGCAGACGACCTGAAGATCCGCAGCGCTTTGCAGTTTGCTTTTTATGAGCAGTGGCAAGCGCTGCGGAGGTATTGCTCGGAGCGCTCGATTCGCATTGTGGGCGATGTTGCCATCTTCGTGAATTACGACAGCGCTGACGTTTGGATGCATCGCGAACTTTTCCGGCTCAAGGAGGATCTGGAGCCGGAGGTTGTTTCCGGCGTGCCTCCTGATTTTTTCAGCAAGACTGGGCAGCGCTGGGGAAATCCCCTGTACCGCTGGGACGTGATGAAGGCGCGAGGGTATCAGTGGTGGATTCAGCGGCTGCGCTGGACAACGCGGAATTGCGACTACGTTCGGCTCGATCACTTTCGCGGATTCGACCAGTTCTGGGAGATTCCGGCGGACGAGCCGACGGCGATTAACGGGCGCTGGGTGGATGGTCCGCGAGACGATCTGTTTGACAAACTGCGCGAGGCGCTTGGGGGATTGCCATTCTTCGCGGAAGATCTTGGTTACATCACACCGTCGGTTCACGCGCTGCGCGAGAGACTGCAGATTCCGGGGATTGCGGTGCTGCAGTTCGGGTTCGGCGACGAAGGCGCGCACATGTACTTGCCTCATCGCGCCGCCGGCAAAGTCATTTACACGGGCACGCACGACAATGACACGACCGCGGGCTGGTTCCGGGCGGGAGCCGCAGATCACGAACGGCGCAATGCGGAAGCTTATCTTGGCCGTTGCGACGATGGGATTCATTGGGCATTCATCCGTGCGGCGCAGACCTCGCCGGCCGAGTTTGCGCTGATCCCGCTGCAGGATGTGCTGGGCCTGGGAAGCGAGGCTCGCATGAATACGCCGAGCCTGCACGGCGGGAATTGGAAGTGGCGTTTTGCTCCCGGGCAGTTTACGCCTGAGTTGACTGCCAAGCTTTCCCACCTCGCCGAGGCAACGGATCGGCTGCCTCAGGCAGTTCCAGTTCTGGCGGATGAGAACTTCGCGGCTTGAGAACGCGGGCCGCTGCCCAATTGCGAACGGACCGTTACGTGGTGCTAAGGCTTTGCGCGTTGCGGCGGATCGTGTATAGAAGTTAGGGAGAATTTTCTTGGCGATGGAACCCATTATCGAAGGGCGGGCGATTGAGAAGTCTTATCCCCAGCCGGACGGAACGCGCATTCAGGTGGTGGGGCTTACGGATTTTTCCATTGAGCCGGGAAAAATCATCGCGCTACTAGGGGCGTCCGGCTGCGGCAAGTCTACTCTGCTACGCATTCTGAGCGGGCTGGCGCAACCTTCGTCGGGGGCGCTGTTCTGGCATGGAAAGCCGCTGGGCGGCGAATCGCCGAATGTGGCAATCGTCTTCCAGAGTTTCGCGCTGTTTCCCTGGCTTACCGTTTTGGAGAACGTGGAGGCTCCCTTGGAAGCGCGCGGCGTGGCTGCCGTGGAACGCCGCAAACGCGCGCTGCGCATGCTGGATACGGTGGGCCTGGACGGTTTTGAGACGGCTTATCCTAAGGAACTTTCCGGTGGGATGAAGCAACGCGTGGGCTTCGCGCGGGCGCTGGTGGTGGAACCAGAAGTGCTGTTCATGGATGAGCCGTTTTCTGCGCTCGATGTGCTCACGGCGGAGAATCTGCGCGGCGAACTGCTGGAGCTGTGGCTGAATAAGAAGATGCCGACCAGCGCAATTTTCATTGTAACGCACAACATCGAGGAGGCGGTGATGCTGGCGGACCGCATCGTGGTGCTCGGTAGAAACCCAGCGCGCGTCCGCGCCGATTTCAACGTGCGTCTTTCGCATCCGCGGGACCGCAAGTCTGGCCGGTTTGTAGAACTGGTGGATTACATCTACAAAATTATGACCGAGCCGGATGTCGAACATGCGTTGCCCGACCCCGAGAGTACGGGGGAGATTGTTGTGCCGCCGGGAGGCTTGAAGCGTGGGCAAGCGCCGGTGAAGACGAGCAAGTATCAGATTTTGCCGCATGCCCGTGTGGGTGGAATCGCCGGCCTGCTTGAGCTATTGCACGATCGCGGGGGACGCGAAGATCTTTTCCGCCTGAGCGAAGAGCTAGTAATGGATGTGGAGGATCTGCTGCCCATCCTGGAGGCCTGCCAGTTGCTGGGTTTCGCCTGGTTGAAGGAGGGCGATGTGCAACTGTCGCGCCAGGGAGTGAGGTTCGCTGACGCCGACATTCAGGCGCGCAAAGTGTTGTTTCGTGAGGCGGCGCTGGAGCACGTCACCATCCTGAAGCAGATTGACAGCATTCTGAAACGGAAGTCGGATCACTCGATCAACGATGAATTCTTTCATGACATTCTGGATGAGCACTTTTCCGCGGAAGAAGTGCAGCGCCAGTTCGATACTGCAACGAACTGGGGGCGCTACGCGGAGATTTTTGATTACGACCGCGAGAGTGGGCGGCTGGTGCTGACGGAAGCGCCGCAGAGCGAGGCAGTACCAACGGAAGCACCTCAAACCGAACCAACTGCGAACGCTCGCGCCGGTGAAAATCACGATTCGACTCCCGCACCGAAAGCCTGATCGATCGTTCCTCAGAGGAAAAGCCAGGGCATGAAGAAGAGTATTACGCTGCGGGGATTCTCGGCATATCGGCTGTGGACACAACTGCCCCGGATCGAAGTGTCGCACCTGCCCGATGTCATCATGTTCGGCGCGGGGATTGCGCTGTTCTATGCCGTGGTGACGGTCGGTCACTCGTGGTTCGGACCATTTACTCCGACGGTTGAGATTTCGAGCAGTTTGCGAGCGCTGCCGGCCTATGCGGGCTATTCGCTGTTGCGCATCACAATCGCTTACGTGCTCAGCCTGGGATTCGCCCTGGTGTACGGCTATGTGGCGGCCTATAACCCACGCGCTGAGCGCTTCATGCTTCCACTGCTGGATGTGTTGCAGTCGATCCCTGTGTTGAGTTTTCTTCCGGGCGTAATGCTGGCAATGGTGGCGCTGTTTCCCGGCCGACAGCTCGGGGTGGAACTGGGCGCGATCCTTCTGATATTTACCGGGCAGGTCTGGAACATGGCATTCAGCTTTTATGCGTCGCTGAAAAGCATTCCGAAGGACATGCGGGAGGCCGCGGAGATCTACCGCTTCAGCTGGTGGCAGCGCTTCACTCAGATGGAGCTGCCCTTTTCGGCGATCGGGCTGGTGTGGAACTCGATGATGTCGGTGGCCGGAGGATGGTTCGCGCTGATGGTATGCGAAATGTTTGTGCTGGGGTCGAGAGATTTTCGTTTGCCCGGCCTCGGCTCATATCTGCAAACAGCAGCCAGCGCGGGCGACACGAGCTCGATTTGTTGGGGCATTGCCACGATGGTGCTGGTGATCGTGTTGCTGGATCAGTTTGTGTGGCGGCCGGTGATCGCATGGGCGGAGAAGTTTAAGGTCGAGCAGGTGGAGAGCACTGACGCTCCACGATCATGGGTGCTGAATCTGGTGGAGCATTCGAGCGGGCTCGCGAAGATTCGAGAAAAAACTTTGCGTCCGCTGGGAGAACGTCTGCTTTTGTATTTTGCGCAGAAGCATCGGGAAGAACGTCCTGCTGAGAACCTGTCTGCGTGGCGGGACTGGCTGCTGCGCGGGCTGGCCGTGCTGACACTTGGTGGCTTCGGTTACGGTGTGGTTCGGGTCGCGATTGTTCTCAGCGGCGTGGGGAAGGCGGAATTGCATGCGACCGCT
>JBAUYE010000326.1:0-1652 GCA_049584615.1 Candidatus Sulfotelmatobacter sp.
AATTCATCGCTTCCTGCGCCGCCCACTCCGGCAAATTCCCCGCCGCGACGCGATCCGCCGTCCACTTGGCCAACACCAGCTTCATAATCGGTTCGCCCCAGCCGGTAGTTGAAACCGCGGCGCTCAAATTATCCGCGTAACAGCCGCATCCGATCAGCGACGAATCCCCCAGCCGTCCCGGAGACTTGTTCAACGTCCCGCCGGTCGAAGTAGCAGCAGCGATGTTGCCCATGCGGTCGAGCGCCACCGCGCCCACCGTATCGTGTGAAATCTCCGGCGCGAACAAGTCGTTCCCGTCCTTCGAGGCTGCGTCCCCGGCCTGTTTCGCCTGATACTCGCGGAGCCGGTTCACCTCGCGCGCAATCACCAACTCTTCATTTGCGCACAACTCAACTCCATGCTCGGCCGCAAACTGCTCCGCTCCTTCGCCCACAAAGTACACATGCGGACTCTCACTCAAAATCTTCCGCGCCGCCCGCACCGGATTCCGCACCCGCTCCACGCAGCCTACGCCGCCGGCCCGCAGCGTCGCGCCGTCCATGATCAGCGCATCCAGTTGCACCTTGCCATCGCGATTCAGAAAACTCCCCCGGCCGGCGTCGAAGGTCTCGTCATCTTCCATAACGACAACGGCTGCCTCGACCGCATCGAGCGCCGCGCCGCCGCGTTCCAGCACTCGCCAGCCGGTCGCCAGCGCATTCCGCACGCCACGCAGATGCGCCTCCACCATGTCGTCAGGCATGGCCCAGGCGCCGCCGTGCACTACGAGTACGGGATCAGTTGGCAAAAGGGGAGACCTCAGAATCATCGAACGACCGAATAGTCTAGCATCCGTGCGTCCGGGAATTGAGGACAGGGTAAGGGTTACGTTTTGTGAGGCGCGAGCATTTCCTGCACAATCCCCGCCAGGAAGCGATAGCCCTCGGCGTCGATCTGACCTTGCGTCGCGGCCTGGAATTTGGCGACACGCTCTTTGGCGTCAAAATAAAACACCAGGTCGCCAAGCATTTCGTGGGCTTCGCGGCAGAGCGCGCGCGCATGCATCAGGGTATCCACATCCAAGGCCGAGGTCTGGAGACTTGCGATCTGGTCGAGCACGTGCCTGAGTCGAGTTCTCCACTCCTCGAGTTCAGATTCATACTTCAGGTAATATTCCGCGTCTCCGACGATCAGCAGTTCGAGAGTTTTCAGATCGGCCGGCGTTAATCCACCGCCCGCGACCAGCTTGGAAAGTAACGACTTGATATCAATCTTCGCGTGGAACGCTTCTGTCGCTTGTGCTTCCAGGTCGTCAACTTGCTCTTCCAGGAACTCGTAATTGTCGCTGGTCACGCTTGCCGCGCAACGCGCGGCGAGGTCCAGTGTTTTCTGAATGCTCGTTCTCACCTGCTGTTCTTTTGCCTGGCGCTCATCCTGTGCCATAACCGGTGGTTCCTTTCGAAGGCGGATTCGAAGCTGCCAATAGGCGAGCTATTTTCGCATCGAACTCGCACGGCAGCAATCAGAATGCTTGCAAGAGGTCTGACTATAGCCCCGCAGAGAAAATGCATCTATCCAAGCCAGCTAAGCTGCTTGGCCTGCCTTGGCGGCGACCGGCGGATCCTGGGTGCGGGTCCAGGTGTAGCGCATGCGGTGAATCACAGTTAGGGTCG
>JBAUYE010000327.1:0-5786 GCA_049584615.1 Candidatus Sulfotelmatobacter sp.
AAGACAAACTTGTGTCGGGTATTGTCCTCACGCGGGCCGCTGTCGAAACAAGTGCGGCTCTATGGTACCTATGCGCCAAAGTTGACGACGTTGTCGATTCCGGAACCGTTGGGGATATTGACGAGTATTTAATGAAAATGCTCATGGGCACTGCCACGGAAGCGCCGAAGGTCACCGCAAGCAGGGAAGACGTGGAACTGCCACGACCGATTAAGGTGCGTGCCTTTCTCAAACAGTGGAAAAGGACGTTGAAGGATTTAGTCATCAGTACGGCGTTCTCAGTGAATATGCGCACCCGAATTGGGCGGGAACCGGCCTGCTCTATTCCAAGCATGATAAGGAAAAGCGAATCACAGACTTTGGCCAGAACATCAGAAAAGCGGAAAACACAAAGCTCGTGGGCGTGGTCAACCTAAGCGTGGCGCTGCTCATGTTTGAAAGAAGCTATAATCGTATCCGCGATTTGCTCCCTGTCTTCACGGCCCTGTGTGAAAGTCGGTTGAGAAGCGCGCACTGACCCCCTCAGGTCTTCCTTTGCGAGTAGTGGGATTGCGCCGCGAAAGCCGCCCTTGATTTCGCCGCCGCCCGAAAATGCAAACGGCCCCGGGATCTCCAAGGCCGTTCGCGAGAACCGATAAATCGGCACCCTCTGGATGGAATATTTTGCAGGTAAGTCCTTTGCTTCTAAGATTTTAGCCAGACCGCAATTTCGTAAGTTGCTGATTCCAAATATTTTACGAGCGCGAATCTGCAAATTTTTTGATCTGGATCAACCACTCACCTCGGGTTAGAATGACAAGGTCGAAGCGAACGTCATCGTTCCCCAGACGACGGCTCGACGCACTCCCAAGGCCTCCCGCATTCGAACAAAGATGAAGGCTCTTCCCGCAGGTCTGTTGTGGCTCGTCATCGCAGCCGCCGCTGTGCTTTCCCTGCAGAGCCCGAATTCATCCGCCGCGCAAACCTCAACGCCATCACGAGCCACGCTCGCCGGCATGGTCACCAAAGATCCCGGCAGCGAGCCGGTGAAGAAAGCTCTCATCGAGCTGATCGCCGAGAGCCAAGGCGATGGCGGAAACTACACCGCGCTCAGCGGCGTGGACGGTGGCTTTCACATCGAAAACATTTTACCGGGGCGCTATCGCCTGTTTGTGGAGCGCACCGGCTACCAGGAAGTCGACAAGCATCAGAAGCGGAGCGAAGGACGCGTGCTCACGCTCGGCGCCGGGCAGGAGCTGAAAGATTTAGTCATTCGACTGCAAGCCGCGGCGGTCGTGGAAGGGCGCGTAACCGATGAAGATGGCGATCCCATGGCTGAGGCGCAAGTCGCCCTCCTGCGCCAGACTTTTGTCGCGGGACGCAGCCACTGGGAGCAGGTGGGAGCCGAGCGCACAAACGACTTGGGCGATTACCGCATCGCGGGCCTCGCCGCGGGCAATTACTTTATTTCAGTAACGCCGCCGCCGGACTTCAGAAGTCTGATTGAGACTACCGGAAATGCGCCAGCGCCTCGCAATGCCGCGGGTTCCGAGAAGCCCGCGCCAGCCGCTTACCAGACTACTTATTATCCCGGCACGCGAGATCGCGGGCAGGCCGAGCCGATCCAGTTGCATTCCGGGGATGACTTTCCCGCGAATTTCTCGCTGACCAAAAGCCCTACCTTGACCATCCGCGGCTCGGTGGTGAACCTGCCGCCCGGCACTACGGCGGCGATCATGCTGCAATCGAAAGATTTCAGTCTGGTGCTGAATGGCGCGGAGATGCACCGGGATGGCAGCTTCGAGATTCGCGACGTTTCTCCAGGAGCGTATACGATTTTCGCGACCGTCGATAACGCAGCGGAGCCCATGATGGCGCGGCAATCGCTGCAGATCACTTCGGCAAATGCGGACGGTCTGCAGCTCGCGCCGCAGGCGGGCGGCTCGATTCGCGGGCGTTTGCGTATGGAGTCAGGCGGCGTATCGAGACCCGACCCCAGTCAGATGTTTCTCCAGCTGCGTTCTGCCGACGGCGATGACGATGCGCTTGGCGGCGTCAGTATCGGAGAAGGCTCCCCAACGCTAGCGCACGTGAATGCCGATGGCAGCTTCGAGTGGAAGAATGTTTCCGCGGGGCGCTATTACGTCCAACTCTCCGATGCCAGCGAAATGCCAGATTGGTTTCTGAAGTCAGTGGCCGCAGGCGGCCGCGAAGTCGCGGACTCTGGATTCAGCGTGAGCGGCGGCGCTACAAATGTCGATGTCCTGGCGAGCGCCAATGGTGCGCGGGCCGAGGGCATGGCTACGAATCAGAAAGATGAACCGGTCGCCGACGCGGTGGTTGTGGCTGTGCCCGAAGCGCGGTTTCGCACGCATCCCGATCGCTATCGCAAGGCGTCCACCGATCAGAGCGGACGCTTCACTCTGCGCGGCTTGCCTCCCGGCGATTACACGATTTTTGCGTGGGAGAGTATCGATGGCGACGCCTACTACGATCCCCAATTCCTCGCCAGCTATGAAGGCCGCGGCAAAGCGCTGCACGTGAGTGAAGGCGATCGCACGAGCTTGCAGCTTAACGTAATTCCAGCCGCTGAAGACCAGGAGTAGCCGACGTTCGCGCTTGCACCGGCCGCGATGGCGTATGCTTTGGGATTATGAAACGCCTGCTGACACTCCTCATTATTCTGTTCACCGGAATGCTCGGCACCAGCTTTGCGCACGCTGCAGATACGCCCGCGAATGCCTTGCTGATACTGGCGAAACAAGACGGCATCCTGTTAATTGTCGATCCCTCGAGCTTGCAGGTAATCGCTCGCGTACCAGTCGGCAAAGATCCGCACGAGGTCATCGCGTCGAGCGATGGCAGGACGGCCTACGCGTCGAACTATGGATCCGGGGCATACAACACGCTTGCGGTGGTGGATCTGACGGCGCAAAAGGCGTTGCCGTCCGTCGAACTGGGAGCTTTGCGCGGCCCGCATGGATTGACTTTCGCGGGCGGAAAGGCTTGGTTCACTGCCGAAGGCGCGAAGGCGATTGGTAGCTACGATCCGGCAACTAAGAATGTTGATTGGATTCTGGGAACGGGACAGAACCGGACGCACATGATCTACGTCTCGCCGGACATGAAGACGATTGTTACCACCAACGTGAGTTCCGGCACGGTGAGCATCATCGAGAAGGCTGCGGGAGGGTCTCCTGGGCAAGGCTCTGCGCTCGGCGCTCCGGGCGGCGATTGGAATGAAACGGTCGTACGTGTCGGTGACGGCTCAGAGGGATTTGATGTTTCCGCGGACGGAAAAGAAATCTGGGTGGCGAACGCTGGAGACGGAACTGTTTCGATCATTAATGTTGCGAGCAAGCGAGTGACCGAGACTCTGGCGGCTGATGTGCGGGGAGCGAACCGACTGAAGTTCACGCCCGACGGGAAGCTGGCGTTGATTTCTACTCTGCGCGGCTCGGATGTGACGGTCATCGACACGGCGACTCACAAGACCGTCAAACGAATTGCGGTTGGACACGGCGCGGCCGGCATTCAAATGCAGCCGGACGGGGGACGGGCCTTCGTGGCCTGCTCACCTGACGGGTATGTTGCTGTCATCGATCTTCATTCTCTGGAAGTGGCTGGGCGCATCGAGGCTGGCCACGATCCCGATGGGCTGGCCTGGGCGACGCGGCAGTGACGTCCGAATCCGGTAGAATAAAGGTTTTCAGCCAACCCTTTGCTGCGCTCTGATCTCATCCTGTCTTCGACGCTGGCCGCATGGGCTGCCCCCAGGGGTATTGGGCCCTACCTCCGCCAGCATCTGTTGGATAAGACTTTTCAGGGGCTTTACCATACCGACGCCTTCGATCGAGCGCTACTGATTCCTTATTTCGTTGTGCTCGTGCTACTCGCGGCCTATGGGATGCATCGCTACGTTCTGGTTTATCTCTATTACAAGCACAAAGAAAAGCGCTCCACAGAACCGGCCGCGTACTTCGAGGAATTGCCGCGTGTTACTGTGCAGTTGCCTATTTTCAATGAGCAGTATGTGGTCGAGCGGCTGTTGGAATCGATTTGCAAGCTGAACTATCCGCGGGAGAAGCTCGACATTCAGGTGCTTGACGATTCGACGGACGAGACCGTTGAAGTGGCGCGCAACCTGGTGGAACGCTATGCGGCGCTGGGAAATCCGATCAGCTACCATCACCGCACTAATCGGGAGGGCTTCAAGGCGGGTGCGCTGGCCGAGGGACTGAAGACGGCGAAAGGCGAGTTCGTCGCCATCTTCGACGCTGACTTCACTCCGCCGGAAGATTTTCTTTTGCGCACCATTCATCACTTTACCGATCCGAAAATCGGGATGGTGCAGACGCGCTGGACGCACATCAACCGCAACTATTCTTTTCTGACGCAGGTGGAGGCGATCCTGCTCGACGGCCACTTCGTGCTCGAGCACTCGGGACGCGCCCGCAGCGGCGTCTTTTTCAACTTCAATGGCACCGCCGGAGTGTGGCGGCGCGCGGCGATCGACGAAGCTGGCGGCTGGCAACATGACACGCTTACGGAAGATACTGATCTTTCCTACCGCGCGCAGCTTAAGGGATGGAAGTTCATCTACCTGCAGGATGTGGAGTGTCCCGCGGAGTTGCCGGTCGAGATGACAGCATTCAAAACCCAGCAGGCGCGCTGGGCCAAGGGGCTGATCCAGACTGGAAAGAAGATTCTGCCGCGCGTGTTGCGCAGTGATGCGCCGCTGCACACCAAGATTGAAGCCTGGTATCACCTGACCGCGAATCTCAGCTATCCGCTGATGATTGTGCTTTCGGTGCTGATATTGCCGGCCATGATCATCCGCTTTTATCAGGGATGGTTTCAGATGCTCTTCATTGACTTTCCGCTGTTCATGGCGTCGACATTTTCCATTTCGAGTTTTTACCTGGTCTCTCAGCGTGAACTTTTTCCCAAGAGCTGGCCGCGCGCGCTGCTTTATCTCCCAGTCCTTATGGCTCTCGGCATTGGATTGACTATTACCAACACCAAAGCCGTGATTGAAGCGCTGATCGGCAAGCAGAGTGCGTTTGCGCGCACTCCCAAGTACCATGTGGAATCGAAGAAGGACAAAGTCGGAGCTACCAAATACAGAAAGCGGCTGGGCTGGGTGCCGTGGGTCGAGCTGCTGATTGGCGCCTACTTCGCGCTCACGGTGTACTATGCGGTTGAGAATGAGAACTACGTTACGGTTCCGTTCCTGCTGCTGTTCGTGGTGGGTTACTGGTACACGGGATTGATGTCGCTGCTGCAGGGGCGGTTTGCCGGCGTGGGGCTTAGCGCGGAGACTCATACTAAGCCGTTCCCGGTGGGAGTGTGAAATACGTAACGCCGGCACTCCCGCTTCGATCGGAGTGGGCGGGACGCCCACTCGACAGCCGGCGGGACGCCGGCGCTACACGATATGGACTGAAGCTTTTTCCCGAGGATTGGATTACACGATGCGAAGACTGCAATGTTCTCTCTTTCTGGCGAGTTTTCTTGGCGGCATTTTCTTTCTTGTCACGGCTGCGTCGAGCTTTGCTTTCGATCGCCAACCCAACTCCGACTATCGTGCCCGACGCGTAGCTCTCGCCAAGAAGGTGGGAGGCGTGGTGGTTCTGTTTTCCGCCACGGAGAATGATGGTCCGAACGATCTTTACGGATTCCGGCAGGACGATAACTTTTTCTATCTCTCGGGATCGATTGAGCCAGGCGTGGCTCTGCTGATTGCGCCGGCGGCCGACGCGCAAGGCGATAAGCCGGCGCGCCCTTACACCGAGATTCTTTTTCTG
>JBAUYE010000328.1:0-11760 GCA_049584615.1 Candidatus Sulfotelmatobacter sp.
AGATAGAGTTCCTGGTCGACGGAGTTTTGTATGAAACCGTGACTGCTGCGTCTCTTTCTCCGGGCGCGGATTGGGTTTTCAACCGGCCTTTTTTCTTTCTGCTGAATGTTGCGGTGGGCGGAGATTGGCCCGGTAATCCCGACGGTACAACGGTATTTCCGCAAGAGATGGCGGTGGACTATGTGCGGGTGTGGAAGCCTGAGGGAGGGGAATAGCTCTTTCGCCCGCCCGGTCTTTCACCCGTCCGATCTTTGCCGGTGCTAAACTTTCTCTATGCCCGAACAACGTTCCCGCACCCTGCTCTGGATTCTGATTGGGGGAGGAGCATTCTTCCTCTTTGTGCTGGCCGTGTTTTCGCTGGTTTACCTGACGCTGCATGCGGGGACCACGGATGCCGGATTCAGCGGTTTTGGCGACCGCATCGGGGTGGTGGACCTGGAGGGCGTGATTCTGTCGCCGCAGCCGGTGGTCGGGCAGCTCAAGAAGTTTGCTGATGACTCTTCCATCAAGGCGATCATTTTGCACGTGAACTCGCCCGGCGGGGGCGTGGCGGCTTCGGAAGAGATTTATCGCGAAGTGAAACGCATTCGCGAGGAAAAAAAGAAACGTGTGGTGGTTTCTATCGAGACCGTCGGCGCCAGCGGCGCCTATTACGTCGCGTCGGCTTCGAACAAGATTTATGCCGACGAGGGGAGCATTGTGGGCTCGATCGGCGTGATTGCGGAGTGGGTGAACTACGGCGACCTGCTGAAGTGGGTCAAGCTGAAGAGTGTGGTGATCAAGACCGGCGAATTCAAGGACACGGGGAATCCTGCGCGCGATCTTACTCCGGCTGAGCAGGCTTACATGCAGTCGCTGATCGATAATATGTTCGGGCAGTTCATCCAGGCGGTGGCGGATGGGCGGGGGATGAAGTTTGACGATGTCAAAGCTATTGCCAATGGAAAAGTTTGGACCGGCAAGGAAGCCCTGTCGATGAAACTGATTGACAATGTGGGCGACTTTGAAGCGGCAGTGAAAGATACGGCAAAATCGGTGGGCATCTCGGGGGAACCCACGCTGGTGCGGCCAGATAAAGATCGCAAGACCATGCTGGATTTGCTGACCGGCGACATTTCACAGTGGATCCCGAGCCGCGAAAAGATCCTGGAGGAGCAGGTTGGGTTCTTCTACCTGTGGAAGTGAGGAAGCAGGTCTTGGATCTTGGGTGTTAGGGTCTCGGGACTTCTGTGGTTGTGCGCTCCTGAGGCCTTACGCCTGAGACCTGAAACCCGACTCTCCGCCGTGACTTGCGTACAACCCCTGAAATTTGAGAAGGTTATGCAGGGTTCCCATTTGGGACCGAGGCCATTGTCGCCAGGTGGCGACGGCGCAGTGAACGGCCGAGCCGGAAGCGAAGGGACATTATGACGAAAGCCGACTTGATTGATGAAGTCTCGCGTTTAGCGGAACTTACGCGCAAAGACAGCGAAGTAATTGTGGAAGCGATCTTTGACAGCGTGGTGCGGTCGTTGCGCGCAGGCGACAAGATTGAGATACGCGGCTTTGGCAGCTTCCGCACGCGCCAGCGCAAGGCGCGGATGGGGCGCAATCCCAAGACCGGGGAAAAGGTCGAAGTGCCCGCCAAGAAGATTCCTTTCTTCAAGCCCAGCAAGGAATTGAAGGATCTGGTGAATGAGGGAATCGCCGATGCGGCGGCTCCATCGCCCCCGGCAGCTCCTACTGCTTAGTGGGCCTGCTTCGCGAAATACAGGTCTGCAACTTTCAGAGCGAGCTCCTCAGGATTAGTGTCAGCACGGTTGGCGAGGATGATGATGGTCAGTTGGTCGTCGGGGAAACGCTGGATTGTGGTGCGAAAACCAATCGTCTCGCCATTGTGTGACATGCGCCTGTGGCCCTGATAGGGATCGAGAAACCAGCCGAAACCGTAGCTCACGGTTGAGCCTTCGGGAGATTTTGCCGGGCCGTCTGTCGGTTGCACTGGAGTGAGGGCCGGCTGCATCTCGGCTTCACTCAAGAGAGTGTGCAGGCGCAGGGCGCGATCCCATTTAGCCAGGTCATCGAGGGAAGAATAGATGCCTCCGTCGCCGAGGACGGCGGATGTGGGGCTCTGGTCGGTCTCATGCCAGCCGTCGACTTGCCTGGTGTGGCCGTAGGCGCGATGCGGCACTTTATTTTTGCCTCGCTCGTAGGCCAGCGTGTTGTTCATCTTCAGTGGCGTGAAGATTCTCTCCTGAAGGAATTCGCCAAAGGGTTTGCCTGATACCTTTTCGACGATCATGGCCAGCACGGCGTAGCCTGAATTGCTGTACTCCCACTTCGTGCCTGCCGGAAACTTGACAGTGGTTTGCTGCTCGAGGAGCTTTAGAACTCCGGCATCGAGTATTTGCGGAATCTTTTCTTCCGGCATACCGGGATATTGCTGCGACAGCAGGTCTTCGTAGTCTTCAAGGCCAGAGGTGTGATTCAGCAGATTGCGCACCGTGATCGAGTTGCCGTAGGCGGGGAACTCGGGAAAGAAGCGGGTGAGGTGATCGTCATAGCTAAGCCTGCCGTCGCTTGCCAGCAGCATGATGCACGCCGCTGTGAATTGCTTGGTGAATGAGGCGAGACGGAAGTTGGTGCGCTCATCGATCTTCTGCAGGGTGCGCAGATCGGTGACTCCGTATCCGCGGCGAAACACCACCCGGCCGTTATGAACCACCAGCGCGGCAGCCCCTGGAGCTGTCGCGGACTTCAGGCTGGCGAATACGGCATCGATCTGACTGGACGACACGTTTCCGGATGATACTGGGCCGGACGAGACTGGGCCGAGCGAGACCTGGCTATGGGCCGGAGCTACGTAGATGAGCAGACACAGCAGGGGCAGGACGCTCGCATTTGCTTGTCGCAGCATATCTCTATCTCTGGGACTTTCGTTTGACCGGCACGGGTTATTAAACACCCTTTACGCGTTTAACCGGACCGCGTCCGTCGCGGATTCCCACCACTGCCATCATTCGTCCGGTTTTCCCTTTCTCTGCGCGGTATGAAAAGAGCAAGTCGGTGCGGCAGTTGGTGCACAATGGCGACGCCTCGATACTTCGCGCCGGTACACCCGCGGCTAATAGTTGTTGACGATTGGCTTCCACCAGGTTGAGGAAGATCTTCTTTGGCAATTCGCTGTGGCCGGGCGGCCGAGCCGTGAGGAACAGCATGGGATATTTTTCGCGCACCGGGTCGCGCTCTTCGACTTCCCGGAATAATTTTGCGGCATAGGCGAACTGTGACTCGAACTGGTCGCGTACTTCCTTGCCCACCTGATAGCAGCAGCCATGAATGCCGGGGCCAACAGCGGCCTTGAGATCCCTCGGCCGGGTGCCGAAGCGGCGGCGCATCTCGCCCACTCCCTTCTCGACGATGCGCTTCAGCGTCCCCCGCCAACCGGCGTGAAAGACGCCTACGGCACGGTGTTTGGGGTCAACGAGAATGATAGGCAGGCAATCGGCGGTCTGAATCGCGAGCAACAAACCTGGGTCCGAAGTGAGGAGTCCGTCGCCGACGAGTTGGGATTTGGAAGGAGCCTCGACGAAATGAATGGAGTCGGAATGAACCTGGCGCGGGGTGACTAGCGACCAGCTGCCGGCGGTGACTTCGCGCGAGAATGCGGCGCGGTTGCGCTCGACAGCGACTTTGGAGTCGTCTGAGGTGAATCCCAGGTTGAGTGCCTGGCCGCCGTAGGCGCGCGAAGACCCTCCTGTGCGCGTGGAGAATCCGTGGACGAGCCAGCGGAATTTCCTGAGGTTTGCGGCGCGAAGAATATTGAGTTTGGCTTGCTTGGGAACTCGCTTGGAAACCTGCTTGGAAACCGGGGTCGGCACCCGTCCATGTTACCCGTCAAATATTATCCGTCAAACGTTATCCGTCAAGCGTTATCCGTCAAACCAGCGTTGCCGCACACCGGCCAGAAATTTTTCTTTATCGGCGCGCATTTGCCTTACCAGCGCCTGATTGCCCGTGTCTTCGTGGGCGGCTGCCCAGAGCACCATCTCCGTAAGAACCGGCGCCAGATCGATTCCCTTCCTGGTGAGCAAGTAAATTACCTTGCGCCGGTCAGATGGGTCCGGTTTCGCGGTGATGATTCCGCAGGCCGTGAGCTTCTGCAGGCGATCGGACAAGATGTTCGTGGCAATGCCTTCATAACATTCCAGAAATGTTTTGTAAGTGCAGGCGCCTGCCAGCATCATGTCGCGAATGATCAGCAGCGACCAGCGGTCGCCCAGCATTTCCACCGAGGCATTTAATGGACACCCCGACCGCCGCTTCGGGCCTGCTTTCTTTCGGACCATCTTCACGTCCATTGTTCAATACTTACTTGCAAGTCGCAAGTTAAATGTGAATACTGTTCGCTGCCCCGTACGGCATGGACGGGTGGCAGGGATAATGACAAAGAAAGGGAAGGAAACGAATATGAAGGTTATGGGATGGAGGAAAACAACTCTTGCGGGACTCCTGTCAATCGCCGTCCTGCCCAGCGGTGCGGCAGCTCACGACAAGCCCAAGGAACCCGCGGAGGAAGTGCATACAATAGACGCTTCAACGCCCCGCGAGCGCCAGATCGAACTGGCTTTGAGCGCGGCCCCAACCGAGGTATCGAGTAAGGCCACCGTTTATATTTTGGGACCCAAGGGGTACCAGAAAGTTCGCGAAGGCACTACCGGCGTTAGCTGTTTCATTTGGCGGTCATTCAAAGAAACAATGCAGGTTTCGGCAGCGCCGGCGTGTTTCGACGGCGAAGGTAGCCGAACTATTATGCTTGCTGCCATGCACAGAGAAGAACTGCGGGCACAGGGCAGGTCAGAAGCAGAGATCAAAGATAACATCGCGAACGGATATAAGGATGGCCGCTTCAAAGTGCCCGGGACGGGTTTCCTTTACATGATGTCGACTGAAAATTATTTCTATGATTCCGACGCCAAGCAGTGGGCTACCGTGCCCCCGCACTTGATGTTCTATGCGCCCTATCTAACCGCGAAAGACCTGGGATATGAATCGATATCGTCCACAATGGTGCCTTATCTGACGGGGACGGGGCCGGAAGAATTGCTTGTCGTATTCGTGAAAAGGCCGCCACACGCGAACTCCTCTGACGGTTCCCATAAGCACTGACGAACGAATCTTAACGTGCTCAAGTCGTTGCGGCGTTCCTGCGGCTTCTTCGAAGCCGCAGTGAGGTATTAGACTGGCTTTGTCACGGATGCGGAGTTTTTTTGGGAGGAGGCAATGAGTAAGGTGCGGGTGTTGGTGGGTACACGTAAGGGCGCGTTTGTGTTAACGGCAGACGGCAAGCGTGACAAGTGGGAGGTCAGCGGTCCGCATTTCGCGGGCTGGGAGATTTATCACGTAAAGGGATCG
The DNA here is from genome assembly GCA_049584615.1 of Candidatus Sulfotelmatobacter sp. Taxonomy (GTDB): domain Bacteria; phylum Acidobacteriota; class Terriglobia; order Terriglobales; family Acidobacteriaceae; genus Sulfotelmatobacter. The sequence goes on from JBAUYE010000328.1 coordinate 5,395, forward strand.
CCTGCCGATCCCGATCGACTGTATGCGTCGCAGTCGAGCGGATGGTTTGGACAGATCATCCAGCGCTCGGACGACGGCGGCAAGACCTGGCACCAGCCGGGAACGCCGCCTGGAGAGCCGCCTGCGCCGGGTCCTCCGAAGGCCGCCAGCAACAAGTTCGTTTACGACGCATCGGATAAAACTGGCAAGCCGCTCACCACGCATCAGTGGTATGACGGCACGCAGCATCCCTGGGAATTCAAGCGGGTGTGGCATATGGAACCCTCGCTTACTGATCCTGACACCGTGTATGCAGGGGTGGAAGACGCGGCCATTTTTCGCTCGACCGACGGCGGCGAGAACTGGCAGGAACTTTCCGGGCTGCGCGGGCACGGCACCGGACCCGCGTGGCAGCCCGGCGCGGGCGGGATGTGCCTGCACACGATTATTCTTGATCCCAGCAATCCGAAGCGGATGTGGATTGCGATTTCGGCGGCGGGCGCGTTTCGTACTGACGATGGCGGCGGGAGTTGGAAGCCGATCAATCGCGGGCTGTATTCCAAATACATTCCGAACCCGACGGCCGAGGTTGGGCACTGCGTTCACCATGTTGCGATGAATCCGAAGCGCCCCGGTGTGCTCTTTATGCAGAAGCACTGGGACGTGATGCGCAGCGATGATGCTGGCGATTCCTGGCAGAAGATCAGCGGAAACCTGCCGACTGATTTTGGATTCGTCATCGATGTGCATGCCCACGAGCCGGAGACCGTTTATGTGGTCCCGATCAAAAGTGACGCGGAGCACTTTGTTCCCGATGGAAAGCTTCGCGTGTTTCGCAGCAGGACCGGCGGCAAGGAGTGGGAGGCTTTGACCAAAGGTCTGCCGCAACGCGATTGCTACGTCAACGTGTTGCGCGATGCCATGGCTGTGGATTCACTGGATAAATGCGGAATTTATTTTGGCACGAGCGGCGGGCAGGTTTATGCATCGGCGGACGCTGGAGATAGCTGGGCGCCGATTGTGCGGGATTTGCCGGCTGTGCTTTCGGTTGAGGTGCAGACGCTGCCGTGATCCGAGTCATACTTCCACAGCATCTGCGAACACTGGCGCATGTTGGCGGCGAAGTGCAACTTGAAGTCGTGGGGCCGGCTACGCAGCGTTCGGTGCTCGATGCGCTGGAGGCGCGCCATCCCATGCTGCGCGGGACGATTCGGGATCAGGTCACGCAGGAGCGCCGGCCGTTTTTGCGCTTCTTTGCGTGCGAGGAAGATCTTTCGCACGAGCCGCCGGACGCGCTGTTGCCCGACTTGGTTGTGTCGGGATCGGAACCGCTGCTCATCATCGGAGCGATTGCCGGAGGGTAGGGCCGGAGGTCGCGCATAGATAAACCGTCGAGCTTCGCTCGATGGACAGCCGGGGGCGGCTGTCCCCACATGAACATCTCTGCCATCCGATGGATTTGCCCGCGGCATGCTCGTCCGCTATAGTTTTCCTAGTCATGTTTGAGGATTTCGCTGCCACCGACCGCTGGACCAAGAAGCCGGTTCACTGTGTTTATCAGGCGCTGATTGTTGCTATTGCTACGCGGCATGCTGACGCTGTCGACGTCAAGTTTCTGGTCGACGGAAGAACTGTGTGGGTGGCGCTGCCGCATCCGGCGTGGGTGGAGTACAAGAACCGCACGGGCAAGGCGATCACGGATTCTCTTGCCGTCGAGATTGCCGGACATTACCTGAAAGCTGCGCTGCAAGCCGGCGAAGGCCTGGGCCGGGATATGTACTCGCTCACGGTTGCGGAGACGCTGGCGCATCTGGACGCTGCTGTCGCTGCTATGCAGTCTGCAGTCCCGGCGTAAAGCTGCGCCTCGCTGGCCGCCGGACTTTCGCCCAGACTGGACAGCCGAGGCGGCTGTCTCTACATGAGCATACTCACATGACGCTCTATAGCGTTGCTTCCATCTGCAGGCCTTCGATCATATCGTTGAGCGTCTTTTGGGCGGCGTCGCGCTTCTGCTGCAGGTCCGCTATTTCATGGTGCAGTGATTGCACGTGGTCTTCCTGTTCGTTCAGTTCACGGACGTAGCGGGCCACCAACGCTTTTTCTTCCGCGCTGCCTTTCAGGGCTTTCATGTTTTCGCGGACCCGCTGCTGATCTTCGGAGATCCCGGAAATCTTTGACTTGCGCGATCCCACCTCGGCATCGAGGGCGGCGATGCTGTTCTTCTGTGCGAGCACTTTCCGCAGGGCCTGATCGATCTCTGGGTTGATCATCTTCGCAGCCAGGAAGAATTTGATCTGATCGTCGGTGATATTCGATATCTGATAACTGTTCGTGACTGGACGGTATTCTTTCACCAGCAGGGTTTCGGTTTTCTTTGGGTCGACGGTGAGGCGGAAGCGGTGGAAGGAAGCGGAGCTTTCCGCCGGCTTCTCGTCATCGGTGAGCTTCCAGCCCGGCCGCGCGGGATGCTCGATCACAATGGTTCGTTGCGCTGCGTCGCGGTTGCGGACGGTGTAGGTGTTTTCCTCGCGCTCCTGCGTCGACTGCGTCATCATGCCGTGGGCGATGAATACTTTAGTGACGCGCTGGCTTTCCGATTTTTGTTTGGCATCGACCAGGACGCCGAGGTCGACCGCGTAGGAGAGCAGACGCTTCTCGCCGGGCTTGATCGGGTCCATTAAGCCCTCGCCGGCGAAGGCATCGCCCTCGAGCACGTTGAAACTTCCGCCGTCGAGGGTGAGTTCGCTGGTGTTGTCGAGCCAGAGAGCGCGCAGGACCGCAGTTTGTGAAGGATTCCAGACGGAAACTTTTTCGGCGTCGATGCGGGCCTGCAGGATTGGGACCAGGGCTGACTGGTTCTTGCGGATGGTGACATGGTCCTGGAGCTTGTATTCGAAGAGGTCGCCGAGGTCGCGGGTTTGGGCTGTGGTGGTGCCGGATTCGAGGGACTGGGCTACTGCAGCGGCATCGAGGTGATCGCCCAAGCCGTGATAGATTCCACCGCCTACGCCACTGCCGGATTTGAGAGACATCGGCACCCGAGAGGTGCTGACGATTCCGCCCATGACGCCCTCCATCTGGCCACCTGGGATTCCTACTGGAACTCCCCCGACCACGCCGACTGTCGGAGAAGCTGGCGTGGGTTCTTCCAACGTGGCTTCATACGTTTGGGGAGTGATCATGGCATTTTGGGGTAGCGGAACTACTGGGCGCCGGGCGTAGTAGGGCTGGGAAAGCTGCTGCACAAACGACTGCGGCGCGCCTGCAACCAGCGATAGTTCGACGTTCTTCCAGTCTTCGCCTACGGTGTTATCCACGATGGCCCAGCCCTGCAGCAAGGGCTTGCCATCCTTTGGGATCACGATTCTGTATGTGCTCTTCCACACCGGCACTTCGCTGATGTAGCTGACCAGCAGATTGCGCTCGCCTTCGCCTGCCGTGGAGATGGTCATGCGGCGGACATCCTGATCGCGGGTGGAGGCGACGAGGCCGAGGTATTTTCCGACTTCGTCGTTCACATCTTTCTCGGCGACGCGGACGCTGGTGGTGGGGGTGAGATCGAAGACGCGCACTTCTCCGCTATCGCTGACGATGGAAATCTGATCGACCGTAATTTTCTGATCGCCTTTGATGGGAATCTCGCGTTCGTCGATGCTGAGCAGGCGTCCCGAGGCGCTTTCAGAGCCGCTGCGTACTTCGAGGCGTGCGCCGCGCAAGGCGTCGAGAAACTGGGCAGTGGTCGGGTTCTCGCCTACGGCGAGATGCAAGGAACCGAGACGGCGCTCGAGGGGAGCGTTGGAGTTGTAGCTGACGCCGGTGATGCGTCCCTTGCCGAGATCGAGCACGGTCAGGGACTTCAGCACGTCATTCAGTTGCGCCGTGGTGAAGTCGACGTTTACGTCCTGGCTGCCGCGCACCTGGCCGGCGTGTTCAAAGTAGCCGACTCCGTTCTTGTAGAGAATGACACGGGTCACGGGCAGACGCGCGGCCGAATCGGCCGCAGTGGCCGAATCTGAACTTTGGCCAGAAGAGAGTGTGGCGAGCAAGAAAAACAATGCTGCAGTTTTCAGAAAACGCATGGCTCCTCCGTTGAGCTGGGGGGCCGCTCGTCCTGGATAGAACGCAGCGTGAGGTCGTTCTTGCGCGCTGGCGCGGCCCCTGCAGGGATTTAGACACCTGAGCGGAGGTCTCTGGAGCCGTGGATGCAAGCCGCGTGTTTTGAGATGGCTGGGGCTCTCAGCCGGAGCTTTCGATCGCCGGAGCTTTCAAACGGAAATAAGGCGGTGCGGCGCTCAGGCCTTCTTGAGCAGCCGGCTGAGCCAGATCAGGAAAATGGCGCCGATGATCGCTACCACGATGGTGCCGATGAATCCTCCGGCGTAGATGCCGAGCGCGCCGAGGAGCCAGCCGCCCACGACCGCGCCGACTATGCCAAGGACGATATCCATGGCTACGCCGTAGCCACCGCCTTTCATGATCTTGCCGGCAGCCCATCCTGCGATCAGTCCAACGATGATCCACCAGATGAAGTTCGTGAGCATGCGATCCTCCCGTGAATTCTGGAATGTTTGGCCGGCTCGCGCGGCGGCGGCAAGCGTGTGAGGGGCAGAGTAGTGAGGCGGAGCAGATCTGTCAAGCGCGGCTGCTGAGCGCGGTGTTGTCTGTGATTAAATCAAGTCATGTTCTTCCGCAAGATTCGCGTCGAGTATGAGGCCCGGGGCCAGAGGCTGCCTTGTCCACTGAAGTGGCTGGACAGTTTCTCCATGCGCAACTTCACGAACGCCAGCGTATTTGACGATACGTTGCCGGTCGGCGACGGGCGCATGGAGATTGGTAAGAACGTTCCTTTGCCACAGCTCCGCGATGCCATGGAGGACTGGTTCCGGCGCAAGAGTTATCTACCCAGGGACTCCAAGTTGTTACTGGAAGAAATCTGAGGGCCGGTTCCGCAGTTCCGAAACGGGAAAAATTTACCCTTTTCAGAACTTTCGAGAGCGGTTAAGTTGCAGGGTGTGTTATTTTCAAAGAATAAGAAGATCCCCCAAAGGGGTGGCCAACAATTTGCACATAAAACTTTGAGGTACGGATGATGAGTCACCGATTGCAGCCCTTCCCCACATCCGGCACTCGCGAATCGCGCACAGGTCAGCCTCTGGCTGAACCGTGGGACGGTCCGCGGTTGAGGCCGGAGGATGCTAAGTTCTTCCGTTCGTGGTTTGTGTATGATTTCGGCCCGAAGACCGTCCCATCCCGCGGCCGCTTCAACTGGAGCCTGGTCGGGGGACTCGGGTTGGCAACCACTGTCAGCGTCTGTTTCTGGGTGGGCGTGGGGCTGATGATTGCCCGCTTCTGGAAGTAAGCGCTGGTCCGCGCAGCTTCTGCGGATATTCTCGCGGTGGTTACTTGTCGTAGTGCAGGAGCGACATCACGTCGTAGCCCTTGAGCTTTTCGCGGCCTTTCAGAAAATCCAACTCTACGACGAAGCCCAGTCCTGCAATCTCTGCGCCGAGCAGAGTGGCAAGCTTGGCCGTGGCTTCAGCGGTGCCTCCCGTGGCGAGGAGGTCGTCGACGATCAGCACGCGCTGGCCTTTCTGGATGGCGTCCTTGTGCATTTCAAGCGAGTTGGTGCCGTATTCGAGGGCGTAATCGAACCTGACGGTTTCGGCGGGGAGTTTGCCCACCTTGCGGACCGGGACAAATCCGGCGTTCAAACGGTAAGCCAGCGCAGGGGCAAAGATGAAGCCGCGGGCTTCCATGCCGAGGACGAGATCGACCTTCTGATCAACGTAGTGCTCGGAAAGCCGGTCAACGAGCGTGGCCATGCCGACTTTATTTTTCAGCAGGGTGGTGATGTCGTAGAAGAGGATCCCCTTCTTGGGAAAATCGGGAACTTCGCGGATGAGCTTTTTGAGTTGGTCGGCATTCATGCCTGAGTTGGGGGACAATCTACCACGCTCCTTCAATGCGAAATGAAGTGACCCCGGTGGCCGGCTTGGCTTCGGACTCTTCGACCGCATCCACGCGAGCGGCGCGCGGGCCTTCGCGCAGGCGCGAACGCAGGCCGGAGAGCTGATCGCGGGTTCCCTGGGCCAGGATCTCGACGCTGCCATCGGCGTTGTTGCGAACCCAGCCTGCAATGCCGAGAATGTGGGCCTCACGCTCGACGAACCAGCGGAAGCCTACGCCTTGTACGCGTCCGCGGACCACGAAGCGGCGGGCTTCAACTGCTTTTTCGGTGGAGGTCATTTCCGACAGAACTGAATCTTACGCCCGCGACAGATAAACGCCTTCAGCGGTATCGACTTTGATCTTCTCGCCCTCATTGATGAACGGAGGCACTTGCACCACGAGCCCGGTCTCGGTCTTCGCGGCTTTGGTTACGCTGGA
>JBAUYE010000329.1:0-3378 GCA_049584615.1 Candidatus Sulfotelmatobacter sp.
CCCTTACGTGGCGGCGTCAAAAGTCAATATCGACGAACTCGGCTTTGCCGGCCTAGCCAAAGCCCTGAATCTCCCGTCGTCGTCGGTGGGCCCTTTCTCTTACTTCGACGCACGCGCCAATCTGACGCAAACCCTGTTCGATTGGAAGGCAATCAACGCTGCCCGCGCGGCCAACCAGAGTCTGAAATCCGCTGGCTATACCTTCAACGACGCTCGCGATCTGGTCGTGCTGGCCGTAGGCTACACCTACTTGCAGGCTATCGCCGACGAAGCTCGCATTGAAACCGCGGAAGCGCAGGTCAAGACGGCGCAGGCGCTCTATGATCAGGCCAACGACCAGGTGAATGCTGGAACTTCCCCCGACATCGACGGGTTGCGTACCAAGGTCGAACTCCAGACGAGGCAACAGCAGTTGATCCAGGCAAAGAACAACTTCGCCATCCAGAAGCTGACGGTGGCGCGCGTTATTGGCTTAGCTCCCGGCCAGGAATTTCAATTCGCTGACAAGTCGCCGTATCAGGTGCTCGAGGCTCTTACCGTGGATGAGGCTCTGGGACGCGCCTACGCTTCGCGTTCCGATTACCAGGCAGCCATCAGCGACGTACGTGCAGCGGAATTTGCCCGAAAGGCAGCGCTGGCGGGCTATTTCCCATCGTTGTCCTTTAACGCAGATTATGGCCTCGGAGGGTCGCATCCCTCGACGGCAACTCAAGTCGCCGACGTCCGCGGAACACTTTCGATTCCGATCTTTCAGGGCGGCAGCGTTCACGCCGATGTTCTGCAGGCCGATGCCAGACTCGAACAGAGCCGCGAACGGCTGGAGAGTCTGCGAGCCCAGATCGACTCCGATGTGCGCGCGGCGCTGCTGAACCTGCAGTCGTCGGCGGATCAGGTCAACGTGGCGCGCAGCAATATTGACTTGGCGGAAGAAACGCTGACCCAATCGCGTGATCGTTTCAGCGCCGGGGTCACCGATAGCGTAGAGGTGGTGCAATCGGAGGAGGCGGTCGCGAGTGCGCACGAGCAGTACATATCAAGTCTATACAGCTATAATTACGCGAAAATTTCGCTGATTCGCGCCCTGGGAATCGCGGAGCAGGGCGTCAAAGAATTTTTCAAAGGACAATAAACATGGCGGACGAAAACCCACCCCATTCGGAGTCTTCGGTCGATTCACCCCCTTTGGCGGAGAAAAGCTACACGCCGCCGGTGCGCCCGAATCCCAAGCGCCGCAGAAATATTTTGATTCTTGTCATCGCCGTAGTGGTGCTTGTCACCGGCGTGTTCGTATGGCGCTACCTGAGCAGTTACGAATCGACTGACGACGCCCAGGCAGATGTCCACCTCTATCCGGTGAGTGCTCGGGTCTCCGGCTACGTCGTGAAGGTTAACGTAGACGACAACCAGTGGGTCGAAAAAGGCAAGGTGCTGGTTGAGATCGACCCGAAAGACTATGAGGTTGCAGTCGCGCAGGCGCAAGCCAATCTCGATAACGCGGAGGCGACGGCCCAGTCGCTGAACATTACGGTTCCCATAACGTCGGTAAACTCTTCAAGCCAACTCAGGTTCACTGCCTCTGGCATCGAAGACGCTGACGCCGGAGTGGTCGCCGCCGAGCGGCAGTTGGCCGCGGCTCACGACCAGTTGGAAGCGGCCGAGGCTAACGATGTAAGAGCGCAAGACGATCTCCACCGCTACAAGGAGCTCGTCGACAAACGGGAAGTATCACAGCAAATCTACGATCAGGCGTTGGCCACCGCTAAATCGAGCACCGCTACGGTCTCTGCGGCTCGGGCCAGCGAATCCGCGGCGCAGCAATTCGTTCAACAGGCCCGAAGCCGCCTGGCGCAAGCCAATGCGAACCACCAATACGCGGAGACAGGACCGCAGCAAGTGTCGTCGACCCGGGCTCGCGTGCGGGCTGCCATCGCCGATGTCGAGCAAAAGCGCGCCCTACTCGAACAAGCCCAACTGAATCTCGGTTACACAAAAATCGTTGCTCCGGTCACCGGCGAGGTGAACAAAACGGTGGTGGTTGGGATGAACGTTCAGAACGGCCAACAACTACTTACCGTCGTGCCTCTCGATGAAGTTTGGGTCACCGCCAATTTCAAAGAGACCCAGCTTAAACATATGCGAGTCGGACAGAAGGCGGAAATCCATGTGGATTCGAGCGGCCGCACGCTAAAGGGCCATGTGGATAGCATCGCGGGAGCGACCGGGCCGCTCTTCAGTTTGCTTCCGCCGGAGAACGCCACCGGTAACTACGTGAAAATCGTCCAGAGGATTCCAGTCAAGATTGTTCTCGAACCCGGCGAAAACAAAGATCGCCGGCTTCGCCCAGGCATGAACGTGGTGCCCGACGTTTACCTCAAATGAGTTCTGCCGCTCTCACACTCGATGAGGTTGCTTGGCGGCCCAAGTACAATCCCTGGCTGATTGCTGTCGTCGTGGCGCTGGCCGCCTTCATGGAGGTGCTCGACACCAGCATCGCCAACGTGGCCTTACCGTATATGGCCGGCAATCTGGGCGCGAGCAACGACCAGAGTACATGGGTCTTGACTTCCTACCTGGTCTCGAACGCGATCATCCTCCCGATCAGCGGCTGGCTTGCGGGCGCGCTCGGACGCAAGCGATTTTTCATGTCTTGCCTGGCAGTCTTTACTGTGAGTTCTCTGCTTTGCGGCATTGCGCCGAGTCTGGGATTTCTTCTTCTCTTCCGGGTGCTCCAAGGCGCTGGCGGCGGCGGCCTGCAGCCCATGGCGCAGGCCATTCTGGCGGATACGTTTCCGCCGCAGCAGAGAGGACTGGCATTTGCGCTATACGGAATCACGGCCATCATGGCGCCCACGATTGGGCCAACTCTGGGCGGGTGGATCACCTTCAACTATTCCTGGCGCTGGATTTTTTTCATCAATCTTCCAGTCGGCATACTTACATGGTTTTTGGTGAGGCGTTTTGTGGAAGATCCTCCATATTTAGCCAAGCTCAAAGCGGCCGGGGTCAAGTTGGACTACATCGGCATCGCCCTCCTGGCACTAGGTATTGGAGCATTACAAGTACTGCTCGACAAGGGCCAGGAAGATGACTGGTTCGGTTCACACTTCATCACGACCTTAATCGTGATCGCGACCGTATGCCTGATCTCGCTGGTGATCTGGGAGTGGTATCAAAAGGCGCCGATCATCGACGTGCGCATGTTCAAGAGCTTTAACTTCGCAAGCTCGAGCCTGATGATGTTCACTCTGGGAATCATGTTGTTCAGCAGCCTGGTGCTGATGCCGCAATTCCTGCAGACACTCGTTGGCTACACCTCGGAACTTGCGGGACTTGCTCTCTCGGCGGGAGGTCTCGTTTTGCTTTTTGAGATGCCCATCA
>JBAUYE010000330.1:0-7404 GCA_049584615.1 Candidatus Sulfotelmatobacter sp.
AATCTTACGCCCGCGACAGATAAACGCCTTCAGCGGTATCGACTTTGATCTTCTCGCCCTCATTGATGAACGGAGGCACTTGCACCACGAGCCCGGTCTCGGTCTTCGCGGCTTTGGTTACGCTGGATGCGGTCGCGCTTTTCAGCCCGGGTTCGGTTTCGACCACAGTTAGCTCGACCGTCTGCGGCAGCTCGATTCCCACGGCCTTGCCGTCAAAGAATTCTACTTTGATCTCGAGATTGGCGATGAGGTAATCCACAGCGTCGCCCAGAATCTCTTTGCTGAGGTGCGTCTGCTCGTAGTTTGCCGTATCCATGAAGTAGTAGTTGTCGCCGTCGGCGTAGAGGAACTGCATGTCGACCTCATCCACGTTGACCTTCTCGATAGGGTCGGGTGAGCGGAAACGGTGCTCGAACATGGCTCCGGTGCGAAGGTTGCGCAGCTTGGCCTGGATGAAGGCGCGCAGGTTGCCGGGGGTGCGGTGTTCGACGCTAAATACGGAGTGCAGATCATTGTTGTGCTTGATGATCATGCCAGGACGCAGTTGGGTGGCAGGGATCGACATTGCTCGAAACAATCTCCTTAAAATAAGTGCGGTTTGCAGGGCTGACGGAAGGCGGGCAGGCCACATTTTCCGCCGCACAAGGGCCGAAAAGTTATTTTACACTCAGGTCACGGGAAAGGAAACCTTCCCGAAGCTGCACTCATCCTAAGCGAGGCCCTTCGTCGCTTTTGGGTAAGACTCGCTGCCAGCCTTGCCGAGGAATAGAATTGCGGCTGGCGGGATATTGCAGCCGGACGGAAGGATGTCCGGCGCTCCCGCCGAGTGGAAATGAGGTCACATCATGCGCTTTGGACGTTATGAATCTTCGGAAGGAAACAACATAGGAACGGCCGTTACGTTCTTTCTGGTTGGGCTGGGAGCGGGAGCGCTGGTGGCGCTTGCACTTGCCCCGAAAACCGGCAAACAATTCCGCCGCGACTTGAAACGCGGCTACGACGAAGCCAAGGACACGCTGCAGGATTGGACGGAGGAAGCCAAAGACCACGCCCGCGACGCCAAGGAACGGGTGCGCGACGTGGCGGAGCGCGGGGTCGATCTGGCGGAAGAGCTGCGCGACGCGGCCCGCGAGAAAGTGGAACCGCTGCGGCGGGCTGTCAATCGCGGGTAACAACGGAAATGTCGTCCCGAGCGAAGTGAGGGATCTTGGTTCTTGCCTACGCCGTCAGTGTTGGCGCCGCAGGCGGGAACCAAGATCCCTCGGTGCGCTCGGGATGACAAGGCTTGGCTCGGGATGACAAGGCTTGGGTCGGGATGACAAGGCTTGGGTCGGGATGACACGCGCCGAGTTCACTCTCGGGATGACATGTGTCGGGTTCACTCTCTAGTGAAAGATGGCGGCGAAAAACCTGCCGATCCGCCGCAGTACGGGATGGTGTTCGGCGTTCTCCTGAGCGCTGGGCGCGGGCGGGGGTTCTGGAACGGTTTCAAGGCGGGCGGGCCGGGTTGAAGATTCCATCACTGGCAACGCTGCGGCCTCGTCCGTAGGAGCGGGTGGGGCTGCGGAGCGTTGCTTGCCGCGGAAAACAAACGGAGCATCCACCTGGACGTGAACTTCATCCGGCTGCGAAGGCGGGAGCGGCTGGATTTCGGGTCCGCTGGAGAGTGGCTGCGGCGCGTCGTTGCCGGGCTTGGCTCCAGTCATCGGTCGCGCGCCTTGAGCCAGTGTCACGCTCGCCGGCAGCTCAGAATCCGGAGCAATCGCCGGCGACATGTCTGTTCTGATCACCGGTACGGGCGCCGGGCACCCGCACTCTATGGGGACTTCGGTGTCCACTTTATCGATGCGCCCCCAGTGAAACACCGCCTGCTCGGTGGGTTTCACCTGATAGATGCGGTCGCCTATCAGCTCCGAAACGATGGCTGAAGAGTGGTTGCCAGCCAGCGTGCGCACGCAAGTGTTGCCGTGCGCGTCGGTGCTGACGGCGTAGTCAAACTCTCCCGGGCCCGCAAACAGGATGCGGAAATCGGGAGTGAGCAGGGTATCGGCGGAGTCCTGGAGTGCGTAGTGCGTCTCCAGCGCGCCTGTGCTCAGGCCGAGCATCAGATCTTTGGTGTTCTTCGAAGGCGTGACCGAAACTGTAGTCCCGGGACAAACCCGCACCTCGCCTCCTCGCGACAAGTGCAGTACCGCAGTATCGCTGCCGGCGGTCAGGGTTGAACCCGCCGCGAGGCGCTTGCCCGCCAGCACGACCTCGCCTATCCCACTGCTAACCGGCACGACCTCTGGCGTGGTAGATGGAGTCAACGACAGCACGTGCGGCGGCTGAGAGGGTGACTTCTTGCTGGCTGCGCTCGGGTCTTCGGTCCCGTCTGCGTTAGGGTCTTCGCGAGCTTTCAGGCGCACCATCAGGCGGTTGCCTGCGGCGTCCCAGGTGTAACCGTACAGAACCAGGAGGTCGAGCACAATTCTAGCGACGGGAGGATCCTTCTGGTGTTGCTCGGTGCGGAGAGTAAGAATGTTTTCCTGCAGCACGGGAATGCGCTTGTGCAGTTGTCCCAGGCGCGCGTTGGATAGGTCGATGACCAGCCGGGGAGGCGAATCCAGCATGTGAATGGAGGGTACGAGGGGATGAGTGGAAACAATTTCAACGGCCGGCACACCCGCCTCATGCACTACGCGCACACTGCTGACGACTGCGGCCTCCGGGTTTAGCGGATTCGTCTGAGATTCGGCAGCCTGCGGCCACGCTCTCGCGACCGCCAGCGCCACCAGCATAATGCCAACAACTTGAATGCCAGATCGCGGCAAGGAAATCCTCTGGAAGATCGAAGTGATGCCAGGGCCCTGAAAGGAACCTTATCACTTGTCAGGAAGGGAATGAAGCGGTGTGTGAAACAAGTAGCAGGGCGTGGGAATGTTCCCGATGGCCGATCATTTCGTCGAGAAGTCAAACCCCGCAGCGCGAAGTGTCCCAGAGAGCATCGTCCCGGGAATTTGGGCGATCCCGGGACCTAAAAATTTTAGCTCTGCGGAAGGAACTCGTACTCTTCAATGACCGCGGCCACGGCCATTTTGCCATCTGCGCTACCGTCTTCGATGCGGACTACGCGCCCTTTGCACTGCACGCGGATACTCTCGGTGAGCGTGATTTCGGGCGGCAGGGTCAGAGTGAAGCCGATGGGTGACCCTTGCGCGATAGGCGAGTCGAGGTAAAGGCTGATGCCGCGCGCGCTGACGTCGCGGATTTGAGCGGGTTCACCGTGGCCAGAGTCTCCATCGCGGGCTACGGCTACCGGGATCCGCAGCGCGAAACGTCGTGCAGCCCTTTTTTCTTGCTGGGCTTCTGTCATGTGTTACTCCAAAGCTAATGAAGTGGCTTTCAACTTATCCCAAGAATGACGTGGGCAGCGTGTTCCGTCAATACCACCCTTGGGGACGGGGATGGCCCGTTCCGGCTAAACTGTAGCAGGGATGGATGCGGTGGTCTTCGTTCTCGACAACTACGATTCTTTTACCTACAACCTGGTGCAATACATCGGGGAACTGGGCGCGGAGGTTGAGGTTCGCCGCAATGACCAGGTAACGGTTGCTGAGGTCGAGGCCATGCAGCCGGAGCGCATCGTGATCTCGCCTGGACCGTGTACGCCGCAGGACGCCGGCATCAGCATTGATCTGATCCGGCACTTCGCCGGCAAAGTGCCGATTCTTGGCGTCTGCCTCGGACATCAGGCTATCGGCGCGGCTTTTGGCGGCAACGTGGTGCGCGCTCCGCACTTGATGCACGGCAAGACCAGCGCCGTCACCCACGATAACAAGAGCATCTTCCACGGCCTGCCCACGCCGATGACGGCCACACGCTATCACTCACTCATCGTGGAAGAGAAAGATCTACCGGCCGAACTGGAAGTCAGTGCGTGGACTACGGAGAAAGACGGCTCGCGCACGATCATGGGTTTGCGGCACCGTCGGCACCCGGTTGAAGGAGTGCAGTTTCATCCTGAGAGCGTGCTGACTGATGCCGGGAAAAAGCTGGTGGAGAACTTCTTAAAGCAGTGAGTAGTATGCAGTGACCCGGTGCGGGCTAGGCCAATTCAACTATCGAAGAGCATCGAGGACATTCATGCATGTCAAGAACAACTAGCCCTCCTGCAACGCGCACGCAACGACAAACCCATCCTGATCTCGAAAGCCTCAAGCCGTTGGTGGGGACGTGGATGGTTTCTGGCGACGCCCAGGGTCAGATCCGTTACGAGTGGACAGAAGGCGCTTTCTTCCTCATGCAGCATGTCGATCTGGCTTATGCCGGACGAACTATCAAAGGCATTGAGATCATCGGTCGCTCGCAGGGGATCGGAAAGCCGCCTAGCCAAGACATCCACTCGCGCTTCTACAGCTTTATCGACGGCTTAACGCTCGACTACGTTTACGAAGTTTCGGGCGATGCTTTTACGATCTGGTTTGGACCGAAAGGTTCCGACAATCGCTTTCGGGGAAAGTTCAGCAAAGACGGCGATTCTTTCACTGGGGGTTGGCGCTGGCCCGGCGGGGGCTATGACATAAAAGGAACGAGAATCTAATAGTTTTGGGCCTGCTCAGTTGCTAGCCACCACCTCGCGCCATTTCCACCGCTCTTAGCAGCGCCTGAGCTTTGTTCATCGATTCCTCGAACTCCTTTGCTGGGTCAGAATCGGCCACGATTCCCGCTCCTGCCTGCAAATACGCGTGCTTGCCTTGCATGAGCATGGTGCGAATGCCGATGCAGGAATCCAGGTTTCCGGCGAAATCGGCGTAGAGTACCGATCCACCGTAGATGCCGCGGCGGACCGGTTCCAGTTCTTCGATGATCTGCATGGCGCGGACTTTGGGTGCGCCGCTCAGCGTGCCAGCTGGAAAGCATGCCGCAAATGCGTCGAGCGCACCGAGATCCTTGCGCAACGTGCCTTCAAGCGCCGAGACCAGGTGCATGACGTGGGAGTAGCGCTCCACGTACATCAGGTCTTTCACTTTGACGGAGCCGTATTCGCTGACGCGGCCGAGATCGTTGCGGCCGAGGTCAACCAGCATGACGTGTTCGGCTCGCTCTTTTTCGTCGGTGCGCATCTGTTGTTCGAGGCGCCGGTCTTCGGCCTCGTCGCGACCGCGCGGATGGGTTCCGGCGATAGGACGGTATTCCAGCTTGCGTCCGGTCACACGCACCAACATCTCGGGAGACGACCCGAGGATTTGCGTGTCCCCCATCCTGAGGAAATAGAGATAGGGCGAGGGATTTACCTGGCGCAGGGCGCGGTAAAGATCGAACGGCTCGATGCCGGGGACGAAGTCGAGGCGCTGTGAGAGCACGACCTGAAAGATGTCGCCTGCGGCGATGTATTCCTTGCAGCGCTCGACGCTGCGCAGAAATTGCCCGCGTGTGGTTCCCGCATGGATTTTGAGCTTCCCCGACTTAGCCTTGAGGGATTTGCGCCACATTGCTGGGCGCAGTCCTGCGGCCAGCTTTCTTTCGAGTGACGCAATGTCGCGCACTGCCCGGGCATAGGCGCGGCGGGGGCTCTCGCGCGAAACGTCCGCCGCGGCCACGATATGAATCTGGTGGCGCAAGTGGTCAAAGGCCAGCAGGCGGTCGAAGAACATCAGTTCGCAATCCGGCAGATAGAGATCGTCTTTCGCACGCTCGCCAATGTTTTCCAACTGCCGCACTACGTCGTAGGAAAAATAACCGACCGCTCCGGCAGTGAACGGAGGCAGGCCCGGAACCCCGGCCGGCTGGTGCTCGCTCAGCAAGAGCTTCACGAACTCGAATGCGTTTCCCTGGTGCCGTTCGCGGTGCCGTCCGCGTTCAATTTCGATGGCCGAACCGCGCGCCCGCAGGCGCATGTAAGGCCGCGCACCCAGGAAGGTGTAGCGGCCGATCTGCTCGCCGCGCTCGACCGACTCCAGCAGAAACGCGTGCGGTTCTTTCTCGGCGATCGCGAGGAAGGCCGAAACCGGCGTGAGCAGGTCAGCGCTCACCGATTTCACCACCGGCACCAGCGTGGCCGACCGCGCCAGCCGGGCGAATTCCTTGAATTCGGGATAAGGCATGCGAAGAATTAGGGACGAGACTCGCCAGACCTCGGCACGGCCTCGCGGTTCATTATAGGGGACTCGATAGGGGACTCGGTATGGGGGAGAGTCGCTGCCTGGACGCGAGTGCTTGTGGCGCGTGGTCCTCATCCCAGAGTACTTTGGTACTTACCGCGAAAAGACCGCGAAATAGTAGTCTGTGAACCAACGCGGCAATTGACGGACGCGGCCCACCGTCGGAAGATACGAAGGACAGAGTCCGGTAAAGCAGCCCTCGTGCGGCCGGGGAGCCTATGCGGATCAAGTTCTGGGGCGTACGCGGTTCCACGCCCACCCCACAACCCGAGAACATGCGCTATGGAGGCAATACCTCCTGCGTGGAGGTGCGCCTTGGCGATCGCATCTATATCTTTGATTGTGGCACCGGGTTCCGCGTGCTGGGCCAGCAACTGCAAAGTGAGTTCGGGGAAAAGCCGTTTTCCGCGCATGTGTTCGTTTCGCACTTTCACTGGGACCACATTCAGGGCATGCCGTTCTTCCGGCCTTTGTACGCGAACGCCGAGAACCGCTTCCTCTTCCAATGCTCCAGCCGCACGCGCAGCCTGAAGCAAGTCCTGGGGGACCAGATGGCCGCACCCTACTTTCCCGTGGACATCGGGCAGATGCAGGCTCGGCGCGACTTTTACGACATCGAAAGCGGACGCATTACGATCGAGGACGGCACCCAACTGCAGACTGCGTGGCTGAATCATCCCCAGGGATGCATGGGCTTTCGCCTGGAAACCAAGGATGGAATCCTCGTCTACGCCACCGATAACGAACCTGGCGATGCCGCATTCGACAAGGCCGTGCGCAAGCTGGCGGAAGGCGCGGACGTGCTCATCTACGATGCGCAGTATCTTCCCGAGGAATACGAAGCGCGGCGCCGGGGATGGGGACACAGCCACTGGCGCGAAGCCGTCAATGTGGTGATGGAAAGCGGCGCTAAAGAGCTGGTGCTGTTCCACCATGACCCTGACCACACCGATGTGGTGATCGACAAGGTCGTGAAGGAAGCGCGCAACTACTATCCCAAGGTGCGGGCTGCGGCCGAGGGGATGGAAATTAACTTGAAAAACGGAAAGCGCTAGTCTCTATCGTGCGCAACATCCATGTGGGCAAGTCGCGCCTTGGTAGAGCAGTTTGCGCGCCGCCGTCCCGGCGCTGCCTACGCGACAGCCTGCGCCATGGGTGGCGCATCGCCACACATCCTCCGCCTTGCTCCCCCGCTTTCCCGGCTCATATACTGTAAAAGTTTGCTCGTTGAGATTCCAGGATCAAAACGAAAAGATGGACT
>JBAUYE010000331.1:0-27188 GCA_049584615.1 Candidatus Sulfotelmatobacter sp.
TTCGTCGTCGCGCTTCTGCCAATCTTGCCTTGAACAGTCACTCGCCTCTCACATCGAAAGGGATACCAAATGGATGGCACGAATGGACTGAAAGAGACCACCCGCGTGTCCGCGCCTGTCGCGTCGAACACGCCTGAGTCGAACACATTAAGTGTGAACGTTTTTACCGCACCGGGAAAGACTATGGTCGGTGAGCGGCCAAAGCCCTTCGGCGAAGCGTTCGGCTTTGACCCGATCACGTCGACCTTAATCTTCGGCGAGTACGACGCGGTGCTGGTGGACGCAATGGGGACAGTGGCTGAGGCCGAGGCTCTCGCGCATTGGGTTGCTCTGCACAATCGCAACCTGGAGACCATCTATATAACGCACGCCCATTTCGACCACTTCTACGGTCTGAGCATTCTGCTCGACCGTTTCCCGGGCGCTCGGGCGATAGCAACGCCCAAGGCGGTGAACGCCATGCAGATGTCTTTTACTCCCACGGTGGAGCGGCTAGCCCGCCGGATGTTTCCTGGACAAGTGGCCACCAGGTTGGTTCCACCTCAGCCCTATGAGCACGACACGTTCACTCTCGAGGGCCACGAATTGCGCATCATCGAGCAGGGCCGCACCGATAGCCCCGATTCAACGTCTTTATACGTTCCATCGATCGGCCTCGTCGTCGCCGGCGACGGTGTGTACAACCAATGCCGCATGTACGTCGGCGACACCACCCCCGAGAGCCGAAAGAATTGGATCGCGGCGCTCGACCGGTTAGCGGCGCTGAACCCGGCGATGGTTGTCGCTGGTCACAAGAAGACTGGCGCGCCCGACTCTCCCTCGGCGATCCAAGACACCAAGCGTTACCTGCAGGACTTCGACCGACTGCAGAAAACCGCAAAGTCCGACCAGGAGCTGTTCGATCAGATGACCGAACTCTACCCGCATTGGGTAGCCAATCAGTCGTGGTTGATGTTCGGATTTCCGCAGCCATAACCCACATCAACCGCTGATGGGGGCTGGCCGGGCTTTTAATCTTGCGGCGTTACCAACACAGTGGACGCCCTGTTCCTTCGTTTTTTTTGGGAAGGGGCGCGGGAGTCGGAAACAGCGGCGGCAAGTATGTTTGATCACATGTCGAACAAAAACAAATAGCATACACAGCGTCGCTGCCCACCCTCAGTGGGAACAGTGCAACACATCGGCGAAAGTATGCGCCAATCGAGCGCATTCGGACTCACGGGATTGACCCCATTGTTGGCCGAGAAAAATGGGGCAGGTTCCGTTTGTCCCCGTTCTATTCTGTGTCCCCGGTTTATCCTGGAAATCGCGAAGCCGAAGTCTCGCGCGATAGCTTGATCCAATTGCTTTGCCTTTCCTCGTCAGGCATAATCGGCAGCAGGTATGAACACGGAAAAACCAGAATTATTGGATGAGTGCTGTTTATTGGGATTGGAGCCGTCAATGAGCAGCGTACAAATCGACCAAAAGAGCTATGAGATGCCCCCGCGAGAGGGCATCAGCATCGCGCATTTTCTCACCGTCACCGACATCAAGCGATCGGCTCATTACTACGAAAAGGTCTTCGGCGCTCGCATTCTGAGCCTGGGTGACGGCAACGCGCCTGCGTACCTGCTGCTAGCGAATATCTGGATGATTCTGAACGTTGGAGGCGGGCCGACCCCGGATAAGCCGACGGTAACGCTGAGCGTCCCCGACCCGAATCACATCAACAGCTTTATGAATTTCCGGGTTGCGGATATTCAAGCGTGCTACAAATTATGGAAAAGTCGAGGAGCCGAATTCATCACAGAGCCGATACCCAAGTACGGCGAGATACGCTGCTACATCCGGGATCCTGACGGTTATATTATCGAAGTCGGACAGAGCACCGACCTCACGTACGGTTAAAGCTCGGCCCGGACGGGATGCGGATTTAGACGCTTAGTGCTAGCCTTCGTGATCGTTTTCGAAACTGTTTTTGGCTGTTGGCATCGTAATCTCAGTCGGCCATTCACGGTTTCAGGGTTGGACGTGTGCGCGGGCTTATCGCACGGGTCCTTCTCACCGTGGGTTCATACCACCACACCGTTGAGACGTTTGGATTCGCAGAGCGCAGTCACTTCATGTTCCAAGCCGTCCAATCGATTTAATTCCGCCTGAACCGCAGGCTCGCCGTCTTCTTTTACTTTTCGGGCGCGGACCAGAGCCTGTTCCGCAATCCTACTCACCTCATGAAGCAGCTTGCGAATCTCAGCTTCTAACTTCCCTCGGCTCTCCTGAATCCGGTTGAGAACGTCGCTCTGCACGCGAATGCTGTTGGTTTCGAGCAGCCTGGTGAGAAACTCTTGGGCCTCGTTTCTAATTATCCACCGGGCGCCTACGAGACCAAGAACCAGGTCGGCCAACCAGCGCAGCGGTGAAGCAGGCTGGGCCACGTCTCTGAATTCGTAGAAAGTGAATTCAGAGCGGACGCGAAATCCGCGTTCCGGATCGAGAGCGTGGGGCATCCGCGCCAATTCGGGAATGCCGGCATTCGCAAGTTTGCTTAGAAAGTCATTTGCCATCTCGACGAACCGCGATGCGACACGCCGGTATTCTTTCTCCGCTTCTTCCTGCTCGGGTTTCAACCATGGCATGACATGACGGCGTGCCAGTTCCTGCGCCTCGTTGAAAGTGCGACGGCGATGCGATGGACCGAGCCAGCCAGATATCGATTGCAGTGAAACGTCGAACTCCTGGTGCGCCTGCGGCAACACGCGGGCGAGAAATGTCTTATGACGATCGACGAACATGTCCGAAATATGCTGCTGTTCAGCCATGAAAAGATACCGGAGCTCTCTCATCGAACGGTCGGCATCGCCAATGGTCTGTTTCATCGCGGTGATGCGGGTCTCCGACTCCTCGATCGGCCGTTGAAGTGCCGCACGCTCTTCCGAGATGATCACAACAAGCTGCTCGCTGGTCCGCTCTAGTCCACGTTCGCAGGCCACCCGAATCAAACGACGGCCCGACCCTTCGATCAAATGGTTCAGCGAAGCGACCAGTTTCTCCCAGTCCCTACCTGTTCCCCGATGCTCAAGCTGTTCCGCTGCGCTGACCTCAAACAAAGGTCCGACAGAATGTTGGGGAAGCCGCTTTTCGAGCTGGCGTCGCGCGAAGGCTACTGCTTCGGCTCGTTCTGCGTCCGTTGTGCGATCCGCCTTGTTTATGGTGATAATGAGATCCCGAACGTGCCGTGCGACCGCTTCAATCAGTACGAGTTCTTCCCCCGCTAGCGGAGGATCTGCCCCGATCACGACCAGCGCCGCATCAATATGGGGAATGAAAGCCTGTGTTGCTGCCGTATTGCCGGTGAACACCGATCCCAACCCTGGCGTGTCGACGAAACACATGCCCGTTGCCAGCAGCGGACTGGGCACAAAGATTTCCAATGCCGCGACATGTTTGGCGTTCTCCGGGTTCTTCTCTTCGGAGACATACTCATCGACGCTCTTAACCGGAATATCTGTCCAGCCGCCAGCGGCTTCAAAACGCATGCGAGCGGCCGCACGACTTCCATAGCGGACGATCGTGGGCACGGTGGTAACCGGTACAACTCCAGTCGGCAGTACGCTGTCACCCACCAACGCATTCAGGACAGAGGATTTCCCGCGCTTGAACTGGCCGATACAAGCAACATAGAAGCGTCCCTCCGATACCCGTTCTGCCACGGACCGCGCATCGGCAGCGACTTGCTCGGCGTCAAACTCGTCAGCTAACTCCGCCAGTCTTACGAGTGCTGACTCTCCGTGGGAAATCTCACGGGGGGCCCGGCGATCCTCGCACGCAACGGATACCAACGGCGGGGAAGCGGGCTTCTCAAGCAGCGAGTCTTCTTTGGGATCGGCCCTCATAGCTCATCCGTTAATGCTCTTGTTCCATTCCGCACTTGGCTAGGAAGCGGGAGAGCGCACTCCCTCCTGGTGCACGTAGCGGATCACTTCCACCTCAGACATCGCGATCAGCCCTTCATCCACCATTTCATCAAGCGCAGGAATAAGGCTCCTGATTTTGTCCTCGGTGTCGATCACTGAAACCATGATTGGCCGATCTGATGAGCGTAGAAGGTGTTTCTTGTGAATAAGGGAGCTCGCACCATAACCTTCGATGCCGCGAAATACGCTCGCGCCCGCGATGTCGAGTTCCCGGCATTTGATCACAATCGCTTCATACAGCGGCTTGTCGTGCCATTTGTCATCTTCTCCGAAATGGATGCGCAACATTTTGGCTTTTCCTTCGAGTTTCATATTCGTGTCCCCTGGCGCCGCTCGGCCTTCTCGTAGTTATGCGTGTACTTGATCACGTCTGCGTCAGATAGCACGACCAAACCCTGCTTCACCATTTGGTCAAGAATCGGCATAAAGGCCCTCAGTTTTTCCTCGGTATCCACCACGGACAGCAGGATAGGACGATCATGAGAAATGCTCAGCGCGGAGTCCTTGTGAATTCTCCGATTGGCACCGTAACCGAGGATTCCGCGGTAAACCGTTACGCCGGCAATGTCGTTGGATCGTAGACCATTGACGATAGCTTCATACAACGGCTGGCCATTCCACTTGTCATTTTCGCCGATGTAGATGCGCATCATCTTGGCTTTGCCCTCGCTCTTCAGGGCGGGCTTTTCAGCCGCAGGATTTTTTTGTTTCTTCTCGGCAGTTTTGACGATGGTGGTGTCGTGCATCTCAATCAATCCGGCACCTACCATGGCTTGCAGTTTGGGTAGTAACTCTTCGACTTTCTGCGCAGTTTCGATGAACTCGATCTTGACGGGCAGATGGACCGCCAGGTCAACGAGACTGGTCGTTTGCATGTGATGATCTGCACCAAATCCAGCAATGCCACGCGTCACGGTTGCGCCCGAGACGCCGTGAAAAAACAGAAAGTCTAGAATGGCGGCGTAGGCAGCCGCACCGTGGAACTGCTGATCTTCCGCGACATAAACGCCGACTTTCTTACCTGGCCCTGGTGTCAGCACATTTTCCTCCTGTCGTTAGAGTCCTCTTTGACCAACCAAAGGCCTGGCTTACGTTAGCTCCCCGTGCCAAAGCTTCCGCTTTCATGGGATCACCCTCCCCGCCATAACGCCACCCCACACTGCAACAAAGCCAACGATCACGCTGACGGCCACGTAGAGAAGGCCTAGGGCGATCTGGCCATCCTGAATGGCGCGCAAAGTCTCGTATTCGAAGCTGGAGAATGTCGTATAGCCCCCGAGGAAGCCGATTGGGATCAAGTATCGCCAATTCGGACTCCAATGAGTTTTTGCTGTCAGCAAGGCGAGAATCAGGCCGATCAAGAACGAACCCGTAACATTAATCACGAGCGTCCCGTAGGGAAATCGAGTTCCCAATCTGCTGCCGATGTAAGTACCCAGCCAGAAACGAAAAATCGAACCTAGACAACCTCCCACTCCCACCATCACGTATTTCAGCAAGTCGTATCTTTCCTTTCTTGTTCATAATGCGCCTCGCCCCACTTACCGCTTACCCAGAAGCCACAGTCGGCTCCCTTCGCGCA
The DNA here is from genome assembly GCA_049584615.1 of Candidatus Sulfotelmatobacter sp. Taxonomy (GTDB): domain Bacteria; phylum Acidobacteriota; class Terriglobia; order Terriglobales; family Acidobacteriaceae; genus Sulfotelmatobacter. The sequence goes on from JBAUYE010000331.1 coordinate 5,539, forward strand.
CCTTCCAAGCCCTCCAGATCGCGACGAATGGCGCCTTCCTGTTCAGCTGGCGACACGTGATCGCCCACCAACCTTTCAACCTGAGCGCGATAGCTGTTGGCATAAGCATCAAATCTGCGTTGCATCTGGCCCAAAGTTCTCTCCGACCAGTCATACAGCAAAGCGCGGTAGGCGGATAAGGATTTCGTGAGTTGACCTCCGATCATACCCGCCAGGCGCTTGGTCACGATCGATCTCGAAATGTTTTCTCCGAGCAGACCGAACAGGAAAGGCCGCGTTAAGTCGATACTGAGTTCGCCGTGGTCAAAGGCTGGCATTTCTCGCACCACGCCGGCGAACTCTTGTTCTGCAGGCACGTCCTCGACCTCAAGCACCTTGGCGGTGGCCCGGAGAGTTTCATGGAGTTTGTGCCCCATGGCGTCCATACGCCGGCGAAGAGACTCGGTTTGTTCCTGAACCGTCCATGTTACTGCGTTGCGCACAACCCCCGGCACTGCTTCATCTCCAGCACCTTGCTTGGACCATGACTCAACCACGGTGGCGGCCGCAAAGCGCAACGTCCGAGTGCTCGAATATTCCAGATCGTTCGCCACGCCTCGCGCGATCTTCTTCATCTCCTCGAGACGGCCACCGCACTGACGCAAGTCAGCTTCGACCACACGTAGTTGTTCTACCTTCGTGGGTGAGATCTGATCCTTGCGTCGCAAGCGAGTACGCAAGGCCATCTCTACCGATTGGCGGAGCGCTCCCAGTTTGCGCCTAATGGAGCGCAGCTTCAATTCCTGACGCTGACTGTACAAGGGAGTGATGTCTTCTTCGAACCACCGAGCGACGAGACCTTTGCTTCCGGCCACCACGCTCACGGCGCGCACCGCCAGGTCCAGGTTCAACTCTTCTTTGATGTGATCCTTGACGTATTCAATCACCCGCGAGCGATCTTCGAGCGTCAACAGGTCCGCCTTACTCAACAAGACCATGGCTGGAATAGCCGCGTCATAGAGAATCTGAATGGTTTGAAGATCGTCGGGAGTTAAAGTCGACCCGGCATCGATGAGAACAACCCCCAGATCGCATCGCGGCAGATAGGCGAGTGTCTCGGCGGCTCCGCGAGTCGCCAAAGATCCCAGCCCAGGAGTGTCGACGAATGCGATGCCCTCGCGAAGGCGAGGCGAGGGGAGCTGAACCACGATTCTGGTTACATGCTTTTCGTTCCCGCGATTGAGCTGCTCGGCCACAAACTCCGGCAAGTGCGCAATATCGAACTGTTCGGGCGTCCGATTGGCAAACCAGACGTGGACCACCGGAGTGTCGCCATACAGCAAGCGTGTCGGAACCGCCGTAATCGGCGTGACGCCGACCGGAAGTACATCGGTCCCGAGCATCGCATTTAACAGAGACGACTTGCCCGAACTGACGCGCCCGAAGATGGCGATTTCAAAACTGTTGTCTTCCAGACGGTCGAGAATCATCGACAACGTGGACCGGAATTCCACCAGGCCATGCTCGCTGATGACCGCCTCCAGCTTCTTGAGAAGCGGGATCTCCCCTCCTGTTTGTTCCAGCCTTTCCAAGCGTTCCTGCAGGTTTTCCCTGGACCCACGCATCAGGTATTCATCGAGTCGTCGCACCAATCCCTGTAGCTCTCCAGCGATACCGTTCAACTCAACTGCAGCAGCCGGTGGAACCTGGCCATAACCGCTCATGTATTCAGGTTTCAACTCCTGTGCCGCGATGTCCACAAACGTGAGATTTACGTGAAGTGAACGCGAAACCGGGATATCGGCCGGCGGTCGCTCCATTCCTTGTCCGTCAAGCACGCGAATCAGCTGAGCGCGAATGCGACGGATGTAGTCCTCGACTACGCGCCGTTGAGCGGGGCTTAGATCCGGGGCGTACTGGGGGAAAGCTAGTTTTGAGCTGGATACATTGAGCGAGCTTTCCATCTCCGCCAGCAGCTTGTCGATGTGGCGGCAGGTTACGCTGAGGCGCCGCTCATGATTCGAGTTAAGCGAATTGGAACCATTCGTCACCTTGCAACGCCCCCGTTCATGCGAAAGTCGATGTACAGCGGCGAGATCTTGATGTGTTCCTCAGAGCGGTACTTTGGAGAAATCGCCATATCGATCAATGCAATGATCGCTCCTGGATTTCCCCCGCTGAATTCCAGCACTTTGTCGACGAATTCGCTGATGTTTGTGCCTGACAAGCCGGAGCGCTCGACCCGTTCACGAGCAAATTGTTCGGCCGTTGCGTCGTCGAAATTGCGGATCTCACACTTCTGCGAGCGGTCGCCGTAAAGCGGCTGGAGAAAGCCCGTGTCTTCCATGTGGCTGGAACGCGCCACTGCGCTCACCGGAGTCGAGCCCCATCCCATGACTTCGCGAACGGCCGATGCAAATGAGTATGAAGGTCGCTTGAGATGGTCGAGCACAATTGAGAACTCCCCCTCTCTCAGCGCGTCCAGCACAATCCCTTTTAACGAAACCGCTGACTTTGTCGCAATCGCATCCTCGTCGCGAAATGCTTTTGAAGCGCGTGGGCTCTGCATTTGCAGCAAACTACGTGCGAGACTGCGAAACAACACGTTTGTCGTCGTGGAGTCTTGGCAATAGAGAACCGACCGAAAGTGGGGCAACCCGTTACGGAGCAGAAGTGTTTTGCCAACTCCCGGCGGTCCGTATAGGAGAAACGAGCGCCTCTTCGCCAGGAACTGGTCAATCTGTTGGCGTTCCTCCTCACGATCGAAAATGAAATCTGGTATCATCGGTTCCGTTCGCGCTCGGACTCGTCTTACTCTTTTCGCCTCAGGGCAAGCCATCCTTGGTCTCCCCTTGCAATAGCCAAGCCGATGCGGGTACGCGTGAACCACAGGGCCCGTCCTGGGCCGGACTGCTTTTCGAGCTCTTTGCTCCGCTTCAGGGGGCGTACCCGTGTTGAGATTGCGATTGGGGTCGCCCCCGTCCAGATTGAGGCCGAACTCCAAGAGATTGTTTATTTTTGCGGAACTTTTGCCGGGGCACGACTCCGCGACAAGGCCCGCTTGTCAGGAGTCATCAGCTGCACCCGGCTATATGGTGGGAACAGCGGTTTCGGTGAACTCCTTCACCGTTGATAACAACTCAAGTACAGCAAAGACGGCGAGCGAAGTCAACGGGATTTGGCTTGCGCCCCTTATCAAACGCAAAATGAATAGCTTTCCCGGGGTCCCAAAAGACAACCTTAACCCTATCACGATTACTTCAGTGATCACGCCCCCTCAAGCTGGGATATCCTGCAACTGGCTATAATAAAAGAGGCTTACTTCTTGGAAATGTCATCAAGTCAAGGCCGAATCGAAGGCTGCTTAAGGTCATCAAAAAGAGATGAAGAAAATCCACTCGCATCCTCTGGGAAAGATCCTGGAGAATCGAATCGCCATCATCGACGGAGCGATGGGTACGACGATCCGCACCTATGGGATGACGGAAGCGGATATCCGAGGAGAGCGATTCAAAGACTCGAAGAAGAGCCTTCTGAATAACGGTGACCTGTTCTCGCTAACTAAGCCGGAGATGATTGGAGATATCCATCGACGGTTCCTGGAAGCGGGCGCGGACATCATCGAGACAAATACTTTTGGCGCAACCAGCATTACCCAGAGCGAGTTCTTTGTGGAGGATCCGCGAGAGCACGGCGGCCGCAAGGATCCTGCGTTCTACCAAAAGATCGTCGAAGATCCCTTCCTCGGCAATCTGGCGTGGGACATCAATGAGCAATCGGCGCGGCTGTGCCGTGAATGGGCTGATCGCGTCGGAACCGCAACCTCGCGTCAGCGGTTCGTAGCGGGGGCGATTGGGCCGCTGACAGTGTCTCTTTCGAACTCGCCCGATGCCGACGATCCCGGTTTCCGGGTGGTCACCTTCGATCAGGTCAAAGCGGCTTACGCGCAGCAGGTGCGCGCTCTCATCGCCGGCGGTGCAGACGTGCTCCTGGTCGAGACAATCTTTGACTCGCTGAACGCCAAAGCCGCGCTCGTGGCCATCCGCGAGGTGTTCGATGAGGATGGTAAGGAGAAGGAACTGCCAGTAATGATCTCGGCGGCAGTCGGCCGCGGCGGCGAGACGATGATCTCGGCGCAGACGACCGAGGCATTCTGGAATGCGGTGCGGCACGTGAAACCGTTGTCCGTAGGCCTTAACTGCTCTCTCGGCCCGGATCTGATGTATCCGTTTCTCGAGGAGCTGTCGGAGAAGGCGGACGTCGCGATCTCGTGTTACCCCAATGCCGGTCTGCCGAATCCGCTATCGGCAACCGGATTCGATCTGGGTCCGCAAGATATGGCCCGTTATCTCGGCGACTTCGCCCGCGGAGGACTGATCAACATTGCCGGCGGCTGCTGCGGCAATACGCCCGACCACATCGCGGCGATCGCCAAAGCGCTCGAAGGCAAGCCTCCGCGAAAGTGGGGCCCGGCACACTCTGAAGAATCCTATGTTGGGCAGATCGAGAGTTCCGTGTGAGCGATTCAGACGGCGCAAGCGCGCCCCAGCCTGTGAAGGCGAAGCCACTCCATCTCTCAGGATCGCAGCCCTTCACCCAGCAGCCAGGGGTCTACATCATCATCGGGGAGCGGACCAACGTCGCCGGTTCTCCCAAATTCGCCAGGCTCATCAAGGAAGGTAAATATGAAGAGGCCGTAAGTGTCGCGCGCCAGCAAGTCGAGAGCGGCGCGAATGTCCTCGACATCTGCATGGACGAGGGCATGATCGACGGCGTCACGGCCATGACGCGCTTCCTGCAGTTGCTCGGGGGCGAGCCCGAAGTCGCCAAAGTGCCCTTCATGGTGGACTCCTCGAAATGGGAGGTCGTCGAAGCCGGCCTGAAGTGCATGCAGGGCAAAGGCATCGTCAATTCAATTTCGCTCAAAGAAGGAGAAGAGAAGTTTCGCCAGAACGCAGCGAAAGTTCTGAAATACGGAGCTGCCGTAGTCGTGATGGCCTTCGACGAACAAGGCCAGGCTGCGACTTACGAAGCCAAAATCCGTATCTGCGAGCGCGCCTACTGCATCCTGGTTGACGAAGTTGGGTTTCCTCCAGAAGACATCATTTTCGATCCCAATATCCTCACCGTCGCCACCGGCATGGAGGAGCACAATAACTACGCGGTCGACTACCTGAACGCCACGCGCTGGATCAAGGCCAACCTGCCGCATGCAAAGGTGAGCGGGGGAGTCTCGAACATCTCATTCAGTTTCCGCGGCAATAACAAGGTGCGCGAAGCAATTCACTCCGCGTTTCTTTATCACGCCATCGCAGCTGGCATGGATATGGGCATCGTGAATGCTGGCATGCTTGAGGTCTACGAAGAGATTGAACCTGAGCTGAAGCTGCTGGTCGAAGACGTCTTGCTGAATCGCCGTCCTGATGCCACCGAGCGGCTGGTTGAGTATGGCGAAACGCTAAAGAACGTTGGCACCATAGTCAGTGAAAAGAAAGCCGAAGAATGGCGCAATGGCACGGTCGAGGAGCGTCTTTCTCACGCGCTCGTCAAAGGCATCGACACTTACATCGAGATCGACGCCGAAGAGGCCCGCATCAAACTCGGCCGTCCTCTGCTAGTCATCGAAGGCCCGCTGATGGCCGGCATGAGTGTGGTGGGCGATCTGTTCGGTGCCGGCAAGATGTTCTTGCCCCAGGTGGTGAAGTCCGCGCGCGTGATGAAGAAGGCCGTGGCGCACCTGACGCCATTCATGGAAGCCGAGAAGGAAGCCCGGGCTGCAGCCGGCGAAGTTGTCAAAGCACAGGGAAAAATTCTACTGGCGACGGTCAAGGGCGATGTGCACGATATTGGCAAAAACATCGTCGGCGTCGTCCTTGCCTGCAACAACTACGAGGTCATCGACATGGGAGTGATGGTCCCGTGCGAAAGGATCCTCGAACGCGCCAAGGCGGAAAAGGCGGACATGATCGGACTCAGCGGCCTCATCACTCCGTCTCTCGACGAGATGGTGCATGTGGCCCGCGAGATGGAACGTCAGGGTTTCAAGCTGCCGTTGCTCATCGGCGGAGCAACAACCAGCCGCGCGCACACCGCCGTCAAAATTGCGCCGCATTATAGCGAGCCGGTAGTCCACATCCTCGACGCCAGCCGGGCCGTGCCTGTCACCACTAGCCTCCTGAGCGACGATGGCAAGTCCGCATTCGTTGAGCGGCATCGCGCCGACTACGAGGCGCTGCGCCAGGCCCACTCCGCGCCGAAGTTAAGTGTCGTCTCACTGGAGGATGCCCGCAAGAGAAGAACTCCGATCGAATGGCGTGCCGAAGACCTACCCACGCCATCATTCACCGGCGTGCGCGTGCTGAATGACTTTCCGCTGGCGACTCTGCGCGAGTTCATTGACTGGAGCCCGTTCTTCCACACCTGGGGACTGAAAGGAATTTATCCCCGCATTCTCGAGCACCCGGAGCACGGCGCACAGGCGCGGCAGGTCTTCACCGAAGGCAATGCTCTCCTCGACGCCATCATCGAGAAGCAGTTGATCACCGCGCGAGGCGTATACGGGTTCTTTCCCGCTGCCGCTGTGGACGATGATGTCGAGTTGTACAGACCCGATAGACGAGAAGGCGATGAACACGAAAAAGTCATCGAACGATTCCACTTCCTACGCCAGCAGTCAAATCGAGATGGCAGCGAGCCTTGCCGGTCTCTCGCCGACTTCATCGCGCCGCGGGAAACGGGTTTGTCCGATCACATCGGAGCCTTCGCGGTAACCAGCGGGATCGGATTGAAGGAGCTGTGCGACTCGTTCAGAGCCAAGCAAGACGACTTCAACGCCATCATGGCAGAGGCTCTCGCCGATCGCCTCGCGGAAGCTTTCGCCGAGTGCCTGCACAAACGGGTGCGTGATGAATGGGGTTACGGAGGTGCCGAAGGTCTGAGCAACGCGGATCTCATCCAGGAAAAATATCGCGGCATCCGCCCGGCCGCAGGTTACCCGGCGTGCCCGGACCACACCGAAAAAGGCCCGCTCTGGCGTCTGCTCGATGTCCAGGCGAATACCGGAATGCTGATCACGGAATCATTTGCAATGTGGCCTGGCTCCAGCATAAGTGGACTCTACTTCGCCCATCCCAAATCGCGATATTTCAGTCTCGGCAAGATCGACCGCGATCAGGTCACCGACTACAGCAAACGCAAGGGAATGAGCGTGGGCGAAGTCGAGCGATGGCTTGGGCAAAATCTGAATTACGACCCTGTGGAATAAAAACCGAAATTGTAATCGCTAGAAACCTCGGACTTTATTTTCTCGCCCATATGGCAGTGCGGCGAGGAGGAAACGTTCGCCTCCCGTTTCACGCTTTTCCGCTGATCGCGTTGAGATCGTCAATTACTTCAGAGGGAATTTGAAGCGCCGATGATTGAAGATTCTCACGAAGATGCTTGAGGGAAGATGTGCCAGGAATCAGCAGGATATTGGGCGAGCGCTGCAGAAGCCAGGCCAGCGCAACCTGCATTGGTGTGGCCTCGAGCGACGCTGCGGCTGCGTCAAGCGCCGACGACTGTAATGGAGTGAAACCTCCGAGCGGGAAAAACGGAACATACGCGATACCTTGCGCGGCCAGATCGTCGATGAAAGCGTCGTCGTTCCTCTGGGCTACGTTGTAAAAGTTCTGCACGCAAACTATCTCAGTGATGGCTTGCCCCTCAGCCAACTGCTTCGGAGAAATGTTGCTCAGACCGATATGCCGGATCAGTCCCTGGCGCTTGAGTTCGGCGAGGACGGTCAGAGGCTCCTCGATCGATTCCTGCCCCGGCTCCGTGATTCCGCCGACCCGAAGATTGACGACATCGAGATGGTCTAGGCCAAGATTTCTCAGGTTGTCATGAACGGCATCCACTAGCTCGTGCCGGGAAAGAGCGTGAGGCCAGGATTTGTCTGGATCTCGACGAGCCCCCACTTTGGTGACAATCACCAGATCCTTCGGATAAGGATGTAGCGCTTGCTTGATAAGCTGATTGGTCACATGAGGTCCGTAGTAGTCGCTGGTGTCGACGTGGTTCACGCCCGACTCTACCGCCTCTCGCAAGACAGCGACGGCGGTGTCGGCATCCCGCGGCGGTCCCCAGACACCTGGGCCAGCCAGTTGCATTGCGCCATAGCCCATGCGGTTTAATGTCATCGAATTGCCGGTCAGGGTGAAACTGCCGGCGAGGTTCTTTTGTTCAATCATTTTCATTCCTCCTGTTGCGGAGTTCCTCAATAGTAAAAGCTAAAACGACTCTCTAACCATTTCTTCGCTTTTTTTCCAGAGCGCCTCTGCGTTGTTCGCATCGAGCGCATATCCACGTACTCCTTCAATCATGGCGTTGGTGGGGAAGTCATCCGGCACGAGCTTGGCAACATGGCAGTCCTCACAATACCTGCCCCCGATCTCGTCCGCGGGAGCAACCAGACCAGCCCATACCGACGTTGCGGCTCCCTGAGAAATTGTCTTCCACTGGAACGGCGCCTTGCCCTCCGCCGCGAGTTGCTGATTCCTCTGTTCGATAATCTTCTCTATTTCGCTGGCGTCCACGTGGCGAGCCAGTTCGGTCTGGATTACTCCCGGATGCACCGCAGCTGCACGTACGCCCCGATCCCGATGGCGTTTGTCGAAGGCAACCGCGAAGAGAATGTTCGCCGTTTTGGATTTTCCATAGGCAACAAAAGGCTCATAAGGCGTACGTTCAAAGTTAGGATCGTCGAGGTCCACATTCGCGTAGCGGTGCCCCGCAGAAGATACGTTGACCAGCATTCCTCCCGTCCGAATGAGCGCCGCAATCCGGTTAACCAGGACAAAGTGTCCGAGGTGATTCGTTCCGAATTGCGTTTCGAAGCCGTCCGCAGTGTGGCCGAACGGTGTGGCCATCACTCCAGCATTGGCGATGACCGCGTCAAACGCTTCTGCTTTCGCCAGCAACCGGTCGGCGCAGGCACGCACGCTTTTCAGGTTGGCAAGATCGAGTTCAATCAGTTCGAAGCTGCCGCCGTTAGCTGCCGCGTCCTTTCGCACCTGTTCGGTCGCAGCGTTGGCCTTGTTCAAATCCCGCGCTGCGCCTACAACCTTAGCGCCATGGGCGGCCAGGGAGCGCGCGGTTTCCACGCCGAGACCGGCCGAAACACCAGTTACGAGAATGCGCTTGCCCTTCAGATTCACGCCGGACAAAACGTCCTCTGTGGTTGAAGTTGCCCCAAATGAAGTTGCCTCAAGTATGTTCGTCATTTGCTGCCTCCTTACTACTAACACCTCTCAATAACGTTCAACATCGCTCAGACACTAGCCGTGCAAAGCTACGGTGTCCGCAGCATGTTCGAAATATTTCATCGCCTTCAAATCGGCAATAAGCACCGGTCCCGTCGGATGCCATCCTAGCCATTGCCGAGTCAGCGCGCTCGAAGCCGGGATGTCGCTACCCGCAAAGTGCACGAGCCAACCAAAGTGTTCGCCTGCCTCCTCGGGAGACTTAGAGACAACCGGCACCTTCAATCCTCGCCCGATTGCCTCAGCGATCTCTCGCAGCATCACTCCCTCTTCTGCAACCGCGTTATAACGGCCTCCCTTAGGATCCTTTTCGGCCGCCTTTTCCAGCGCCAGCCGATAGAGACGCGCAACATCAAGTCGATGCGCCGCTGGCCAGCGGTTAAGCCCGTCGCCCACATACGCCGAGACACCCTTCTCGCGCGCAACAGCGATAAGGTAGGTGATAAGCCCTTGCTTGACCGGGTCGTGGACCTGCGGCAGCCGCATCACCGAAACGCGTACGCCCTTCGCCGCCACTGCAGCCGCCGCTTCTTCCGAAGCCACACGCGGAAATGGAGAATTAGGCGCATCTTCCTCAGTAGTTAGTCGACCCGGCGTGTGGGCGACGCCAGTTCCGGAGGTAACGATCAAAGGTCGGTCAGTGCCGGCGAGCGCGGCACCGAGCGTCTCAATGGCGCGCCGGTCAATCTCGCAGACTTCCTTGATTCGAGCAAAATCATGGACGAAAGCTGTGTGGATCACACCCTCCGAAGCGGCCGCTCCACTGCGCAAGCTCTCCAGATCTTCAACATCCCCTCGATGCACTTTGACGTTGGCACCCAAGCCGCTAAGCGAAGCGGCGCGCGCATCCGAGCGCGCAAGGCCGAGCACCTGGTGACCAGCATCGATGAGTTCGCGAACTATGGCAGAGCCGATAAAGCCTGTAGCACCTGTAACAAAAACACGCATATTCTTTTCCTCCTAAGCATTTGTGAATTCGGTCGATAGGGACGAAGCGCTCATTCGACTTGCGAGCCGAGTCGAAGCCTTTGCAGTGATCAACCGCCATTCGCGGGCGGAAGCGGGCACACCATCGATCTCGATCAACTCCTGCAGCCAGTCTTCTGCTGAGAGCTCCGCCTGCTCTGACCCGAACAACTGAGTGATGGCGTTGAAGAATGCTGATAATTCCCGCTCCGCCATCGTCGCGAGGTCGGGGCAAGGATGATCGGGATGCTTCAATGGTTCATAACGAGCGAGTGGATTCATGTGCTCACCTCTCGAAGCCGCAGAACCCGGGAACCGCTATTGACAGGCCGCCGGGTTCCGACTAAAACGGAGAGTGTCTCCGAATCAGTAGATAAGATATCCGGAGACTATCTCCGGTTGCAACTTTTTTTATGCCGACCAAGAATCAGAAAATTGCCCCGCGAAAACTGCGCACCGACGCGCAGCGGAACCGCGAGCGCATTCTGGAGGTGGCGAAGGAGGCGTTTACCCGGTCCGGCGCGAACGCCAGCCTTGATGACATCGCTAAAGAGGCTGGAGTCGGAGCGGGGACTCTGTATCGCCATTTTCCTACGCGAGACGCACTGATCGAAGCCGTGTATCGGACTGAAGTAGAAAAGCTGGCAGCAGCAGAGCGGAAATTCTCCCAAGCCATGCCTCCTGTTGAAGCCTTGCGAGCTTGGATGCTCTTGTTCGTGGATTACATCGCAACCAAGCAGATCATCGCCCCTGCATTGAACTCGCTGGTCGGAGGGCCTTCGAAGCTGTATGAAGGTTCACGCAGTCAGATCCAGGGAGCAATCGATTCATTGGTGAAGCGCGCAATCAAGAGCCGCCACGTTCGTAAAGATCTGGAGCCATTCGATCTTCTGCGCGCACTTATCGGCGTCTCCCATGTGGCGTCCGGTCCTGACTGGCAGCAGAGTGCCAGGAGACTCGTGGATATCCTCATCACTGGTTCGCGGCCATCCAAATAGACGCGAGACGCCAACTTCGAGCAACCGAATGCACATCAAGAGTCTTCCAGCGAAAGGACTGGCGAGACCAGACCGGTTGTCGGTAGGCTTGGATGTTGATTTAGGCGGCGCTTTGCGTCTTAGTTGGCCGAGCATTTCGCGCACCCGTTGCTGCGCACACACGAAACATAAATAGCGTGGCGGCAAAAACCGCTTATCGAGACCCGCCACCGTTGCAATTGCTGAAGATGTCAACCAGGAAGAGCCGTTTCCGAAGGAGAAAGGTTATGGCAGCGACCACTGCCCTGTCGCCTGTGAAGTCCGACAATCGGGTGCTGAGAGCGCTGAACAGGAGCTGGGCCTTATGAGGATCGCATTTCGAAATAGAAGTGATAATGGTTTCGACATCCAGGATTGAATTGCTCACGACAAGCCGGGCAGCTAGATTCACCCTGCATATACTGGCGAATGGTTAGCTCTGTGCCGCAGGCTCCGCAAAGTATCGCCTGCTGGTTCCATTCGCTCTCCGGCCAAACCTCGATATTGTGATCGGCCAGAGCGGAATGGCAATCCTTACACGCGTAGTAAACTCCGCAGCACTTCATCTTGATCGCGAGGATGTCCGTGGGCCCGTGGTAATGTGCGCAACGGGTCTGGGGATCAAGATTGACGCCACGCACGGCGGGAAGATTCGGCAACATTGCGCAAACCAGAGAACCGGAGAGTTTAGCCAATTGTCAGCAGTTCTTCATAGAATCCACCGATCTGCTGCACTCGATCCACGAAATGAATCTCCAGTATCCAATGCCGCAGTCGGCCTGAAGCATCCAGCGTTCGCATCCGGTTGTGATTCTTGGGATGGACATAGAGGGTGATCTTGTCCCCCTCGATTTTCTCATGCGGGAAAACGCCGATCAGGTGTCCCGCGATGGGGCCGCCGTACTCCCAGCCTGCTTGCGCCGCCAATTCCTGAGCATACGCGTACAGCTCGGCGGCAGTAATCTCTGGGTGTTTATGAAAATACTGCTTGCCGCGAGCAAATGCCTCTTCGATGTCACGGCACAGCTTGCGTTTCTGAGGATCGTTTCCTACAACATAGGTCCGGCCGAAGTCAGCTTCCCATTCCTCGAACACGGGACCGAAATCGAGAAAAACAATGTCATCCTCCCCGACCGTCAAATCTGGAGGATTCTCATCGTAGGGAGCCAAAGTGTTGCGCCCTGCGCGTACGATGCGCTTGTGCCAATAACGCGAAATCCCGAACATGCTCTCGGCAAGCGCATAGATGCCTTCATTCATTTCGCTTTCATTGGCTCCTGGCCGAATGAGATCTCGCGTCTCAATCTCCGCGAATAGCGCCTGGGCCTTTACCTGAGCGTCCAGCAACCCCGCGACCAGTGCTTCTTCCGATTTCTCCATGACGGAACAGATTACAACATTCGGCCTGGGGCAGCGAAAGTGAACTTCAGGGCTTCCCTTGAATTTGGAACAGCGCCTCGGGACCTTTGGCCGAGGCGACACGTGCCCAAAATCCAGGCATACTGTCTGAGCAAAACGCGGGCCAGGGAACTTTTCAGTATTAAAGGTCACGGAGAAAAACGGCCGGCACGAGCGACTTGTATATAGTGAATCTATGAAATTTCCCCACCTTGCTGCGGTTATTTGTCTTGCAACGGCGATTGCCGCGCAGACGCCGCCGGAGGCGGCCCGCCAGTACACTGCGGTACATCGGGCGGAACTCGTGCAGCAGTTTAGTGAATTGCTGTCGATACCGAACGTTGCCGCCGATCCGGCAAACCTGAAGCGCAATGCGGATGTGCTCCTCGAAAAGCTCCGGAAACGTGGTATCGATTCCCGGCTGCTCTCTCTGCCTGGCGCGCCCGCAGTGGTCTTCGGGCAGATCGATGTGCCGGGTGCGCAACACACGATTGTCTTCTATGCGCACTACGACGGGCAGCCGGTCACTCCGTCGGAATGGGATGGCGGTTCGCCTTTCACTCCGATCGTGCGGGAAGTAAACGGCGAGCAGCGCATCTACGCCCGATCCGCGGGCGACGATAAGGCGGCGATCTTCGCGCAGCTTACGGCGTTCGATGCGCTCAAGGCGGCCGGGATGCCGTTGCGGGCGAACCTTCGCTTCGTGTGGGAGGGTGAGGAGGAAGCGGGATCACCGCATCTGGAGCAGATCCTCAATGCCAACCGCGATCTGGTCCACGGCGATGTGTGGCTGGTGTGTGACGGGCCGGTCGATCAGAGCGGCGAGCAGACGGTGGTCTTTGGAGCCCGCGGCGATGCGCATTTGGAGATCACGGTTTATGGGCCGCACCATGGCCTGCACAGCGGCCACTACGGAAACTGGGCGCCGAACCCGGCGATGATGCTGGCGCAGTTGCTCGGCGGGATGAAAAACGAAGACGGCCGCGTTCTGGTGCCGCACTTCTATGACGGAATTGAGCCGCTCTCTGCGGCTGAAAAAGACGCGCTGGCTCGTGCTCCGGTGAACGACCGGATGCTGATGAATGCTTTTTGGCTTGGACATGTCGATGGCGGAGGCGCGCATCTGCTGGAGCTGATCAACCAGCCTTCGCTGAACATCAACGGCCTCTCCTCAGGCCAAACCGGAGCCCGAGCCGCCAATGTCATTCCGCCCACGGCGGCCGCCGATCTGGACCTGCGCCTGGTGGTCGGGATCGACTGGCGCGCGCAGCAGCAGCGCGTCATAGATTACATTCAGTCCCGCGGTTACTTCATCGTGGACCGCGAACCGACGCAGCAAATCCTTCTGGAGCATCCTCGAGTTGCTATGGTGGTGCGCGATGAGGCAGGCTACAACGCCGTGCGTACGCCGATGGATCTGCCGATTGCGCAGGAAGTGATTGAAGCAGTGAAGAGTGCGCGTAAAGATGTAGTGCTCCTTCCTACCATGGGAGGGAGCGTGCCTCTGGGAGCGATGGAACGCGCCGCGCATACTCGCACTATCACGGTGCCCATCGCCAATTACGATGACAATCAGCACGCCGCCAATGAGAACCTGCGCTTGCAGAATCTGTGGGACGGGGTGGAAACGATGGCTGCGCTGCTCGATATGAAATGATAGAGAAGAGCGGGTTACACCAATATTTTAGTTCAATCATCCTTCTTCTTGATCTGCTCGGCCGCAATTTGAAATCCGGTGTTCGCCGCCGGAACGCCCGCGTACACGGCGGTTTGCAGAAGCACTTCTTTCAAATCGCATAATTCGAGATCACTGGCCAACCCGGCTCGCAGATGGAGGGCAAACTCTTCCCACCTTCCGAGCGATGCGGTTACCGCCAGCACCAGCAGCCGTCGGGTCCTCCGGTCGAGTTCAGGGCGAGACCAGATTGTTCCCCAGGCGTAACGGGTTATCAACTCTTGAAAATCGCGAGTGAAGTCGGTCGTCGCAGCAATCGCCTTATCGACATGCGCGTCACCAAGCACGGCGCGACGCATTTCGAATCCGGCTTCCAGGGATTCTGCATCTGTGCTCGGTCGCGGCAACAAGAACTCAAGCAGCGCGGTGGTAAACGAGTGTGGCCGTTCAATATTAGAAAGATGCGCGGCCACCAGATGAATCGCCTTCGCTCCCGGAATCTCCTGCGCCAGCCTTTCACCATGCCCACTCCACGGAGTCGCAACGTCACGGTCGCCGGAGATCACAAGAGTTGGAGCCTTAATCTTCTTGATGAGATCTCCGTGATTCATGTCGCGCAGAGCCGCACAACATCCCAGATACCCAACCGGATCCGTTCCTAAAAAGACCGGACGGATCGAAGCGACGTGAGGATTTTGTTTGGCCAGCGTGTCGGGGGAGAAGAATCGTTGCATGGCCACGTCGACCACTGCCGGCATCCCGCCTTTAAGTACTGCCCCGATTCGCATTTCCCAATTGGCACGCGGGACGAACTGAGGCGAGGTGTTGGCTAGCATCAGATGAGTGATTCTCTGGGGAGCGTTCGCCGCAACCCACTGTCCGATGGCCCCACCAAGGGACAAGCCGCAAAAAGCAAACTGCGAAATCTCCAGCATGTCGGCCAATGCGAGAATATCCTTGCCCAACATCTCAACTGAATATTCACCGGCAGTGGCCTCCGAAGCTCCGTGGCCTCGTGTGTCATAGCGCAGAATCTGGAAGTATGGAAGCAGCGCTTCTACTTGAAGATCCCACATCGCATGGTCCGTACTGATGGAGTGAGATAGAACGAGGACGGGCCGCCCCGCGTTTCCCTGCAGTCGGTAAAACATCCGCGTACCGTGAATCGTTGCGAAGGGCAAATCATCGCTCCTTGTCGTTGTCTTCGCGACCGGACTCTGATACCAGAGCTTGTCGGAAGGCCTCCGCAGACCCAAGATACTGCTCAGGCGCTTCCAGTTGCTTGAGTTCCGCAGCACCGAGATGGATCGTCACTTCAGGAATCTCTGCAAGCACGGCAGAAAGATTCCTACCTTCCGCCGTACTCCTCTTGGCAGCGGCATCTAGAATTTTATGAGCGACATCTCGCCCAAGTTTTGCTGCAAGCAGCATCATGGCGCGCTCGGCAAAAATCGCTCCATTCGTGTTCTCGATGTTGAGGCGCATTTTTTGCGCGTTAACTGAGAGCCCTTCGGCCACTTCAGCCATCGAAGCAATCGCCACACCGGTCGACTGGATTACAGAGGCAATGATCGGCCACTCAGCTTGCCAGCCTCCGACACCCCGCTCGTGCTCCTGCAGCATCGCAGAAAGAAACGATGCAACCAATCCCGGCACCCGATGCGCCGCGGCGAGCGTCAGGCCACATGCTGTAGGGTTGCGCTTGTTCGGCATGGTCGACGATCCGCCGCGGCCTTCCCCCCCGGGCTCGGTTGCCTCACCCACCTCGTTCTGCATGAGCAGGCTGATGTCTCGCGCCATCTTCCCGAGAGATCCAGTCAGCACGCCGCAATTGCAGATCAGCATCGCCAGATTGTCACGCTCTGTGTGCCAAGGCGCGGCTGGAGGATTTCCGAATCCAAGCTCGGCGCTCAGAGCTTCAGCCACGGGAATCCCACGGTCGCCAAGCGATGCCAAGGTACCGCTCGCTCCACCAAACTGCAGCATAGCTGCAGCGCGAAATGTTTTCTGCAAGCGCCGCGTTCCACGGCGGATCGATGCCAGCCATCCCGCGGCCTTAAGTCCGAAGGTGACGGGCGGGGCCGGCTGAAGCAGCGTTCGTCCGAGCATGACGCTGTCCTTGTGCCGCTCTGACAAATCTGCCAGCGATTTTTCCAATCGCTTCAAATCGCCGATCAAAATCGGCTCTGCTCGTTTCAGCAGAAGAGACATCGCGGTGTCGGCGACGTCCTGGCTGGTAGCTCCCCAGTGAACGAATCGCGCCGCCTCCGCGTCCGCCTTTCGCACCTGCTCAGTCAGCATCTTCACCAGCGGAATTACCGGTGTCCCAGCGCGAAATGCCGCGTCGGCAAGCGCGCAAATATCAAAATTGTCGAGCCGGGCAACAGCCGTGATCGCGTCCGCCGCCTGGGCTGGAATCACCCCACATCGCGCTTCTGCACGCGCCAAGGCAGTTTCGAAGTCCAACATGGCCTGCAGAACGGACTCGTCGGAAAACATCGCGGCCAACTCTGGTGTGGTCGCCAGGCTTTCGATCAATCGTCCGCTCATCTTTGGCTCCGGAGCGCATGGCTCCGCACTGCATGGCTCTGCACCGCAGGTTGTTTCGATTCGGCTCGGCCGTTCGATTCGAAATGATTACACATCGAAAAATACCGTCTCGCCCTCTCCACGAAGGTGCACATTGAGAATCCAATTACCGGAGCGGGTCGGATCCGGCTGGGCGAACAACGTGGCGCGCCGATTTTCCGGCACCAAGGCCAACACGGGATCTGCCGCGTTGGCCGGCTCCCCTGCGAAGTAAAGTCGTGTCGACAATCTCTTGAGAATACCCCGGCCCAGAATCGAAACGTTAATGTGGGGCGCCTGAACTGCCTCGCCCGGACCCGGCACGCAACCCGGTTTGATCGTTTCAAATGTGCACGAGCCATCTTCCGCCGTCGGCAATCGCCCAAAGCCGCGGAAGGCTGCGTCGTCCGCACTGCCATCGTGATGCGCGTAGTTCCCTTTGGAGTCTGCGTGCCACACTTCTATCATGGCGTCGGGAACAGGCACTCCTTCCCCATCCAGCACGCGAAAGGTAAGCCCTATACGTTCGCCATTCGCCCCGTCGCCGGCGACACGCGCAATGCTTCGTGCATCCGTCAGGCCAAGATGCAGGTAAGGACCCACTGTCTGGGAAGGAGTCGGCGTGAAGTCCATCGCTATTTTTCTCTATCTCTCTCTATCTCTCAAATGGCGTTGATTCTCGGCCGCGCAGCACGATGTCGAAACGATAGCCCAAAGCCCATTCCGGCTTCGTCGTTTCCAGATCAAATTTCGAAACCAGGCGCTGACGCGCTCTTTCGTCTGGAATCGACTGCAGAATGGGGTCGAAAGCAAAAAGTGGATCGCCCGGAAAATACATCTGCGTGATCAGGCGCGTAACGAAGGCTGGCCCAAACAAAGAAAAATGAATATGCGCCGGTCGCCACGCATTGTCGTGATTACGCCATGGATAGGCGCCTGGCTTGATGGTCACAAAGCTGTAGAATCCGTCCGCGTCAGTCAGCGTTCGCCCTGTCCCGCCGAAATTCGCGTCGAGCGGTGCGGGGTGGTCGTCTTTTGCGTGTGCGTATCGTCCCGCCGCATTCGCCTGCCAAATCTCGATCAAGCTATTCGACACGGCGTGGCCATCGCCATCCACCACTCGTCCGCGCACAATGATGCGTTCCCCCAACGGCTCTCCCGCATGCTGAGCCGTCAGGTCCTGATCGTTGGGATGAATATCGGAATGGCCAAAGACCGGTCCCGTAACCTCTGAAAGAGTATGCGGCAAGAAGATCAACGGCTGAGATGGCGCTCGCAGCCTCGTCGCGCGATAGGCGGGATAGAAAGAATCCGGCTGGGTCCCCGGTTCATGCCGACGAAAAGGGGCGACTGACTCTCCCAGATGTTTGCCTTTGGCCGAAATCTGCGAAGAAGACATATTTATCTACCGTGCCGTTTCACTGGTCTTCCCCGGCGTTCCGCACGCCGATGCTACAGATTGTACTTCGATTCAGCTCATCGGCAGTCCCACGTAGTTTTCCGCGAAGCTTTGCGCCGCCGCGCGTGAGCTGGTCAGGTAATCCAGGTCGGCCAATTGCCTGTGCCCCTCGAACCTGTCGTTCCCAGGAACCCGATGCAGCACGGAAGTCATCCACAAAGAAAACCGCTGCACCAGCCATACTCGTCTTAGACAGGTCTCTGAGTAGCGGTCGAGCAGATACGGATTTCCAGAAGCGTAGAATTCCGCGAACGCGGCGGCGAGGACCCGAACATCAGCGACAGCAAGATTAAGGCCTTTTGCGCCGGTCGGAGGGACAATGTGTGCCGCATCCCCAGCCAGATAGAGCCTGCCGTACTGCATCGGCTCCGCCACGAAACTGCGCATACCGGTGACGCCTCTTTGCAAGATGGGGCCTTCTGTTAGCCTGCGCCCGTCGCGAGTTGTGAGCCGCGTCTGTAACTCTTCCCAGATCCTCGCATCGGACCACTGCGCTAAGTCTTCATCTGGAGCGCATTGGAGATACAGGCGGGTGATCTCCGGAGTCCGCATGCTGTGCAGGGCAAACCCGCGATCATGATAGCAATAGATCAGCTCTTCGGAAGAAGGAGGCGCAGCTGCCAAAATGCCTAGCCAGGCGAACGGAAAAATCCGTTCATGGATGGTTAAAGCTTTTTCTACGCTCGGGCGACACACTCCGTGAAAACCGTCGCAGCCTGCGATGAAATCGCAAAGGATTTCCGAAGGCTCCCCACAGTCGTGAAATCGTATCTTCGGTGTTGTGGAATCGAAATCGTGAATGGTGACGCCCTCAGCTTCGAAGAAAATCTCAGCATCGGTTGCGAGCCGTGCCGCAATGAGGTCCTTCACCACCTCCTGCTGGGCATAGATTGTGATACCGCGCCCCGTCAGGGCTTTGAAATCGATGCGATGCCCCTGTTCCCGGAAGCGAATTTCCACGCCATCATGAATCAGGCCTTCCCGCTTCATTCGCTCGCCTACACCCATTTCTATAAGAAGGTCGACGGTGCCTTGCTCCAGGACTCCGGCTCTGACCCGCTGCTCGCAATGCTGCCGACTTCGTGCTTCGACCACAACCGAGTGAATTCCTTGTCGTTCCAGGAGGTGCGCCAAGACAAGCCCTGCGGGTCCAGCTCCCACAATCCCAACCTGTGTGCGCATGCTCATTGTTTCTTGCGTTGCGATCTGTGCTGAGCCCCGTCACGATCCTTATCCGCAGAAAACATCTCGATTACCTCGCGGGGCACAGGTCTGCTCTCAATCTGATCCGGGTCGGCTTGCGACGTCACCGCCCAGACCCTGATCTCAAAGCATTCCACCGCTAAAACATTTTTGTTAAACAACCGATGGCGGACGCAAAAGCTGCTGCGGCGCCACTCAGTTATCTCAGACTCGACGACTACCGTGTCGGAGAATCGCGATGGTGCGTTAAACGAGGCACGCAGGTCGACCAGAGGAATGCCCGCGATTTGATAAGTTTTTAGCATCTGCCGCTTAGACAGGCCAGCCTTCTTGAACAACGCCGTCGTGCATGCGTCGAAATAGCCTAAGTAGCGAGGGTAGTGGACAATCTGAGCAGGATCGCAGTCACCCCACTCGATGTGAATCGTCTTGCGGTTGGTTAAGTTCGCCTTGCTCAACAATACCCCTTTCCTGTGACACCTCTCGACGTCGATCGGAAACCTGGAATTAACAATGATAGTGGTTGGGCCACAAATTGACGCACGAAGTTTTCTTTCGTGAACAGCTTTAACCTCTGCGGCCTTTGGGAAATCGGTTGGCCTTAGCCAACGCGCTGCTCCAGCCACCCTCCGCGAGAAGAATCGACAAAATCCTGGACCAGTGATCCGATTTCATCCGCTGCCGTGTCCAATGCGAAATGGCCCCCGTCCACGATGTGCACTTCGGCTTTCGGTACGTCGCGGCGATAGGCTTCCGGCTCCGAGGGATCGAATGAGCTTTCGTATTTGCCCCAAATCACCAGCAGGCGCGGCTGTTTCGCGCGCATCCAGGTTTGCCATTTGGGGTAAGCGTCCACGTTAGTGCGGTAATCGTAGAAGAGGTCGCTTTGAATGTCCGCTTGTCCTGCCTGGTTGAGAAAATAATATTCATCGGTCCAGAGATCCGGGTCATGGCGCTCGACGTTGGAATCGTCGCCGACGTGGCGCGCGCGAGTGGTCGGAAGCGAGAGAAGATTTGTGCGCAGCGCGCTTTCGTTTGCGGTGCGATCGGCCCAGAAAGCTCTTCGGGTTTTCCAATTCGCGCCCAGGCCTGTATTGTGTGCGACCGCGTCTTGGACGATGAGAGCCTCGGCGCGTTCCGGGTGCGCCAGGATCATGCGGAAACCCACCGGGCCACCGTAATCCTGCATGTACAGCGTGTAGCGCGACAGTCCGAGCGCTTCGGTGAAATGATTCACGATTTCAGCGATGTGGTCGAACGTGTACGCGAATGTTTTCGGATCCGGCCAGTCGCTGTGTCCAAAGCCCGGGTAATCAGGCGCGACCAGGTGATAGCGATCTGAAAGCCGCGCGTAGAGCGGCTCGAACATTCGCGACGAAGAAGGCAGGCCGTGGAGCAGGAGAATCGTCGGCGCGTCTTTGGGACCGGCCTCTCGATAAAAGATCGAGAGGCCGTCAATCTGCGTTGTGCGATAAAGAGTCGGATACTTCATGGGATGTTTCCTTCCTCGGCTTGTGTCACGAATTGTATCGTTGGTCAATGTGACATCGTTAGAACAACGCGGAACTCTGCCTTGCCACTCATCATTCGAGCGTAAGCCTCGGCCGCCTTTTCGAGCGGGTAAGTTTCAATCATAGGACGCACGCCACTCAATTCGGCGAAGCGCAGAGTGTCATCGGAATCGGCTGGTGTCCCCGAGGCCCAGCCCTGAATGGTCTTACTTCCGTTAATGAGTTGTATCGGCGTCACTTCAATGGGATCGGCGGTCGCTCCGACCACCAAGAGTTCGCCGTTCGGTCCCAGACCGTTGATCAGCTCGGACATCGCTTTCGAGTTTGGCGCGGTCGCTAGAATCACCCGCGCCCCACCCAGTTTTTGCAACGCCTCGGCTGCGTTCGCCGCCTGGCTGTCGATGTACACGCTGGCTCCGAGCGTCTTTGCGAGAGTCGCGTTTTCAGATCCGCGCCCGATCGCCGCGACCTTGTATCCAAACTTATTGGCGAACTGAATTCCGAGGTGACCCAGGCCGCCGATTCCCTGCACTGCCACCAGATCGCCGGGAAGGGCGCCACTGTGCCGGAGCG
>JBAUYE010000332.1:0-46048 GCA_049584615.1 Candidatus Sulfotelmatobacter sp.
ACGCCCGGTGAGCCCTCCGGGCGCGAACAGTGCCTCAATGGTAAGCGGTTTCACGGGAGAAGACGATTGCGCCCAGAGGGGCGTCAACAGGCCAGTCAAACCGATAGGAGCAAGAATGGCGAATGAAATCTGTTTCTTCACAATGAAACCCCGGGATAAAAAGTAGGAACGGAGCGCAAGGCGCGGACGAAAGAGTTTACACCGGCGAGGGCCACTCGTGAGACGGCTCCAGCCCCGGATCAGTGAGGAAGCGGCGTTTCCGCGTGTTAGAATTGAGGCTGGGCCACCTCTGGATGCTTCTAGAAATAGAAAACCTGTTGCGCCTGCAGGAAGCGGACAAGGCAATCCGCCGCCTGCAGGATGAAATCGCCGAACTCCCCAAACGCGTCGCTGCCATCGAACACAAGCTGGCCGGTACCAAGGCCGGACTGGAAAAGGCTCAGGCTGCCGTCAAAGCCGACGAAGCCGCCCGCCGCAAATACGACACCGCAATCACAGACCTTCGTAGCAAGATCTCCAAGTACCGCGATCAGTCCCTCGACGTAAAAACCAACGAGCAATATAAGGCGCTGTTGCACGAAATCCAGTTCGCCGAGAAAGAAATCGCCGCGACTGAAGACAAGATCCTTGAGCTGATGGTGAATGCGGACGCGCGCGACAAGGAAGTAAAAGCCGCCCAGGCGGAGCTGAAAGCCGAAGCTGCCGAGATTGAAAAAGAGAAGGTTGAAGCCCGCCAGCGCACGGCCGAGGACGAGAAGCAGCTTGCCGAGTGGCGCGCCAAGCGCGATCAGATGCGGGCCGGCGTCAATGAGGATCTCCTGCGGCACTACGAGCGTGTGTCCAAGTTTCGCGGCAGCGGCATCTCCGAAGTACTCGATCACAAATGCATGGCCTGCCAGGTTATGCTGCGGCCGCAGACCTATAACGACGTCCGCACCGGCCAGCAAACCGTGGTTTGCGATTCCTGCCAGCGCATCCTCTACTTTAATCCCGCGAATGAGATGTTGGCGCTTGAGCCTGAACACAAGCGCTCCCGCCGCCACCACCCCAAAATCGATGCTCCTCAGGCCTGGTACTACCGCCAGGAATTCGCCGACGCCGGCGAGGCTTTCCTTTGCTTCAATAATGCCGCGGGCCAGGCTACCCGTCGCGTCTTCGACATGCACACCGGCCGGCTCGTTGGCGACATCCTCATCCGCGAGGGAGATTTTCGTCATGCCTTCCCGGAAGACATTACCGGCGCCATCCGCCTGAACGGAAGCTGGACCGAGCACGAAATGGAAACCTGGGGTACGGAAATGCCCATGACGGCGCTTGATTCGCTTCACGTTGATCTGGAAGCCGCACAGTACGAAATGCGTACCCGGACCTCCGGCAAGGCCGAGAAGCCCGCCAGCATTCCCACCGAACAAGCCGCCAGCTAGGCTCCAGCGTTTAAGATTGCTGGGTGGCTAAGACGACCAGCCGTCCGAACGCTCCCATTGTCAAGATTTCCCCGCGCGGGGCAGCCCGTCTCAGAGACGGTCACGTGTGGGTCTATCGCTCCGACATCGTTTCGGCTGAAGACGTTCCTCCAGGCTCACCCGTCAGAGTGCAAGATCATCGCGGCCAGCCCCTCGGCAGCGCGCTCTATTCCAGTTCCTCGCAAATCGCCATCCGCCTGATCTCGCATGAGCCTGTTGCGGACTTTCCGGCGCTGCTTCGCCAACGCATCGCCGAAGCCATCACCTATCGTGAAGGAATCGTTCACGATAGCAACGCCTACCGCGTCATCTTCAGCGAAGCCGATTTCCTTCCCGGCCTCATCGTCGATCGCTACAACGACATTCTCTCGATGCAGATCCTCACTCAGGCCATGGACGCAGAGATGGTGCGCCAGACGCTGACTTCAGAGCTCACCGACAGATTGTGTCCGGCTTCCATCGTCGAGCGTGTCGACCCGCGGGTTCGCCAACTCGAGGATCTGCTGCCCCGCGCCTCCGGTCTGGTGCAGGGCGAAAAAGCCTCGACCATCTTCACCATGAACGGCGTGCAGTTCCACTTCGACGCCCTCGAAGGCCAGAAGACCGGAGCGTTCCTCGACCAGCGCGAGAACTACGCCGCCGCTGCCCAATACGCCCACGGCGACGCCCTCGACGTCTTCTGCTATCAGGGAGGCTTCGCGCTTCATCTGGTCGGGCGCTGCTCCCACGTCACCGGCATCGACAGTTCCAGACCTGCGCTCGAGGTCGCCGACCAGAATGCCGCGCTTAATCGCCGCGACCAAAGCCATCCGGAGATCGAATGGATCGAAGCTAACGCCTTCGATTTGCTCAAGAACTACTCCGCCTCCGGCCAGCGCTACGACACGATCGTCCTCGACCCGCCGGCGTTCGCCAAGAGCAAGCGCGACCTCGACGCCGCGCTCCGCGGCTACAAAGAACTCAACCTCCGCGCCCTGAAGATGCTGCGTCCGGGCGGCGTCCTGGTGACCTGCTCCTGCTCCTACCACGTCAGCCAAGCCGACTTCCTGGAAGTGCTGGGGGACGCCAGCCACGACGCGCACCGCACCCTGCGCGTGGTTGAGGTTCGAGGACAGGCTAAGGATCATCCAGTCCTGCTAAATGTGCCGGAAACTGCCTACCTGAAGTGCGTCGTCTCGATAGTAAGCTAATGAAAATAAGACATATATCTGTGATTGACAATAAACCACTCATATTTTATGCTTCCTTTGTGCTGAGTAGTCATCTAAGTGATTGAACGGCACTGCCGAATTCCTGAGAAACCAGCACAGAAGGAGATTATGACCATGACAGTACTTACCCGTTGGGAGCCTTTCCGTGAGCTTTCGACCCTGCAGGACCGCATCAACCGCGCCTTC
The DNA here is from genome assembly GCA_049584615.1 of Candidatus Sulfotelmatobacter sp. Taxonomy (GTDB): domain Bacteria; phylum Acidobacteriota; class Terriglobia; order Terriglobales; family Acidobacteriaceae; genus Sulfotelmatobacter. The sequence goes on from JBAUYE010000332.1 coordinate 2,861, forward strand.
CGCGAGTCCTATCGCGAAGGTGGGCGGGATGAGTCCCTCACTACCTCAAGCTTTGCCCCCGCCGTCGACGTCTACGAAGACGAGCATAACGTCACGTTGAAGATCGAAGTCCCGGGCGTCGACGAGAAAGATATTAACGTCAACCTCGAGAACAACACCCTCACCGTGCACGGCGAGCGCAAGATCGAGAAAGAAGAGAAGGAAGAGAACTATCGCCGTGTGGAGCGCGAGTACGGCAGCTTCACCCGCACCTTCAATCTGCCCCCCACCGTGGATTCCGAGAAAGTCTCGGCAACCTACGACAAGGGCGTATTGAAGATCACCCTGCCCAAAAAGGCGGAAGCCAAGCCCAAGCAGATCAAGGTGAACGTAGGCACCAAGGCGGAGACCGAGAAAACCATCGAAGCCAAAGCCCCCGGCAAAGCCGCATAAGCGTTCTTGTGTAGGACCGGATCTCTGATCCGGTCGTCGAGCGAAGCTCGACGGTTTACAATCGACGGGAGGCGGCAGAAACCGGCTGCCTCCCGTTTTCATTGTAGCGCCGCCTGTTGTAGCGCCGGCGTCCCGCCGGCCGTCGTAAATCGGAAGTGAAAAACTAGAAACAGGAGTCTCCCATGCCCATCCGTTGGGACAAATTCACCGTAAAAGCACAGGAAGCAGTCCAGCGCGCCAACAACCTCGCCTCCGAGAACGGCAATCCCGAGCTTCTGCCTGTCCATCTGCTCGCTGCCCCGCTCGAAGATAAAGAGGGCATCGTCGCGCCCGTGCTCGAGAAAATTGGCATCGGCCCTCAGGCAGTTCTCAGCGATCTCTACCGCGAAATCGAAAAACTCCCCAAAGTCTCCGGGGAAGCGGCCCAGGCTACGCTCTCGAACGCCGCAAATAAGCTGCTCGAGCAAGCATTCAAAGAGGCTTCCAATTTCAAGGACGAGTACGTTTCCACCGAACACCTGCTGCTCGCCATCACCCATCTCAAGCAGGACGCAGCCCAGCAGATTCTCGCGCGTCACGGCGCCACGCACGATGCAATTCTGAAAGCACTAACTGCCGTCCGCGGCTCGCAGAAAGTCACTGACCAGAATCCCGAAGCCAAATACCAGGCACTCGAACGCTACGCCCGCGACCTTACCGAGCAGGCCCGCCGCGGCAAGCTCGACCCCGTGATCGGCCGCGACGAAGAAATCCGCCGCGTGGTCCAGGTTCTCTCCCGCCGCACGAAAAATAATCCTGTGCTCATCGGCGAACCCGGCGTGGGCAAAACCGCCATCGTCGAAGGCCTCGCCCAGCGCATTATTTCGGGCGATGTACCCGAAGTTCTCAAGAACAAACGCGTGGTCGCTCTCGACCTCGGCGCCCTGCTGGCCGGAGCAAAGTATCGCGGCGAATTCGAAGACCGCCTGAAGGCCGTCTTGAAAGAAATTGAAGACTCGCAGGGCCAGGTCATTCTCTTCATCGACGAACTGCACACGCTGGTCGGCGCCGGAGCCGCTGAAGGCGCGATCGATGCCTCCAACATGCTGAAGCCCGCGCTGGCTCGCGGCGAGCTGCGCGCCATCGGCGCCACCACGCTCAATGAATACCGCAAGTACATCGAAAAAGATGCCGCCCTCGAGCGCCGCTTCCAGATTGTTTTTGTCGGCGAGCCTAACGTGGAGGACACCATCGCGATTCTCCGCGGTCTGAAAGAGAAATACGAGGTACATCACGGCGTGCGCATCAAAGACTCGGCGATCGTAGCCGCCGCCACGCTCTCGCATCGTTATATCTCCGACCGCTTTCTGCCCGATAAGGCTATCGACCTGGTCGACGAAGCCGCTGCCTCAATTCGCATCCAGATCGATTCGCTTCCCACGGATATCGATCAGCTCGAACGCCGGGCCATGCAACTCGAAATCGAGAAGCAGGCACTGAAGAAGGAGGATGATGCCAACTCCCGCGAGCGTTTATCCGTCATCGAAAAGGAACTCGCCGAGATACGCGAAAAGTCCAACGCTCTCAAAGCCAATTGGAAAAAGGAGAAGGATCTGATCGCCCGCTCTCGCGAGCTGAAAGAGAAAATCGAGAAGCTCAAGATCGAGGAGCAAGCCGAAGAGCGCAAAGGCAACCTGCAGCGCGTCGCCGAAATCCGTTATGGCTTGTTGCGGCAAGCCGAAGAAGAACTAAGTCAACTGTCGGCCAAGATCGACAACAAAGCCGCGGGCGCACCGCGCATGCTGAAGGAAGAAGTCGACGAAGAAGATATCGCCCGCATCGTCTCCAAGTGGACCGGTATCCCCGTCTCGAAGATGCTGGAAGGCGAAGTGAAAAAGCTGATCACCATGGAAGACCGCCTGCGCCATCGCGTCATCGGCCAGGACCAGGCTCTCGAACGCGTGGCCAACGCCATCCGCCGCTCCCGCGCCGGGCTCAGCGATCCCAAGCGCCCGATCGGCTCGTTCATTTTTCTCGGTCCAACCGGCGTCGGCAAAACCGAACTCGCCCGCGCCCTCGCCGAATTCCTTTTCGATGACGAGCGCGCCCTGCTTCGCATCGACATGTCCGAATATATGGAGAAGCATTCGGTCGCGCGCTTGATCGGCGCTCCTCCGGGCTACGTTGGCTATGAAGAAGGAGGCCAACTCACTGAACAAGTGCGCCGTCGTCCCTACGCGGTAGTGCTGTTCGATGAAATCGAGAAGGCGCACCCCGACGTCTTCAACGTCCTTCTGCAGGTGATGGACGACGGTCGTCTCACCGACGGCAAAGGCCGCGTAGTGGATTTCAAGAACACGATCCTCATTATGACCTCGAACATCGGATCGAGTTACCTGCAAGCCGAAAACCTGCGCACGCCGGAAGACTTCGAAAAGGCCAGCGAGCAGGTGATGAACGCGCTGCACGGCCACTTCCGGCCGGAGTTTCTGAATCGCGTCGACGACATCATCGTCTTCGCGCCGCTCGGCAAGGAACAGTTGGTCAAGATCATCGAGCTGCGTCTCGAAGACGTGCGCCGCCTGCTGGCCGACCGCAAGATTTCGATCGAACTCTCCGACGCTGCCAAGGACATGCTCTTCACCCAAGGCTACGACGCGAACTTCGGCGCCCGTCCGCTGAAGCGTGCCATCCAGAAGCTGGTGCAGGATCCACTCGCTTTGAAGATTCTGGACGGGGAAATCTTGCACGGCGACCACGTCATAGTCGATGCCGACAAGAAAGCCGGCAAGATGAAGTTCGAAGTCAGCGAGCGTGTAGGAGAAAAAGAGCCAGCAAAAGCAAGGCGTTAAAACCAAATTGGACTGTCATCCCGAGCGCAGCGAGGGATCTTGGTGTTTGCTCGCATCGACAACACAGATTCTACCGGCGGAAACCAGGATCCCTCGCTCCGCTCGGGAAGACAGCGTTCTTGGACGGCCGCCTACTTTCGCGTAAAGGCCTCGATTAGCTCGGGCGATGCGGCCAGGTACCATGCGATTACAACCCGCACCATGATCTGGCCGCCGTAAAACCAGAAGCGCCAGGTCAGATCCCTCGCAGCCGCGGAAACCGCCGGCACCGATCCCACGATCCCGATGGCCATGATGACAATCGCGCACCAGCGCGCCCAATTGCGCAGCCGATAAAGACCCCAGCCCGCCAACGCCCAACCGGCGCCGACGGAGATCGCCGTCTGTGGACTGGTCAGTTCGCGCCCATACGTCACGCCCGTTCCCAGCGTCGTTGAAAGTGTGCCAGGGGCTACCAGCTCGATGATGCCGATTGCAGCGAGATATCCCGCGACCAGAAAAAACAGAGCCGCGATCACCGTGACGCTGGCCGGGCGTTCCATATCGACGAGAGTACTCAGTTTCGCCGATGAAGTGTCAGTTAAATCTGTGGCAAACTAACTCAATGCCCAGCTTAACTCTCGGCGACTTCGAACTCAGCATCTTCTCCGATGGCACATATCGACTAGACGGCGGTGCATTCTTCGGCGTCGTTCCCAAGATCATGTGGTCGCGCAAAGTCGCCTCGGACGAAAGAAACTACGTCCAGGCCGGGCTTAACTCCCTGCTCATCCGCACCGGCAAGCAAACCGTGCTGGTAGAAACCGGCATGGGCAACAAATTGTCGGAGCGCATGATCAAGTTCTACGGCCAGCCCGCAAAGCTGCTCACAAATCTCAGCGCTGCCGGGATCGCTCCCGAAGACATCGACATCGTCATCAATACCCACCTGCACTTCGACCACTGCGGCTGGAACACCGTTCGCAACAAAGACGGCAAGATCGTGCCCACATTTCCGCGCGCAAAATATTACGCGCCCGACGGCGAATGGCAATACGCCCGCCGTCCCAGCGAGCGCGACGCCATCAGCTACATCCCCCAAAACTACGATCCGCTAGTCGAAAGCGGCCAGATGACGCTGCTCAAAGGCGGCGAAGAAATCGTTCCCGGCATCTCGGTGAAAACCTTCCCCGGCCACACTGCCCACATGCAAGCCGTGATCGTCGAAAGCAAAGGCCGCACCGCCTGCTATATTTCCGACCTCATCCCCACCATTGCGCACATCGACATCACCTGGGGCATGTCCTTCGACCTCTACCCGCTGCAGACCGTCGAGAGCAAGAAGCAGTACTACGCGAAGGCGATTCCAGAGAAATGGCTGACGGTTCTTACGCACGACCCAAAAATCCCGTGGGCCTATGTGGAAAAAGATGAGGCGGGGAAAATGGTGGCGATGCAGGCTTAGACAGTCTCGCGAACCAGAGCCTGCCCGGAGCCCGTCGAAGGCGCGCTCACAGCACATAGCCTCGCCTCGAAGAACTCTTCGACCCGCGCCAGAATCTCCACCGCGCTCTTCGACTCGTAGATCGCCTTGCGCAGCCCTGCGCCACCAGGAACGCCGTGTGTGAACCACGAAGCGAACTGCTTCATCTTGCCGACCGCGTCCGGCAGTTCCTCCTCAATCAGCATCTGGAAGTAAGTGCGGATCATCTGGTAACGATCGGCTTCGGAGGGCTCGTCGTAGGATTTGGAATCTGCCCCCACATCAGTTTTTTCCATCCCCGCGCAATACTGTTGAATCTGCCGGAAGATCCACGGATTCGACGGCGCAGTCCGTCCAATCATCACAGCATCGCAGCCAGTCTGCGCCACCATGGCGCAAGCATCCTCGGGCGTCCGGATGTCGCCATTTCCAATCACCGGAATCTTCACCGCGTCTTTGATCGCCGCAATCCACTCCCAGCGGGCATTTCCGCTATACCCCTGCTCCCGCGTGCGCGCGTGCAGCGCCACAGCCGCCAGCCCGCAGGATTCCGCCATGCGCGCCAGCTCTACGCAAACGATCTCGTCGTCGCTCCATCCCGCGCGAAACTTCACCGTGAACGGAACTTTCACCGCCGCCCGCACCGCCTCGAAGATGCGTCCAATCGCCGGCAGATCGCGCAGCAGCCCGGAGCCTCCGTTGCACTTCACGACTTTCTTCGCCGGACATCCCAGGTTCAAATCGACCAGGTCGAAACCCAGGCCCTCGACCATGCGCGCCGCCTCCGCCATCACTCGTGGATCGCTGCCAAAAAGCTGCGCCGAAATCGGATGCTCGTCTTCGTAGAAATGGAGGTAGCGCTTGGCCTTCTCGTCCTTCTTGCGGAGCACGCCATCGGCCGAGGTGAACTCGGTCATGATCAGCCCGCAGCCACCCAGGTTGCGGATGAACCGCCGGAAAACCGTGTCAGTAACGCCGGCCATCGGCGCCAGCACAGTGGCAGGCGCAATGTTGATTCCGCCGATGGATACGCTGGCAGGGACCGGCTTCAGACCCTCTACCTGGCGAACAACCATGCCCGCCCCACCCGAGTTGTCCCAGGACTTACGCACACGTCTATTCTACTTGGCCCTGCAAAACAAAACCCCCGCATGGTAGCGAGGGCTCAATTTCAGGTGTATCCGCGGTAATCCGCGGAATCCGTGGAAAGCCTTAGTTCTTCGCGGCCGTCTCAGCGGGCTTGGCCGGCGCGTTCTTGGCGTACTTGCGGCGGAACCGCTCCACTCGTCCGGCAGTATCCATCAGCTTCTGCTTGCCGGTAAAGAAGGGATGGCAGGCCGAGCAGATTTCTACGCTGATATCACCCTTATGGGTGGACCGGGTAACAAACGCATTGCCGCACGCGCAATGCACGCGCACTTCGTTATAAGCGGGATGAATAGCAGGTTTCATATAGGTTCAGACCTCGACACGAATCCTTAGATTCTACCGGAATGCCCGAGGATTCAGCAATCCGGACTCAGCCCTCCCGAGCTCTTAGAAGCGGAACTGGTACGAAACCTTGACAAAGAACTGCCGGCTGTCGTTGATATAACCTTTCGCGGAGTACAGCCCCGCCAGACCTTCGGGGCCCGGGGTAAACTCATGATCCAGGTTCTGCAGGTCGCTGTTGTAGCCCACATAAATCGCCGTCCCCGGATGCACGAGGTAAGTGACCAGAACATCGGCATTGAACTCCTTCTGCGTGGGCAGGTAGGTGTACAAGTAAAACGGTTGGGGCGGCGGACAAACTTTGCTGCCTGTCGGACACGGGGTCGGTAGGTAGAACTGGGTGCCCGGCGTGTTTGCCAGTACTGAGTTGTACTGCAGAATCACTCGCAGCGAAAGCTGCGGCGTAAACTGCCAGTTCCACTTGCTGCGCACAATGTGGTTGTTGAAAATGCCTTTCCCGATGGGGATCTCCGGCGTCGTGGACTGAGCAAGCTCTGAAAGCGCAAAAGAATACTCGTTCTCCGTTGCCCGCAAGCGCTCGAACAGATAAGTGTTTTCAATCTTCAACGGCTTGATGGGACGGAACGTCAACGTCGCCGAGCCCGTGTCCAACCGCGAAAGCAGAGACTGCGGCAGTGCATTCTGCAGAGGCAGCGGCAGCTCAGTCGTCGCCGGCACGAAGTTCGCCCCGTCTCCCCAATAGTAGTTCGCCCCAACCGTCACCTTCGGAAAGTAGCTCGTCTGGAACGAAGCTCCGCTGCGGTGTTCGTGGTAGTCCTGGTTGTGGTTCACTAACAAACCAAGAAAAAGAAAATCCTGCGGCCGCAACCGCTCCCGCATTTCCTGATAAGGAAGCAGATAGATTTGCGTTTGTCCCCGTCCTTGAATCGCCAGGTAAGGATCGTAATATGTGTCGAGCCGGTTGCCCTCATGATCGAATACGTAGCGCTGGTTCAGCGAAGGTCCCCAGTCCACGATCCAGCCCTTCTTCGGACGGAAGCGATAGTCAATCAGCTGGTAAAGGTCGCGGATGTCCACGCGGTTCACGAATCCGGGCACAGTCACGAACCCCGGACTGATGTCGTCATAAATTCCCTCATAGGAGAAGTGCAGCCCTTCGCGCTTAAGGTCCAGCTTGTCCGCCGGCCCCGCATAATAGTTGCCGTTCGTTAGATTGCCATTGCTGGCATTGCCCGAGCTGAAGGGGAACAGGTTGTATTCGCAGGTGGTTTCCGGGTTGCCGTAAAAGTATGCATTGAGTCCCTGCAAGTTGCTCGAACTTACCACCCCCTGACCTTCCAGGGTCCAGTTGGGGTTGAACTTCAGACGCGTGTCCACTCCGCCCACGCGGTTAAACTCGCCGGTCGTCGGGCACTCCCAATCGGTGTAAACCGCTCCCACACTCGACTGCCTGAAAATGTCGCGGCTCACTCGTGCAATTGTGAAGTACGACCGGTCACCGTAGAGACTGTCCGAACAGATTGGGGAGGTAGCCGGGCAAAAGCTGGGCACGGCCAGCCCCGGCGCGCGGTCATCGCTCGTCATCAGCCCCACCGAATACGGCCCTTCCTTCCCGGTCAGCCGGATTCCCGCCGAAGGGTCCTGAATATTGCGCGTGAAAAACAAATCGAACGGGGTGCGAAAGTAGTCCTCGTTCTCCAGAAAAAACGGCCGCTTCTCCGGAAAATACACTTCGAACCGCTGGTTCACCGTGATCTGCGGATCCTCCGACTCCACCTGGCTGAAATCAGGATTCGCCGTCAGATCCAGCACAAAGTGGTCATGGATCACGAACTTCGCGTCCATGCCCGCCTGCCCCTGCGCCGTCGCACTCTGAAAAAATGGATTGTAGGGATCGACCGTGTCCAGCGACCGGAAGCCGCGCATGATCCCGTAAGGAATCAAGTCGATACTGCGCCCCGGCGAAATCCCTTCCAGTCCGTACAGCGTCGCCGCCTGTCCCAGCCGTCCTTGCACTCTCGATGACACCTCCGGCCAGAACGAATCCTCATTCTTCCGAACGATTCCGCGATATAAAATGATCCCCCACTCCTGCTGTTTCGTCGCTGGAAAGCGCAAACTCTTAAACGGAATCGCCATCCACACTACAAAGCCGCGGCTCGTAACCTTGCCCCGCGAATCCCATACCGTGTCCCACGAGGTATCAAAGTTCCCGCCGGTCTCGTCCCGCGAAGCCTCGGTATAAATCGCATCCCATTGCACCCCTAGCGGCGTGGTTTGAAACTCATAGGCCCTGCGCCGGTCATGAAATGTGTCGAACATGACCGCGACCTCATCGTCGTCTGCAATATCTTCTCGCGGCGACATTCGCGCCCGCACTTTCTTCGGATCGTCGAAACACACGAAAATGACGTACAGATTCTTCTGGTCGTAGCCCAGATAGGCTGCGGTCTCTTCTGAAACTTTCTCTCCATCGTGCGGATTGCGTTGCACAAAGCCCGTCACCTTCGCCATCTGCAAGGCGATCTCGCCTTCGGGCTTCATGCTAAGGAAGTCTTCCAGCGCCGGCGCGCGGCTCAAACGCGGAATCGTCAGCGCAGGTGGAGCAAGAGCGTGAGTCGGCGCCGCTGGTGGCTGACTCTGTGAAGTCTTCTGGAGGTTTTGCGCGGAAGCATTTTGTGGCACCGGGGTCGCGCTCCATCCACCCTCCACCCCTACCAGCAGCGTCAGGGCACCGGCGAGCAGGAACCTTAGAAACCGTTTGGATGAAAATTTCTGAATTCGCCCCGAACGCAAAGTGCCCTCGGCTCCCCGTCTCGAACGAGGAATCCAGCAAGATACACCATGAGCGCCCTTCCTAAGAAAGAAAGCGGCCGATCTAAGGTTTACCGAACAGTGTCAGGGCTCGGCGCCGAGCCATGCAGAGGAAATCCCACTCGCAGTTTTCCGTGCCTCAGCGTCTCCGCGGTGGAGTCAGAACAACGAGCTTTGCCGCCGGCTCGGCGTAATCCCAAAATGCTCGTAGGCCAACTGCGTCGCCACGCGCCCGCGCGGAGTGCGGTTCAAAAATCCAATCTGCATCAGAAACGGTTCGTAAATCTCTTCAATCGCGTCCGGCTCCTCGGCCAGCACTGCCGCCAGCGTATTCACGCCCACCGGGCCGCCTTGATATTTCTCGATAATGGTCAGCAGCAATCGCCGGTCGACTTCGTCGAACCCATACTTGTCCACTTCAAGCATCTGCAGCGCCGCCTGCGCCGTGGGCAAATCGATCTTGCCCGCTCCGCGCACCTGCGCGTAATCACGAACTCGCCGCAGCAGCCGGTTCGCAATGCGCGGCGTCCCCCGCGACCGGCTGGCGATCTCAATGGCCCCGGCGTCGTCAACTTGAACTCCCAAAATCTCCGCCGAACGCTCCACGATCACGCGCAACTCCTCCGGAGTATAGAACTCCAGCCGCAGCACGATCCCAAACCGCGACCGGAGCGGCGCCGAAATCAATCCCGCCCGCGTAGTCGCGCCGACAAATGTAAACGGCTTCACTTCCAGCGTGTGCGTGCGCGCCGAAGGCCCCTGCCCGATAATAATGTCGAGCTTGTAATCTTCCAGCGCCGAATACAACAGCTCTTCGAGCACCGGCTGCAACCGGTGAATTTCATCGATAAACAGGACTTGCTTGTCCTGCATGTTGGTGATGATCGCCGTCAGATCACCCTTGATCTGCAACAGCGGCGCCGCCGTAGGCTGAAAGTGGACACCCAGTTCGTTGGCAATAATGTTGGCCAGCGTAGTCTTCCCCAGCCCCGGAGGCCCATACAGCAGCACGTGATCCATGGCTTCGCCGCGCGAACGCGCCGCCTCAATCGCCACCGCCAGATTTTCTTTGACCTTGGTCTGCCCGATAAACTCGCCCAGCCGCTGCGGCCGCAGCTTCAGCTCAAATGAAGAATCGTCCTCCACCGGCGCCGCAGACACCAGCCGCTCAGGACTGTAACTCAGGTTGGGATTGTTTCTAGCAGCAGCCACTCGCCGGATGTTACCACGAACCAAGGGGAGACAGCCGCCTCTGCCCTCCGGCCAGCCGCAGAGCCCGGCTTGCATAGGTTCTCCCAGTATTGAGGGATACCTGAGAAGAAAACTCTTGACACGATGTCAAGGATGCTTTACATTCACGCATGTCAAGTATACTTGACTCGGAGAAAATTATGGACACCAATAGAAGACGTTACCTGAAAGAAATTCGGAGCTCGATGGCCGCTTACACCGCGACGGTGGCGGTATCGGCATGGCTGGTGAAAGGCCACGGACAATCGCCCCTGCGTTACCTTTTTGCCGCGCTGCCGGTGATCCCCTCGGCGTTTGCCATGTGGGCCGCCATCCGCTTTTTCCGCGGCCTCGACGAACTGCAGCGCCGTATCCAGTTCGAAGCCATAGCCTTCAGCTTCCTGGGTACCTGCCTGATCTCGCTCAACTGGGGAGCCCTGCAGCGCGTCGGCCTGCCTCACGCCGACATCGTCTGGGTCGGGCTCCTGATGTTCGCCCTCTACTCTCTCGGGATCCTCATCGCTTGCCGGAGGTATCAGTGAAAAACAGCGTCCGCGACTTGCGTGGCCAACTCGAGTGGACCCAGGCCGACCTCGCCGCTAAGCTCGGCGTCTCGCGCCAAACCATCAACGCCATCGAAACCGAAAAATACGACCCGAGTCTGCCCCTCGCTTTCAAAATCGCCAGGATATTTCGCAAGCCGGTGGAGGAGATCTTCAGAGCATAAAAGGTTCCAATCCCTTACTTCGGATACCAGTCCAGCACCCGCACCTCAATCCCAGTCCCTTCCAATGCTTTTTGAAATACTGTGAGATCAGACCCGCGATAGTGGTAAGGAATCACAATCTTCGGATGAAACGCCTTGACTGCATCGGCAGCTTCTTCCGGCGGCATGGTGTAAGGCAGATTCATGCACACAAATGCCACGTCGATGTTCTTAAGCGCGCGCATCTCCGGAGTGCCTTCGGTATCCCCGGAAAAATAAAAGCGCTTGCCGCCGTATGTGAGCACGTAGCCATTGTCGCGTCCCTTGGGGTGAAAGAATGTTCCCGGAGCGGGTCCGCGCTTCAGGTTGTATGCCGGAACGGCTTCAATCGTCCATCCCTGCCAGGTCTTAGCTTCTCCATTGGTAATGGGCTTGGCGCTGCTGACGGTCTGGACCACCAAAGGCGGGGCCAGAATCTCCGTCGCCGGCTTGCTGATTTCCTTGATCGACTCCGGATCCATGTGATCGCTGTGAATGTGGGTAATTAGAATGAGGTCGGCTTTCGGAAGTCCGGTGAATTTCGCAGGCCTGGCGGGATCAACGTAAATCGTCTTTCCACCCGCCTCGATGAGCGTGCTGGCGTGATACAGCGGAGTGATCTTTACCGGCCCGGCAGACGTGGGAAACACCTGTGTCTCGGCGGCACGCGCCAGCGGCGCAATCGCAATAAGAAGGCAGATAAGAATCGATGCAATTTTCATTCTTGACCTCTCGTAGACCTCATATTGTCATCCTGAGCGAAGCATGAGCGCCTGAAAGGCGGTCATACGCAGTCGAAGGACCCCTACAGGGCCAACTACGCCTAGCGGCTTCAAGGCGTTCTCCTTGTGAAGCACCCTCACTCCTCCTCTTCCTTCACCTCGCCCCGCGCCGCTTTGGCTTTCTCAATAATCTTCTCCTGCAACTGTCCCGGCACCGTATCGTAATGATGCATCTCCATGTTGAAGCTGCCGCGCCCTTGCGTCATCGAAGTCAAATCCACGCCGTAAGTCAACATCTCTGCCATGGGCACTTCCGCTTTCACCACGGTGTTCCCGCCCTTGTTATCCATGCCCTGGATACGTCCCCGCCGGCTATTCAAATCGCCCATGATCGACCCCGCAAACTCGTCCGGCACCGTGATCTCGACCACCATGATCGGCTCCAGCAGCGTAGGCTTAGCCACTTCCATAGCCTTCTTAAAAGCGATACGCCCCGCCATCTGGAACGACAAATCATTCGAGTCGACATCGTGATAAGACCCGTCATACAGAATCACGCGGAAGTCGACCACAGGAAACCCCGCCAGATACCCGCGCGCCGCCGCATCCTTGATTCCCTTTTCTACAGCCGGAATAAAGTTCTTCGGGATCGCTCCCCCGAAAATATCGTTCACAAACTCAAATTGTCCGCCCCGCGGCATGGGCTCCATCTTGATCTTGCAATCGCCGTACTGCCCGTGCCCGCCCGTCTGCTTCTTGTGCCGTCCCTGGACATCAGCTTTGGCACGAATCGTCTCGCGGTAGGGAACTTTGGGTGCTTTCAAAATCACTTCGGTGTGATACCGTTTCTTCAGCTTCGAAACGATAACTTCAATATGCTGCTGCCCGGTCCCCGCAATCAGAAACTCCTTGGTCTGCGGATCGCGGAAGAATCGCAGCATGGCATCCTCTTCCATCAGCTTATGGATCCCCGGCCCCAGCTTGTCTTCATCCGCCCGGCTCTTGGGCTCAATCGCAAACGTAATCGCCGGCTCCGGCAGCTTCACCCGCGGATACTGAATCGGCGCTGCCTTGTCTCCCAGCGTGTCGCCGGTAAGCGTGTCCTTCAATTTCGCCACTGCCCCAATATCTCCCGCATGCAACTCCGTCACCGGCACCGCGGTCTTCCCCTGCATGATGGAAATATGCGACAGCTTCTCCGCCGACCCGCGCGAGAAGTTCTGCAGCGTAGCCTCATTCTTCAGCACGCCGGAAAAAACCTTGAAATACGAAATCCTCCCCGCAAACGCGTCGGAGATCGTCTTGAACACATATAGCGACACCGGCTCCGCATCCGTCTCATGCCGCTTCGGCGCATCTCCATTCCCAGACGCGGCTGGTTCACCCTGCACCCACTCATGCTCCGAAGGCGCCGGAGTGTAGTCCACAATAAAATCCATCACCCGGTCGGCCCCAATGTTCCCGAGCCCAGAAGCAAAGACGACAGGGAAAAGTCTGTCCTCGCGGATCGCGTTATGCAGCGCCGGAATCAAATCCTCCTCTGGAATGGTGCCTTTCTCGAAGAACTCCTCCATCAGTTTGTCATCGCCCTCAGCCACCAACTCGACCAGTTGCTCGTGCGATTCCTGCACCTGTGCCCTCATGTTGGCCGGGATCTCCGTCTCCTTGCCTTTCCCATTCCCTCCCAGCTCGTACGTGTAAGCCTTCATGCGCACCAGGTCGACCACGCCGCTCAAACTCTTTTCACTCCCGATCGGCAACTCAATCGGAATCACATTCCGTCCAAACGCATTAATCAGTGATTCCAGCACGCGCTCCGCATTCGCCCGGTCTCGGTCCATCCGGTTCACCACAATCAGCCGCGGAGTCTTGTATTCCTCGCAATCTTTCCAAACCCGCTGCGTCACCACTTCCACCCCCGCCACGCCATCCACCACCACAATCGCCGCATCCACCACCGGCAGCACCATCCGCGCCTCGTGGACAAACATATTGAACCCGGGCGTATCAATCACATTGATCTTCGTCTTGCCCCACTCCACGCAAGCCGCCGCAGCCGCAATCGACATCTTCCGCGCGACCTCTTCTTCGTCGTAATCAGTGATCGACGACCCGTCATCCACCCGCCCCAGCCGGGGCGTTGCTCCCGCCGTGTAAAGCATGGCCGAAAGCAGCGAGGTCTTCCCCGCATGCCCGTGCCCGACCATCGCGACATTACGAATATTTTCTCCGGAATAGAGTTTCACCAGTAGGCTCCTTCGCAGGCGTGGAAAGAGAGAAGGCCCAGAATTCAGAATCCAGACTTCAGAACGAAGAACCGGGCAGTACACAGGCCAGCCCAACATACCTGCCAAAACCTAGGATGCTACCACGCGGCCAGCAGGCGCCTCAACCCGCGAGCATCCGTGCAAAAGGCGCGGCTCCCGTTGTATCATCCTCCTCATGCTGGGCCACCGCACTAACGAGCAGTGGATCTCCCAATACTCCTCCAGCCATCAGAACCGGGTGAACCGGCTCTGCCACACCCTCGGCATCCCGACAATCGTGTTTTCGATCCTGCTTTTTCTGGTCAGCATCTTCCTCCATCGCCTGTGGCCCTACGCTCTCGGTCTTTTCCTCTTCGGATGGCTTCTCCAATTTATCGGCCACGCCTTCGAAGGCAAGCCCCCGGAGTTCTTTAGCGACTGGCGTTTCCTGTTCGTCGGCGTCCGCTGGTGGTGGGCCAAGATCCAAGGGAAAGCGTGAACGCAGGGTTCGGGAAGGGCATGAGTTCCACTCATGCCGTTGAGTTCTTGAAAATGTATCCCTTCACCTCCTGAGGGCGCTTCTTGGACAGTCAACGAGTTTTTCCGGACAGCCTCTCCGTCCTGTCGCCGAAAGAATGCATCGACTTCAGCCGAGAACTCTCCCGTTTCCAATCGTACCTGCATCTATACAAGGATCGGAGATAATAGAGACCAGATATGAAAAGCCCACGTAATTCATCGCAACGTCTCGCATTGTTCTCTCTCTGCGCCCTGCTAGTCTTTTCCGCCGCCTGCAACCGCGAACCCTCGCAGCCCGGCGCCACAAACGCCCAGCCCGGCGTCAAGCGCTATATCTTCAAGGGCAAAGTCATGTCGGTCGACAAAAACGCCAGAACCGCCAACATCGACAACGAACCCATCCCCGGCTTCATGGACCCGATGGTCATGCCCTACACCATCAAGCCCGCCTCTGCCCTCGATCAACTCCAGCCCGGAGACGCCATCACCGCCGATGTAGTCGTCCAACCCGACAACTCCTACTGGCTCGAGAACGTCAAAGTCGTCGCCCATTCGCAAACTCCAGCGGACAAGCCCACATCCAGCATCCACATCCCGTCTCCCGGAGACCAGGTGCCCGATTTCAAGCTCGTCAACCAAAGCGGCCAGCACACATCGTTGCATCAATATCGTGGCGAGACCTTGCTTCTAACGCTCATCTACACCCGTTGCCCGTTCCCCGATTTCTGTCCACGCGTGAGCCACGAGTTTGCCGCCATCGACCGCCAGGTCCGCGCCGATCCCGCTCGCTACGGCAAGACTCACCTGCTAAGCATCAGCTTCGATCCCGCCCACGACACGCCCAAAGTTCTGCGCGCCTACGGATTCTCCTGCGCCGCAACCAAAGACCTCGCCCTGTTCACGCACTGGGAGTTCTCCGCAATTCCACAACCCGAGCTGCAGGAATTTGCCGACTATTTCGCTCTAACCCACAGCGAAGATGGCGGTCTGATCACGCATTCGCTCAGCACCGCCGTCATCTCTCCCGACGGAAAGATTTACCGCTGGTATCACGGCGCCGACTGGCAAGCCTCCGATCTGCTCCAGGACATAGCCACCGTCCACACCGCCGGTTGACTTCGTGATGGGGAACGCGGCCCGGAAGACACGTCACAGTAAAGATTAAAAAACGGAGAAGCCCATGAAATACGTCCTGGTTCTATTAGCGACTCTAGGAATCGTCGCCTCCGCCCTCGCCCTGCGCGAGCATTACCGCACCGAAGGCGATGCCCCCTGCAGCATCAACGAGCGCTGGGACTGCGGCATCGTCAACAAGAGTCCCTACGCCGTTCTGCAAGGCACCGGAATCCCCGTAGCCGTCCTCGGCATCGCCGGATATCTCCTGATCGGCGCCCTAGCCCTGCGCCGCGCCTACCGCCTGCTGCTAGCCGCAGCCCTCATAGGCTTAGCCTTCTCGCTCTACCTCGCCCGCATCGAAGCCCACGTCCTCGGAGTCTGGTGCGTCTACTGCGTAATCTCTCTCGGCGATATCTCGCTAATCACGCTGCTGGCCCTCGGAACCGCAGCCGCATCGCTATTCCGCAAGTCATCGGCAAGACCCTCGTAACGCCCAGGAAAATCGAAAAAAGCACACGCAGGAACGGGCTCATTCGCCCGTCCAGCGAGCAAAGCGAGCCGGACATCCCCGATAAGCATTTTTACAATCTAACGAACCGGATAGGCATAAAATGGTCTCGTTCTCGAGGCTGCACGGGGATTCGAGCCCATGGGCCGAGGACCCAGCCCGAGCCGCCGCGTACCTTCGCCACGGAGGGAGCTTCCCATGTTTCAGTTCATGTTTCGGATCATGTCTCGGATCAAGAGAAGTCAATCTTTTTGCTTGATCGTCGTAGCCGCCATGTTATCGATTCTCTCTGTCGGCTGTGGCAGCAGCAACTCCACGAACAGCAACATGTCGCAAGCCCAGGCCCAGGCGGTGGCACAACAGGTCTCACAAGCGATCGTTCAGGCTTTGGGTACCGCAGTTCCCGCGACCGCGTCCCCGGCGACCAGCGACGCCCGTCCAAGCCTTTCAACCGTTGTGAGTGACCTTCACCCAGACGCCTTGCCCGGATGCACTTCCACCTCGAGCGGCGAAAACTGTAATATCCCCATCTCTTTGATGAACTACCCGTGCAGCGGCTCTCAAGGCGGGACCATCTCCGTCACCGGCGACGTCGACGGCACACTGACCAATACCGGCAGTGGCTCTCTGAGTGCCCAACTCGCGATAACCCCGGCCAATTGTTCCGTGTCCAACCTGATCCTGAACGGCGACCCAAGCATCAACGTCGGTGGCCAAATAAACTTCACCAACGACGAAACCCCAGTTTTCCCGGTAACCTTCACGGAAACCGGAGGCATCTCCTACGGCCCCAATCCCTCCGGAAGCTGTCAGGTCAACGCGACCTACACCATAAATTCTTCACTGAGCTGCACAGTCAGCGGGACAGTCTGCGGCCAATCAGTCAGCGGAAGTTGTTAGCGGACGCTCCATTTCTCTGCGCGCCGGTCCGGCGGGATCGCAGGTACAAACGAAAAAAGGCGGCCTGAGGAGGCCGCCTTCTCGTTTCTTCAAATCCGTGCGAATCCGTGAAAATCAGTGGCGAAAGAATTCCTAAATATCCAGATTCTTCACATCCAGCGCATTCTCTTCAATAAACTTCCGCCGCGCCTCCACATCCTCACCCATCAGCGTAGTAAAGATGGTCTCGCACTCGGCAATGTCTTCCAGCTTCACCGAAAGCAAAGTCCGCCGCTCCGGATCCATGGTCGTCTCCCACAACTGCGGAGCCGTCATCTCCCCCAGCCCTTTATAGCGCTGCACATCATAGCCGCGGCTGCCTTCTTTCTTCACATACTCAAACAGTTCGCGAGCCGTAGCCTTCTCCACCGGCTCAATCACGGCTTTGTGCTTGGGAGCAGCCTTGACGCCTTTCTTCTCGGATTTCTCGCCGTTCTCCGCTCCCTCATCCTCCGCAGCTTCATCGCCATTGCCGCTCACCGCGCCGGCCTTGACCACAGCTTCCACAACAAAAGGCGGCTCCAGATAAGGCTCGATCTGCTTGAACTTCGAAATCAGCTGCCGGCATTCGGCGCTCGAAGCCAGTTCCCAGTTGATTACATGCTCCGAGCCCTGCGAGTTCACAAATCGCACTTCCCAAAGGTTGTGCTCTTCATCAAAGCGCGACTCTACGCTCTTGAACTTCCGGTCTTTCTGCAGCTTCTTCAGCTCCCGTTCAAGCTTCTCGATCTTCTTCGGCGGAGTCTTCTTGTCCCCCTCGAAATCCGCATGCTTCGAAAAATCCAGCCGCGGCAGCAACTCGGTCACGCTTTCATCGCGCAACCGCTTGTTCACCTTATCGAAGAAGTTGAGATACTCCTTCAGCACCGTCATAAAGCGATTCAGAGCGGCGCCCTCCAGCTTGGCCGCACCTTCGCCATAGCGCACCGTCACTCCATCGGCCCCGCGCTTCAAAGTCACTTTGTCAAAGGCATCGTCGTCCTTGATATACTGCATCGACTTGCCCTTCTTGATCGAATACAGCGGCGGCTGCGCAATAAAAACGTTCCCACGCTTGATCAGCTCCTGCATGTGCCGGAAGAAGAACGTAAGCAGCAGCGTGCGGATGTGCGAACCATCCACGTCCGCGTCGGTCATCAGAATGATCTTCCCGTACCGCACCTTAGTCGGATCGAAATCATCCTTCGCAATGCCGGTCCCAAGCGCCGTGATCATGGCACGAATCTCCTCATGCGCCAGCATCTTGTCGTAGCGAGCCTTCTCGACGTTGAGAATTTTTCCCTTCAGCGGCAAAATCGCCTGGAAGCGCCGGTCGCGCCCCTGTTTCGCAGTTCCACCGGCCGACTCACCCTCTACCAAAAACAATTCGCACCGGTTCGGATCGCGCTCCGAGCAATCCGCCAGCTTCCCCGGCAGCCCCCCGGAATCGAGGGCCCCTTTGCGCCGCGTCAAATCCCGAGCCTTGCGTGCCGCCTCCCGCGCCCGCGCCGCGTCCACAGCTTTGTTGATGATCTTCCGCGCCACGGTCGCATTCTGCTCGAAAAACGCCCCCAGCCGCTCATTGATGAACGCTTGGACTACACCGGCGATGTCGGAATTCAGCTTGCCCTTGGTCTGTCCTTCAAACTGCGGCTGCGACAGCTTCACGCTGATCACTGCCACCAATCCCTCACGCACATCGTCGCCGGTCAGGTTTTCTTTGACGTCCTTGAATAGGCCCATCTGCTGCCCCGCATAATTGATCGTGCGGGTCAGCGCCATGCGGAAGCCCGAAAGATGCGTGCCCCCATCAACCGTGTTGATGTTGTTGGCGAAGCTGAACACCGACTCCGAATACCCGTCGTTGTACTGCAGCCCAATCTCCATGGCCACGCCGCTGCGCTCCGCTTCCATGTAGATGGGCTTGTCGTGCAGCAGCTGTTTGCCGCGGTTCAGATGCTTGATGAACTCCGCGATGCCGCCGTTGTACTTGAACTCAGTGTGTTTGGCCTCGCCGCTCTTGGCATCGGTCGAGCGCTCGTCGGTTAGCGTGATCAGCAGTCCCTTGTTCAGGAACGCCAGCTCGCGCAACCGCTGCGCCAGCGTGTCGTAGTTATATTCCGTTGCTGTGAAAATACTTCGATCGGGCAGGAAGTGAACTTTCGTTCCCCGCTTTTTGGTCGCGCCCGCCTTCGCCATCTTGCTCGTAGGGTCGCCCTTCGAATAAGTCTGTTGCCAGGTCGCTCCGTCCCGCCAGATTTCCAGGTCGAGGTCTTCACTCAGCGCATTCACGCAAGAAACGCCCACACCATGCAGTCCGCCGGAAACCTTGTAAGTGGACGAATCAAATTTCCCTCCGGCATGCAAAGTAGTCATCACCACCTGCGCGGCGGAAACTTTCTCCCCGTCGATCACCATGTCATCCACAGGAATTCCGCGCCCATCGTCCACAACAGTGATGCTATTGTCGATGTGAATCGTGACTTCGATCTTGGTCGCGAATCCGGCCAGCGCTTCGTCGACGGAGTTGTCGACCACTTCGTAAACGAGATGATGCAGACCAAGATCGCCGGTCGATCCGATATACATCGCGGGACGCTTGCGCACGGCTTCCATACCGCCGAGCACTTTGATCGAGTCGGCGGTGTAGTCGCTATTGCCGCCGCCGTTCCCGGCGGTGATCGGCGTCACAACTCCGTTTTTTGTTTTGGTTTCGACGATGGGAGTATTGATCTCTTTGGTGGCCATTCCGCTCCGCGGGAGAATGCCCCGACTTTCTCTCAGAACTGGGCCCGGTTACGTCTTGAAAATGAGCCTGAAAACCCGCCCCGACCCAGCCTCTGAACTGCGCCCACGAATTGACTTCAAGTGATTGAAATATCTTATACTTAGGTTCGTTTGGCGACTGTCAAAATTATACCACGAAACGCCTCTTTTTTCGACCCGTCAAAGCCCCAGAATCGGCCCAGTAAACGTCCCATTTTGAACCCGTTCCAAGCCCGCTCCAGCCGCTTCCCCGACGCTGACCAGACAATGCCCAGAGGACGGAAAAACTCGCGCCGGAAAGGTTTCGTTTTCCGGCACCTCGAGCCAGTTCGCCGCCATCTAACTACCTGACCCTGATAAGATAGACGCACCGGAGATCCCTAACTCATAATGCCAGTTCCCGTTTCACAGATGTGGACTGTTTCGTCCTACGTCCTGCGCCAGAAATTAGCCGGCCGCAAGCAGTATCCCCTCGTGCTCATGCTCGAGCCCCTGTTCCGTTGCAACCTGGCCTGCGCCGGATGCGGCAAGATTCAGTACCCCGCCCACATCCTGAAAAAAGATCTCTCCCCCGAAGAATGTTTCCGCGCCGTCGACGAATGCGGAGCCCCCATGGTCTCCATCCCCGGCGGCGAACCGCTCATGCATCCCCAGATCGCCGAGATTGTCGAAGGCCTGGTGGCGCGCAGGAAATATATCTACCTCTGCACCAACGCCCTGCTGCTGAAGGAAAAGCTAAATCTCTTCAAGCCGAGTAAGTACCTGACCTTCAGCGTTCACCTCGACGGCCAGCGCGAAGAACATGATCTGGCAGTTTGCCGTGAAGGCGGCTACGACATTGCGGTCGATGCCATCAAGGAAGCCCTGGCTCGCGGCTTCCGCGTCACCACCAACACCACGCTATTCGATGGAGCGGATCCGAAATCCGTCCGCGCCTTCTTCGACGACATGATGGAGTTGGGCCTCGAAGGCATGATGCTTTCGCCCGGCTACTCCTACGACAAAGCTCCGGATCAGAAGCATTTCCTCGGCCGCGCGCGCACCCGCCGCATGTTCCGCGCGATTTTATCGAACCGCAAGAAGAACTGGCGCTTCAATCTCTCCCCGCTCTTCTTGGAATTCCTGATGGGCAAACGCACCTACCCCTGCACCCCGTGGGGCATGCCCACCTACAACGTTTTCGGATGGCAGAAGCCCTGCTACCTGCTCCAGGATGGCTACGCCGAAACTTTCGCGGAGCTTCTCTCGACCACGAACTGGAGCAACTACGGCACCGAGTCCGGCAACCCGGCCTGCGCCAATTGCATGGTCCACAGCGGCTACGAAGCCTCCGCAGTAAACGCCACATTCAGCTCGCTGAACGGATTTCTTGCCACGGTAAAAGCCACGCTTTTCACCAGCTATCGCGACAAAGAAGCGCTGCGACTGCTGGATGAACCACAAGCCCCAGTGGATCCGCTGGTGCAGATCACGCCGACGAGCGAGCCGCAGAGCACACGCGCCTAGCTGTAGGTTTTTTTCGTTTCGACGGCATCCCTTCTTACGAATAGTGGCTTCGAGCTGACCCACGAACCATCGAGACTGAAGGGGCCGTCATCGCTCAAGACCGATTTTCGCCGTATGGAGAAACCAGAGCAACTGGGCACACGCCGTAAGCTCAATCACACCAGTCACTGCCTTTACCTTTAACGGAATCTTTCGCGAGGCGAACATTATGCAGGAGGCGAGCAGAATTGAGATGAGCATAGCGCGGTTGAGCTGCGAGAAGGCGCCAAAAAGAAGAAATGCGAACATAAAAAACAGGTTGTTGGTGAAATGCAGAAGAACTCCGGTAACAGCGACCGCGTAGAGCATGAGCGGGCTGAACGCGAAGAAGGTAATCACCAGATTCAGCCATACCAGCCACGCTGACGGGCCTCGATACGCGCACCGCAACCACAATTTGCGGGTTCCCGTTGGCGGGGGAGTTTCCTCCAGCCACCACATCAAATCGCCTCCGGAGGTTCGCGTCGTGGGCCACGACGGAACTATGGCATCACATCGAGGATGTTAGGCCCATGAAGGATCGTATAGCCCGAGCATTATGCCGTCGAGGTTACGACAGTTTTTTCCGGAACATCAAAGTTAGTGATGGGTTATCGGGGCATTCGAGCGATCTTAAGTGCGCTGTGATTAAATAGGTTGAAGAGATGACAGGCAAAGAATCCGGCCACATCGATCACGAAGGCGCGCAAGCCATGCCTCACACCACAGCCAATCCTGACTCACTCGAACTGGCTCCCGGCACCATCCACGAAAAACTAGAAGGCTGGATCCCCCAACTAGCCACTGAAGAAGAAATCCGCGTCGCGCTCGAAAAAGCTTTCGACTACCGCGGCGACGTAACCATCACCCGCAAAGACGGATCAAAAATCGAAGGCTACCTCTTCGACCGCCGCACCGCCTCCACGCTCAAAGATTCCGTAGTCCGTCTCTTCCCGAAAGACGCCAACGAAAAAGTCTCCATCTCCTACGCCGAAATCGCCGCGCTCGCCTTCACAGGACACGACACTGCCGCCGGCAAAAGCTGGGAAGCCTGGATGAAAAAATACGCCCAGAAAAAAGCCGCCGGCGAAACCAACATCGCGCTGGAACCCGAACCCTTAGACTGATCTCAATCCCTGTCATCCTGAGCGAAGCGTGAGCGCCTGAAAGGCGGTCATGCGCAGTCGAAGGATCCCTAGCATCTGAACTCCTCCGCCAAGCTTCTCAGGGAATTTCCGCACGAACTACCGAGTGGCCTTCGCTGCCCCAAAACTCAACCCCTGCACCAACTCCTCCACCTCGTCCTCCGTCCCGCCAATAAAAGTAAACGAAACCGCATACCCCCGCGCCAGCATCACCAGCGTCGACTGCCGCATCACCCTCGATCCGACATCCTTCTGAAAATCCCCCCGCACCACTTTCTTAGTCCCAATCGCAAACTCATAGGGCTCCTCGACCACCTCGAAACCCTGACCCAGAGCCACTTCGCCGATGGGCCCGAAATACTGCGCCGCATCCTTCAAGCCCGGATAAGCCGCCGCACTCTCCGCCGCGATCACAATCGACCCGTTCACATCCTCCGCCCGAGCCTCGGGAGGCCGCGAAAACGCCGCCAGCAACACGCGCCCGGCCTTGCCAGCATCCGCCGTAGCTTCTTCTGCCTGCCGCGCATTCATCTCCTCGGTTCGCAACACCCACGCATCCGGAATCTTGCACGAGAATCCAAACGCGGGATTGCGGTAGATGCTGTTACTCACCGTCCCTGACTCCAACGGAGAATTTGCGGATGACGTCGACTTTCTCGCCGGCTTCGACGAGGGAGAAGAGGATGACGAGGAGGAAGATTGCGCAGCCGCCTGCGCCCGAAGCGCTGGCGGCGCCAGCACGATTGCTACACAACTACAAAGACAACTGCAGAAGATTCGGCGGAAACTCATACCGCCATGTTATCCGACATGCGACACGAACGGCGCAGCCCAGCTGCCTATGCCGCCCGTCCCAGAACCGGCTGCGTGCAGTGCGAACACCGCCGCGCCTCAATCGGAATCTCGCTCAAACACTCCGGACACTTCTTGGTCGTCGGATCAGGCGGCTTCTCTCCCCGATTCATCCGTGCTACGAGCGCGTTCACCGGTAGCACCACAAGGAAATAAACCGCAGCCGCGATCAGGAAAAACGAGATGCAGGCGTTGATGAAGTTGTCGAGAGGGAATGCAACGCCTCGAACCGTAAACTGGAGCGACGAGAATTTTTCTCCCCCGCCGCTAGCGAGCTTGATCAGCGGATTCAGAAACGCTGACGTCAGCCCGCCAACTACGCTAGCGAACGCCGCGCCAATCACCACGCCCACCGCCATATCGACAACATTGCCGCGCAGGATGAACTTCTTGAACCCGTCGAGCATAGATACCTCCAAAACAGATTGGCCGCAAATGTATGACAGGAAGGCGCGCAGGTCAAGCCCAGCAGGACATTCGCGCTATTGAAGAAAATGCACTTTGCAAAAAGAAGGGCTGTTCAGATGCGCATCGGCATAACAATATATCGGTACTTATAATCATCGCCCTCGGCCGGCCGCAACTGCCCTGCCGATTGCGAATCCTTCAACTCCAGCCGCACGTCGTCGGTTCCGGCAGCTTTCAGAAAGTCGACCAGGTACTGCGCGTTGAAGCCGATGGTCAGCGTCTCGCCGTCATAAGGAGCCTCAATCGAATCCTCCGACTCACCCGCTTCGGTCGACGAGGCCGAAATCTTTACCTCGCCTTTTTCTAGCTTCAGCCGCACCGCGCGCGAACGCTCGTCGGCAAACTGCGCCACGCGCAGAATCGCCGAGTTCAAATCGGGATTGTTCAGCGTGATGCTCTTGCTGTTGTCCTTGGGCAGAACCGCTTCGAAGTTCGGGAATTGTCCCGTAAGCTGCCGCGAGGTCAGCAGACGCGATCCGATGCGAAAGAAAAGAGTCGACTCATCCTTGGCAAACTCCACAGTCTCGGCGTCAGTCGAATCCAGCAGCGACTTCAATTCGTCCATACATTTCTTCGGCACAAGAGTCTTCATCTCACCGGAGACGCCTTCAAACTTCTCTCCGCTGCGCTCGCAATGCGCCAGCCGATGGCCATCGGTCGCGACCATTGTGATCGACTCCGGCTTCAGCAGCATCAGCGCGCCATTCAGCGTGTAGCGCGATTCTTCACTCGAAATCGCAAACCCGGTGCGCGCAATCAAACCGCGCAACACCTGCCCCGGAATCTTCACCACACCTGCCGTAGGAAATACCGGCAAGCTGGGGAAATTCGACTTCGCCATCCCTACCATCTTTGTGTTGGAACGCCCGCAGCGAATGCTGACCCAATGATTTTCTAGCAGCTTGATCGTGATATCAGCGTCCGGCAAGAGCTTCACATAGTCATGCAGCTTGCGCGCCGGAATCGTGCACGACCCTTCCTTCTTCACCTTCGCATTGCACGAAGTTCGCAGGCTAAGATCCAGGTCGGTCGCGGTCAGCCGCAGCTCGCCCTCAGCCGCCTCGAATAAATAATTGGAAAGAATGGGAATGGTGGTCTTGCGCTCGACCACGCCCTGCGTCGCCGTCAGCTCCCGCAACAACTCGACCTTGCTGACCGTAATCTCCATCGTACCCACCGCCGTCCCCACTGCAACCGCCGCTTCCACCGGCATATACTTTGTCTCCCCTGCCGCGTGCTACTTTTATTACTTCCCTTATATCAAATACAAAACCTATTAAACCAGCAGTAACAGTAGGTGCAGCGCAGAAGTGGAAAACTTTAAGAACTGGCCTATTGTCACCACCTTGGGGAGCGTCCCTTCGTGTGAGAAATCCGTCCCAAACCTGGCGGAGACCCTACAACAACATTTCCACTTTTCTCATTTCCCCCGGCCGATGCACAGCTTCCACATCTCGTTCACAGTTCGCAACAAGGAAGACTGATCGATTCAGTGCAAAACTCCAAAAACTGCCGTCTATCCGCCTAATTGCTCGGTCAGCTTATTGAGCAGCCTGTTCAAATCCTTGTCGTTCTTGCGAGCCTCTTCAATTTTCTCGACGGAGTGCAAAACGGTCGTGTGATGTTTTCCGCCGAACTGCCGCCCGATTTCGGGCAGCGACGCCTCCGTCATATGTTTCGCCAGATACATCGCAATCTGCCGCGGATAAACAATCGCCCGTGAATTGTCTTTCGCCTTAATCTCGACCAGCCGCAGCCCAAACTGCTCGGCCACCATCTTCTGGATCGACTCAATTGTGACCTTGCGCGCCTGCGAATCAATAAAATTTTTCAGCACCTGCTGCGCGTAGGGCAGCGTGATCTCCGCCCCAATCAGCGACGAATGGGCCACCAGCCGGATCAGCGCGCCTTCCAGCTCGCGCACATTCGACCGGATATTCTGCGCCACGTATAGCGCCACATCCGTCGGCAGCGTAACCTTCTCCTGCTCCGCTTTCTTTTGCAGGATTGCTACCTTCGTCTCCAGATCCGGCGGCTGAATATCGGCGATCAATCCCCACTCGAACCGGCTGCGCAGCCGGTCTTCAATCTCGGCCAACTCTTTCGGCGAGCGGTCGCTTGCGATCACGATCTGCTTCATCGTGTCGTGCAGCGCGTTGAAGGTGTGGAAAAATTCTTCCTGCGTCCGCTCTTTGCCCGTCAGGAATTGAATGTCATCGATCAGCAGCACGTCCACGCTGCGGAACTTGTCGCGGAACGACGTCATCTTGTCATAGCGCAGCGAGTTGATCATGTCGTTGGTGAATTTCTCGCTCGACACGTAGCAGATCGCCGCCTGCGGCTGCCGCCGCTTCACTTCGTGTCCGATGGCCTGCATCAGATGCGTCTTGCCCATGCCGACGCCGCCGTACAGGAACAATGGGTTGTAGGCTTTTGAAGGACGTTCCGCGACTGCCTGGCAAGCCGCATGCGCGAATTGATTTCCGCTGCCAATCACAAATGCATCAAACGTGTAGCGCGGATTCAATTGCGCCGCGCCATCCCAATCGAACCGCGCTTGCGCCGGAGCCCCGCCCACCGGAACCGGACCAGCCGAGAGTCCGCCATTGTGCCGCACGGTCGTCGCCGCCGGATCGTCCTCCGGCGTCACGAACTTCACGTCGTTAAACTCCAGCCCCAGGTTGTCGATCGCCTCCTGGATCAGGTCCGCGTATTTGTCGCCCGCGTGCCGGAACTCCGCCGTCGGCACCCGCACAAACAAAACTCCGCCACTGGAGTGGCTGTAGCGCGTCGGTTTCAACCACGTGTCATAGGAGTGCCGGTTGATCTTCTTTTCCAGCGCATCCAGAATGCGCGTCCACGGATTGGGGGAAAGCGGTGTGCTCTGAGCTGACATAATTATGAAATACCCGCCGCGGCGTCCCGGCGGCTGGCTGAGGGCGCCTGTCTAAAACTTTTGTTTACCTACTCGCCGATGGAACTCTTAGTGTACTGCGGAATGCGCCTCTTGGGTTCAACAACAAATCCTGATCGCGGCCGCTCGTATCGTGCGCAGTTGCCATGGTTGAATGAGATTTTTTCGAAAGCCAACAGTGCCGCATGGTAGCACAAAAAAATTTCGTCGTGACGGAAATCTTCGCGCACAAATTCTTCCCGAACACGATTCGGAACCCGAAGCCCCGCGCCTGTCAAGTGTCAAGGATGTAACTGCAACGGCCGAGGTGCAAACTAGCGAACAGTTTCTTCCCAAGCCGGAACGAGCCAGACATTCTGACTCGCACTGCAACAAAACCGCGCGACGAAAATCGGCGACGGAAACCATAAGCTGAGAACCGAGAACTCGCAACCGCCCTTTGCCCTCACCCCTCCCCGTCATTTATACTTACCGTTTGCCATAACACTGTCGACGGAATCAGGAGCAGCTATCTTTCATGCCCAAGCGTACATTCCAACCTAACCGGCGCAAGCGGAGCAAGAATCATGGTTTTCGCACGCGCATGAAGACCCAGGGCGGCAAAAAGGTGATTTCCCGCCGCCGCGCCAAGGGACGGAAGCGGGTCTCCGTAAAACCCGGCTTCCGCGAGTAGCTTTTCTGGTGCCGCTCACTTCCACAGTCGAGACCCTCAGCCGCCCGCCGCTGCACGCGGGCATGCTGGCTAGTGCCATGCTGAGAACTCGGCCGGAATTCGCCATGTCGCCAAAGCCAACAGCCCGATTCCCCCGCAGCGCGCGCCTTCTGCGCCATGCGGATTTCGAGCGCGTCTATAAACAAGGACGCCGCCACTTCTCCGCGTCGATCACCGTTTTTTATTGGCCCCGCCCAGAATCAGAAACGCAAGCCGGGGGCCTGCGGGTGGGATTCACGGTCGGCCGCGCTCTCGGCGGAGCCGTTCAGCGCAACCGCATGAAGCGCCGCCTGCGCGAAGCAGTTCGCATGTCGCGCCCAGTTACAAGTATTGCGGCCGATGTAGTCATCAATCCGAAAAAGTCATTGCTGACTACCGACTTCGCGGTGCTGCAGAACGAAGTCAGCCGAGCCTTCGCCGTGATCGAACAGAAGCTCTCAGGGAAAACACACCCTGAGACAGGACCGAACGGACCGGCCGAAAGCCGAAAGCCGAAGCCCGACAGCCGACCTTGAGCAACACTGCCAAATTCGTCACGCTGCAACTGCTGCGGGCCTACAAATGGGCCATCTCGCCCATCCTGCCCCCAGCCTGCCGCTACGTGCCGACCTGCTCCGAATATGCCATGGAGGCCGTCGAGCGTTACGGCGCTTTGCGCGGTGGATGGATGGCCGTTACCCGCATCCTCCGCTGTCATCCCCTTGCTCGTTCCGGCTATGACCCGGTGGTAAAGCAGGCAACCGGCGGAAACTGTAATTCAGTGTCCCTGAGGTAATTAAGGAAGACTTTGGCCGAATATCAAAATCCTCAACAAGAGCCCGGCTCCGAGCGCCGGCTCCTCATCGTCGTTGTTCTGACCTTCGTCGTCCTCGTTGTCTCTCAAGCAGTGCTCAAGAAATACGCGCCGCCTCCAGCCGAGCCAGCGAAAAATAAATCTGCACAAACTCAGCCGGCAATCACACCACCTCCTCCGTCTGCGCCAGCGCAGATAATCCCCACGCTTCCATCCTCCACGATCACCAAGCAGGCTTCCACCGAAACCGAAACCGTCATTGAGAACGATCTCTACAAAATCACGTTCACCAACCGCGGCGCGCAGGTCAAATCCTGGATCCTGAAGAAGTTCGACAACGACGCTCAGAACGGCCGGCTCGAATTAGTCAACGCCGCCGCCGCTCAAAAATTCGGCTATCCGCTCTCGCTCTGGACCTACGACGAAACTCTCAACAACCGTCTCAACTCCGCGCTCTACGTAGCTTCGAGCGAAGGCAGTCTCACCGCCCCGGCCACGATCACCTTCGAATACGCCGCTCAGGATCTCGTCGTCCGCAAGACTTTCCATTTCGACCACACCTACGTCCTCAACCTAGAAACCTCCGTCTTCTACAAAGGCGCTGAAATCTTCGCCGCGCCCGCCTGGCCGGCCGGATTCGGCGACCAGGTCACGGCGGCCTCCTACGCCGCTGCCGGCATCGACTATCACAACGATGCCTCCACCGAACGCAGCGGCTACATCTTTTTCCCGAATTATGTCTCACGTCTTACCGTCAAGGCCATCAGCGGCGGCAACACCATTAAAGGTCCGTTCGAGTGGGCCGGCACCGGCGACCAGTACTTCACCGCCATCTTCATTCCTAACGATCCCGCCTCGGCCGCCATGGTTACGCTGCGCAATCCCATCGAGATTCCGCAGAAGCCCGGCTTTAATCCCGTCGGCGCCGGTTCCAAAGACAGCGCCAACGTAGATGTTCTGGGCGCCGCTGTCGGCGACCTCCGCGGCCCCACCACCGAGCGCATGTACGTCGGCCCCAAAGAGATCGCCGTCCTCGATGCCGTTCCCGTACCCACCATCAAGAACGACAGCCCCGATCTTCGCGGCATCGTCAACTACGGTTGGTGGGGCATCCTGGCGCGCCCACTCTTTCTCTGGCTCAAGTGGACCTACAACCACATCGTCCACAACTGGGGATGGGCCATCGTCATTCAGACTTTCATCATCACCATTCTTCTTCTGCCTCTGCGCATCACGCAGATGAAGTCGATGCTGAAGATGCAGCGCATCCAGCCCCAGATCAAAAACATTCAGGAGAAATACAAGAAGTACAGCTTGCGAGATCCGCGCAAGGCCGCCATGAACGAAGAGATCAGCGCGCTCTATAAGAAGGAGAGCGTAAATCCCGCCGGCGGCTGTCTGCCTCTCATCATTCAGTTCCCGTTCCTCATCGCCTACTACAGAATGTTGGGAGTCGCTCTCGAGTTGCGCCACGCCCACTGGCTCTGGATCACCGATCTCTCCGCCTCCGACTGGGTGCTGCCTCTGTTGATGGTCGTCAGCATGATCGTAATGCAACGCATGACGCCACAGGCCGGCATGGATCCCGCCCAGCAAAAAATGATGACGATCATGATGCCCCTGTTTATGGGCTTCATCTTCTTCAAGCTAGCCGCGGGCTTGAACTTGTATTACACCGAGAGCAACCTGATTATGATCGCGCAACAAGCCGTCATGAACCGCACCAAGCTAGGCCGTGAAATGCGCGAAATGATGGAAAAACGCGCCCGCAAGAAAGAAAAATAGCTGAACCCTGAAAGCCGACTTATGGACAAACTCGCCGCCGCCAACCGCATCAACGAATTTCTCCAATCCGTAGTCACCAACGGAGGTCTTCACCTCAAATATCGCATCGTAGTCGATCCCCCAGCCCCGACGGACTGGGAGAAGCCCGAAATCTTTGTGGATTTCTCCGGCCCCGATTCCACTCTGCTCCTCGATCGCGGCGCCGAGCTTCTCCGCGCCCTCGAACTCTTAGCCTTCGAAATCCTCCATCTACCTTCCGCTGAGCACGAAAAGATTTCTTTCGATTGCAAGAACCAGCGCTCCATCCGCCTCCAGGAACTTCGCATGGCCGCCAGTGTCGCCGCCGAAAAAGTTCGCCAGACCGGAACCCCGTTTCACTTCGCTCCCATGTCCTCGCGCGAGCGCCGCATCGTCCACCTCGCCCTGCGCGATCAAACCGACCTCCGCACCGAAAGCTATGGCGAAGGCTTCAACCGCTGCGTAGTCCTCTACCCTGCAGACTACAAACCCGCCACGAGTAAGCAAGCCCGCCGCACCCTCCCGTAGCGAACTCTGTTGTCATCCTGAGCGGAGCAAGTGATTGCGCGCTTAGCGCAAGCACTTGTGAAGTCGAAGAGGCTGCCCCGAGCGAAGCCGAGGGGATCCCTAGCAGCTTGCGCCACTGCCGGCTCCGCAAGGAGTTTCCGCCGCGGCGGCGTCTTGCGTCTTTCCCACTCCCACAGGCAAAATAGACCACACCACCCATTCCACCCAGAGGCCCCATGCATCTAGCTCGCCACGCGACAATTCTGTTTTCATTACTCTCAATTATGACCTTGCTCTCCGCCGCCCAGACTTTGCCTCTGACCTACCCTCAAGCCCGCCGCAGCGACCAGGTCGATGACTACCACGGCACCAAAGTCGCCGATCCCTACCGCTGGCTCGAGGACACCGACTCCGCCGAAACTCACGCCTGGGTCGAAGCCGAAAACAAACTAACCTTCGGCTACCTCGATCAGCTCCCCTACCGCCAGGCCATTCGCGACCGCCTCACCAAACTCTGGAACTACGAGCGCTTCTCTACTCCCAGCCAGCACGGCGGACGCTACTTCTTTCAGCACAACACCGGACTGCAACAACAGAATGTCCTCCTCGTAGCCGAATCCCTCAACGCCGAACCTCGCGTCCTGCTCGATCCCAACACGCTCTCTCCAGACGGTACCGTCGCGCTCGCGGGTGAAGCCATCTCCGAGGACGGCAAACTGATGGCCTATGGCATCGCGACCTCCGGCTCCGACTGGACCGAATGGCACGTCCGCGACGTCGACACCGGAAAAGATCTTGCCGACGATCTCAAGTGGGTGAAGTTCTCCGGTGCTTCCTGGACCAAAGACAACCTGGGTTTCTTTTACAGCCGTTACGACGAACCCACCGGCCCCACCCTGCGCGACACCAATTATTTTCAAAAGCTCTATTACCACCGCCTCGGCACCGCTCAATCCGAAGACAAACTAATCTATGAGCGCCCCGACAACAAAGAAATGTTGTTCGGCGGCAACGTGACCGATGACGGCCACTATCTGATCATCCACGTCTCCCAAGGCACGTCGCCCAAGAATCGAATTTATTACAAAGACCTCACTCAACCCGATTCGCCGGTAGTAAAACTTCTCGACGACTTCGACGCGCAGTACCTGTTCATCGATAACGACGGCCCCGTTTTCTGGTTCCAGACCGATCTCGACGCTCCCCGCGGACGCGTGATCGCCATCGACACGCGCCATCCCGAACGCACCAACTGGAAAACCGTAGTCCCCCAGAGCGTCGACAAGCTGGAGTTCTCGAACGTAGTAAACAATTCATTTCTCCTGGGATATCTGAAAGACGCCCGCTCCGAAGTCCGCGTCTACGACCTGAGCGGCACGTTCCTCCACAACGTCGACCTGCCCGGCATCGGCACCGCCGCCGGTTTCGGCGGCAAGCGCAAAGACAAAGAAACTTTCTACGCCTTTACCAGCTTCATCTCTCCTGCCACCATTTATCGCTACGATCTTGAAGCCGCCAAAAGCGCGGTCTTCCGCCAGCCCAAAGTCGATTTCGATTCCAGCCTCTACGAAACCAAACAAGTCTTCTACGCCAGCAAAGACGGCACTCGCGTCCCCATGTTCCTGACCTACAAGAAAGGATTAAAGCTCGACGGACAAAACCCCACGCTGCTCTATGCCTACGGCGGATTCGACATCTCTCTCACTCCAGCATTCTCCGTCCCGAACATAGTCTGGCTAGAAATGGGAGGCATCTACGCCCAGCCGAACCTGCGCGGCGGCGGAGAATACGGCGAAGAGTGGCATCAGGCCGGCATGAAACTGAAGAAGCAAAATGTGTTCGACGACTTCATCGCCGCCGCCGAGTGGTTAATCGCCAACAAATACACGTCCACGCCAAAGCTCGCAATTCGCGGCGGCAGCAACGGAGGCCTGCTCATCGGCGCCTGCGAAACCCAGCGCCCCGACCTCTTCGGCGTAGCCTTGCCCGAAGTCGGCGTCATGGACATGCTGCGCTTCCAGAAATTCACCATAGGCTGGGCCTGGACCAGCGACTACGGCTCCTCCGACAATGCCGAAGATTTCAAAGCCCTCTACGCCTACTCGCCACTGCACAACCTGAAGCCAGGAACAAAATATCCACCCACGCTGATCGCAACGTCCGACCACGACGACCGCGTAGTCCCCGGCCACAGCTTCAAATTCGCCGCCACCATGCAAGCCGACCAAGCCGGCCCGGCGCCGATCCTAATTCGTATCGAAACCAAGGCAGGCCACGGCGCCGGCAAATCCATTACAAAGCTGATCGACGAAACGGCAGACACCTGGTCCTTCGTAGCCCACAACCTGGATATGAAGGTGAACCTGCAATAGACCCGGACGCAGATCACATCTCCGACTTGTCATCCTGAGGCCCGCGCTTTTTGCGGGCCGAAGAGCCTGCCCTGGGCCTGTCGAAGGGACCTATGCAACCTGCTCGCGACGCCACCAACTCCGCCAATTCTCAATCGGTGAACCGCCAGTTTGCATCAGCTGTCAATTCCCAGCCCGGTCAGTCCTGCCAAACCTATCCGATCAGAGTAGAATGCGACCCCAATGGAGGAACCCGATGAAACACTTCACATTCTTCCTGGTTGCAGTCGCAACATTGGCCGGCCTTGTGGCCCTCATGGCCGCAGCACGAGGACAGGCGAACGCGCCCGCAGCGCCCTTCGTCACCGAAATCCCTAAGGGATACCGCGACTGGAAGTGGATCTCCTCGGCCCATGAAGCAGGCAACCTCAACAGTTTAGGTGCTGTCCTGGGCAACGACATAGCGTTCAATGCCTTCCGCGAAGGCAAGCTTCCCTACCCGGACGGCACAATCATTGCTGCTTTGCATTACCGCAACGTCCCATCAGAGGAAAACAACAAAGTCTTTGGCCAAGCCCAATCCTTCGTTCCCGGCGCCCCCACGAACATTCAGTTCATGGTCAAGGACTCAAAAAAGTACGCCGCAACCGGCGGCTGGGGATTCGCTCACTTCGCAGACGGCAAACCTGGCGACGCGGCATTCATGAAAAGTTGCTTCCCCTGCCACGAGAAGACCAAAGCGACCGACCTTGTTTTTACTCGTTATGCACCTTGACGCTGAAAACTAGAGCAGAAAAGAATGAGGGGACGTCGACGCGGATCCCTATCCGCTCAAATGCACCGCCAGGCCGTCCAAAAATTGTCATCCTTCGGCCCGCGCTTTTTGCGGGCCGAAGGACCTATGCAACTGCCGCCGCCACAATCGCCGATGGCGCTTTCCAGTCTTGGAGTTGCAAAATATAACAGCCGGGTGGATCATCAAGACCTATGACTCGCGCCCATTCGTTCTCCTGGATACTGGCGCTGGCGCTGCTCCCCGCGGCCGTCGCGCAATCGCACCCCGGTCCGATACCGGCGTCGATTTTCGCGCCTTTGTCAGGGAGCTCCAGCAGACGACGAGGGAGCCCGGCTACCTCGGGATACTAATGTGGACCCCGACGGAATTCTGGGAGCAATCTGCTGAACGCGCCGGCTTCTCGGCGGAGAAGGCTCACGAACGGTACGTCGGATTACGCAAATACACCGTGATCCTCGCAGGCATCGGGAAATTAGGAATCGGCAACATCAATTGGATTTCAGAGCCCGAGGTCCGCTCAAACCTAGAGCTGCGCGATGCCGCAGGAAATGACTACGAATCGGTTCAGAAAGTCTCGGGTGATGCCGAAGGCTTGGCCGCCATCCTCAAACCCGTGCTGGCAAACATGCTGGGGGCAATGGGCGAGAACGTGCAGATTTATTTCTTTCCGGGTGCCGACAAAATGGCTAAGCCAATCGCCGATCCCCTTGCCCCTGGAAGCTTTTCAGTCGTGATTACCAACATCCTCGGCACGAAAGAGAGTGTCTACGAGTGGAAACTGCCGCTGACCTCGTTGAGCCCGCCGAGGTATTGTCCAGTGGGAAAGGAACGCGTCGAAGCAAGCTGGAAGTACTGCCCCTGGCACGGAGTAAAGCTCGATGAGCCCGCATCGGCTGCGCCCGCCGAGGTAAAGAAATAAATCTCGCCTTGCGTCATCTTCCCTCATCCGCCGAAGGCCCGTACATGTCTCGAGCATATCGATAACGTGGGAGCCTACAGCATCCCGTCGGAGACCGGCCTTCTCGTCCCATCTATTTCATCAACTAACCCGTCCGTCACTCTAAAGGTTCGAAGTGGGGGGATTGAGCGCCAAGTGCCGTGAGCGCTTCATCAACGGTCCGGACAACATGCAACAGTGGTCGTGCAGACTCTCCCGCGATCTGGAACATGCGCATCAAGCCGTATCCAGCCGTTTCCGGGACAACGATAAAGCGGGGATGGTCGGTCAAGCCCGGCGAGATTGGTTTGCGCTGTGCCAGGCTGCGCAGGAAATCGGCGGCCACAGCAAAGTCGGTGACCCCTGAAAGATCCCAGATGCTGGCACGCGCATCGGTCGCCCTCCAATTCTTGCCCAGGGCGTCGTGGTATTCCGCTGCAGATTCATTCGTGAGCTGACCCTCGAACCGCGCCAGCAGGATCTTATGGACCGGGTCGAACTCGAATCGGAATGCCATCAGGGCACCAATTCTACCCGGTTCTCTCACTGAGTTGGCCAATTCTCAATGAGTGTAATCGGCTGATTTCGATAGCTTCCCGGTCTGCCCGTGATACACACTCGAAACTTGGACCTCACTTTTTCGGCTTCGAAACACTTAGAGGAAACATCGCGATCTGATACTTTGCTTCATCACTATCGACAGGTGCGAGAAGCAAATTGCCGCTGGATATGTATCGCGAGCGAAAGTAATACGTCTTTCCGGCTTCCGCTGTGAAGTGCGCAAACTCCACAGGGTTTCCGAGCAATTCGGAATTCAGATTCACGCAAATATGGTGTTCTCCCGGTTCGAGGAAGACAGAAAGATAGGAATTGTCTTTGATTGCGCCCACCCATGACCCGTCGACGCCAACCCTGCCGATCACGCGCACTCCAATGCCGAATTTCCGTGCGCCAAAGTCCTGAATGAAGACGACAGTCGCCTTCCCCGGCTCTGCTGTCGGGGGCGAGGAGTGAGACTTGTCGAGCGTCACGTTAAAGCTGACGTTCTCAGGTCCGCACACTGAAGAGGAATTTTGAGCCAATGCGGATGCTGCAAACAGGAAGGCGATAAGAACCATTTTCACCATAGTGTCTTGCCCCGTTGCTCTATTGCGGCCTTGCGATGACATTCAAGCTTGGCTTCGATTGTACGGTCGGCCACCTGGAAACTGTCCTCGATTGGTTGTAAATCCCGATTACACTCATTGACAGGCAGCGGGGCAACAGCAAGCTCATTTGCCTTCATCGGCCGAAGGCCCATACACCGAAGGCACCGCCACATCATTCAACCGCAAATAAACTCCTAACTGCGCCCGATGGTGAATCACATGATTCATCATCATCCGCCGCATCGCACCCATGCGCGTCCCTTCGTAGAATTTTCTCTCGCCCGCCGAGAGCGTCCACTTTCCAGCCCAGCGTTCATCGCTCGCGCCCGCAATCGCTGCCCGCAGCGCCGCCACATTCTTATCAAACAATTCCAGCACATGCTTCTGCGACTCCGCCACGTTCGGCTTGCGCGCCGGCTCCCCCGCCGGACGGTTGGCGAAATCCAGAGCGTCCTCTTTCATCACCTTCACACCCATGCCCGGCAGCTCGGCAATATGACCAGCAAGCCGCCCCAGCGTCATCGACTTCTCATGCGGCTTCCAGGCCAGCTTGTCTTCCGGAATCCGTTCCAAAGTCCGCCGCGCCGCCGCCATCTCCAAATCAAACTCCGGCAAAAACTCCGCACTAATGCCCATCGCGCCCTCCTCGCACACCGCTTTGGATGTGATGCACGACAATTCGCTTCTCTAAAGTTGTGTCAGGTAGAAGTTCTGGATAGGAAGTCCACTGGGCGAGCTCTCCAAACAGAAATCAGCAGTCCCAGCAACCCAACCAAGCCCCGAAACTCTCAGGACACTCCACTATTACCAACCAGGTTCGCGCTGAAATTCAAACCAGCCCGCAACAAGAAATTCCACTTCGATCCCATCAAGCCCGGACAACCGATGAAACAACCGCCCTAATTCGCAACCAATCCCACCAGTTAACCACGCAGGTTCGTTCTAATCTGAATTACCCTGTGCCGCCCTGCGACCCCTGTGGCTAAGCTTTTTCTACCGTCCAAAAAAGAAGAGCGGCCGCAAAGCCGCTCTCGATAGAACTAGGTACTAGGTACTGGCTACTACTTCCCAGCAGCCGCACCGGAAGCCGCTGGAATCACCCCGGCAATCGCCATCCCTTCAATCCGCGCCAGAACATTCTCCACGCTGGCCCCGGTGTCAGTACAAGCATCCACATAAGGATGCCTGCTTCCATCCGCGTGCATTACCAGCACGCTAACCTCGGCCTGCGCCTTCTTCACCATATAAGGTAGATGATGCCGATCATTCCGGCTCAAACTCGGACCCAGCACTACCAGGTCGAACCGGCCCTTGCCAATCGCCGCTTCCACGGCCTTTCGTCCCACGGCCTTCTCTACCGTGTGCCCAGCCTTCTCAAAGGCCGCTGCCGCAACCGCCTGTTCCTCAGCATCCCCTTCACCATAAAGAATTTTCAGCTTCGCTGCTTTCGCCATGAGTGTGTGTCCTCGCCACTCACGGTAGCAACGCCCCACCCGTCTGAGTACATCACCGAAGACCAGCGACAACCGGGGCAAATCCCTCGCCCCGGGCGTGAGAACTCAAATTTCCTTCCGCTCCGCCCATTTCGGAGCTAAACTGTTTAGCCCAGAGGGGTCTCCCATGCTCCGCGCTCGCTTCGTAGTCGCCATCCTTTTCCTGCCAACTCTCACGGCCATCGCTTCGGCGCAATCCGAGCCTTCCACCGCCAGCTGTAATCTCGACGACGGACGCCAGGTCTACATCCGCTATAACGCCGTCACCGCAAAAAACGACAAAGTCTCTAACGGCAAGCCTTGGACCCCCGGCGGCACTCCCATGACCCTCTTCAGCGAGGCTCCACTCACCTTCGGAGGCGTAACCATCCCCATCGGCGCCTACACCGTTTACCCCATTCCCGAAAAAGGCAAATGGACTCTCGCCGTCAACAAAAACGTAACCCCAGGCGCCGCCTACGACGAGAAGCAGGATCTCGCCCGCGCTCAAATGGAAACCGACCAGGTCTCCGACGCCGCCGACACACTCGAGGTCGCTTTCGCCCACTACGGCTCCAAATGCACTCTCCGCATCTACTTCGGCAAGGTAGCCTCCTTCGCCGATTTCATCGCCAAGTAGATGTTTTGCGATCAATAAGGATTGTCATCCTGAGCAAAGCGAAGGACCTATGCAACTTGCTGTCACCGCCAATGTCGTCGGCAAGTGCTCGTGGCCCAAAGCTCCAATCCACCCCGGTGACCAAAGGACCATCCCCGAATAGTCCTTCCTGTCCTTGTCCCCCCCGCCATCTTCAACGAAGATGATTAGGAATCACTAACGAATACAGCAGCCAAAGTCTCCCCCAGACTGAGAGCCTCGTGAAAAACCTGTCTCTAGCCATCATCCTCTGCGCCGCCACGCTCGCGTCCGCGCAAACCGCGCCGGCCCCGACTACTACGACTCCGGAAGCCGCCACCGTAACCCGCACCACCAAAGCTGTCCACTACCGCCTGCAAGGTGGCTCGACCAAAGTAGATTTCCACGGCACCGATCTCCTCCAAGGCGCAACCGGCGAAGCCCGCGTAGAAGGCAAGAAGACCAACTTCCAGATCGAAGTAAAATTCCAGAATCTCGAAGACGCCACCAAGTTCGGACTCGAATACCTGACCTACGTTCTCTGGGCCGTATCTCCGCAAGGCCGCCCCGTGAATCTGGGCGAAGTCACCATCGATCACAACAGCAACACCGCACACCTCAAAGCCGCAACCGATCTCCAGACTTTCGGCATGATCGTAACCGCCGAGCCCTACTTCGCCGTAACCGCTCCCGGCAACATGGTGGTCATGGAAAGTGCTCCCGTCGACGGCGCCGGAGGCGAAAACATCGAAGCCAAATATGATCTCGTAAGCCGCGGCACATATTCTTCGACCAACACACATATCCAAGACGCCATCTTCGGCATCGACAGCAAAACTCCGCTCGAGCTTTTCGAAGCCCGCAACGCCGTTCGCATCGCCCGGATCGCCGCCGGAGACAAATACGCCGCCTTCATAATTTCCAAAGCCAGTCAGCAACTGCTGAACGCGGAAAGCATCTACCGCCAAAAGCAAAACAAAGCCGCAGTAGAAGCCGCCGCCAAAGAAGCCACGGAAACCGCCGAAGAAGCGCGCTTAATGGCAGTAAAGCAAAAAGCTGAGGACGAAGCCCAGGCCGCCGCGGCAGCCCGCGAAGCCAAAGCCCGCGCCGACGCCGATGCCGAAGCCAAACGTCGCGCCGAAGCGGAAGCCGCCCGCGCCGAAGCTGAACAAGCCAAAGCCGAAGCTCTGAAGATGAAGCAGGAAGCGGAAGCCGCCGCCGCCGAAGCCGCGCGTCAAAAAGCCGAAGCCGAGAAAGCCACAGCAGAAGCCGTAGCCCAGCAGCAAGCCTTAGCCGCCGAAACCGACAAAGCAAAACAAGCAGCCGCCCAATCCGACGCGCTCCGTCAGCAAGCCGAAAACGAAAAGCAGGAACTCCGCGCCCGCCTCCTGCAGCAACTCAACAGCATCTTAGCGACGCGCGACTCCGCCCGCGGCCTGATCGCCAACATGTCAGACGTTTTATTCCGCAGCGGCAGCTTCGAACTCTTACCCGGAGCCCGCGAGCGCCTGGCGAAAGTTTCCGGAATAGTCTTAGCGTATCCAAGTCTGCACCTAGCCATCGAAGGCCACACCGACAGCGTAGGCAGCGACGACTACAACCAGCAACTTTCCGAACGCCGCGCCCAGGCCGTCCGCGACTATTTCGTCCAGCAGGGAATCAGCTCCACTAACGTAGAAGCCCACGGCTACGGCAAGACCGAACCCATAGCCACCAACGACACTCCCGAAGGCCGCCAGCAAAATCGCCGCGTAGAACTAATCCTCTCCGGCGACGCCATCGGCACCGCCGACGAGACCAAGCCCCAAACCGTAAGCAGCGCCCAACCGCAATAACCACCACGTCTCTGTCATCCAGAACAGCAATCACCACCATACCTCTGTCATCCTGAGCGGAGCATGATCGTCCGACAGGACGGTCGTGCGCAGTCGAAGGACCCCTTGCATCTCTCCGCTATCAGCGGCCCATCAGGGAGTTCCTACCACGGACCGCCGTGACCCACCAGCGCCCCCAGCCCCACAAGTCCACCTTCCAACGTGCCCGAAAAACCCCACTCTCCCCTTGCCCCGCCCCCCGAAACCCATTACCCTTAGGCAGCATCTAGTAAGGCATTCCCCATGTTCACCCCGCACCCCAATCTAGCGGACGACGTTAACCACGCCATCATCCAGTCTGAAATCGAAGGTGGAGTTTTTCTCCACGACCTCCCACCCTCAACAGTTCTAGAAATCCAAACCATGCACCACTGCTACACCGCCGTTCTTCTAGGCGGCAGCCATGCTCTGATCTCCGGCCATCCCGAATTCTGTCCCCACCCAGTGCAAGTAGCCATAGCCGGTTCCACCTGGGGAGGCTCCATGCTAAAGCTGCAATACGTAGGCCGCGGCATGCACCTCGAATTTCACCACCCCGAATACGACACCCCAATCGTCACCAGCCCCATCCAGGAAATCCGCGACTCCCACTCCATCCCCCACGCATCTGCCTTCAACTCACTAAGCTACTGAGCCCTGTCATCCTGAGCGAAGCAAGCGCTTAAGCGAAGCGCAAGCGCTCGCGTAGTCGAAGGACCCCTTCAACTCCGGCACCACCACGAACCCAGCAAGGCATTTCCATTACGGCCCTGCCTGATCAAAGAACTGTCATCCCGAGCGAAGCGAGGGACCTTGGTTTTCGCCGGAATCACCCCACTGCACACCTTTCAAAACGGACCCGCTAAAGCATCTCTCCGCCCCTCAGTGTCTCCGTGGTAGATTCCGAACTTCCGAGGTACAATCAATCGGCATCATGTCCATCACCATCCGCGAAGTCAGCCACGTCACCATCGTCGACATCACCGGACGCATCACCCTGGGCGACGAGACCGGACAGCTTCGCGACACCATCCGTCAGCTCCTGGTCGATGGCAAGAAAAAAATCGTCCTCAATCTGGCTCAGGTCGATTACATCGATTCCTCCGGCGTAGGGGAACTGGTCAGCGGCTACACCGCCGTCCGCAGCGCCGGCGGCGAACTAAAACTCCTCAGCCTCACCAAAAAAGTTCACGACATCGTCCAGGTCACCAAGCTCTACACCGTCTTCGACATCAAAGACGACGAGTTCACCGCCATAAAATCCTTCGACTACTTCTTCGCCAAATAGGATCTTCCGACGATTGTCATCCTGAGCGGAGCAAGCGCTTGCGCGCTTAGCGCAAGCGCTTACGCAGTCGAAGGACCCCTGCAATCTCAGCCGCCACGCTGCCCTCGACGGGCGTTCTCCCCGAACCGCCGGCGCCGTCCGCACTTCCATGCCACGCGAATACCCGAGATATACTCCCATTAACCCAACACAGAAACGAGGCGCCCCATGCACAAACTCACACTACCCATCCTCTTGTTACTCGCAACCTTCTCCCACGCATCCGACCCCAAACCCGCCGACTCCACCGTCACGATCCACGTCAGCGCCACCCGCATCGCTTTTGCCGGTCACGGCTACTCTCAAGATCTGGACGTGATCATCGACGGTAAGAAATACGAATTGCTGTCAGAGCTCGGCATCAGCCAACTGCTTGCGCTGGGCGACTACAAAGCGAAGCTAGTCAAAGACGAGCATCGAAACACCTACGACTCCTACCAGGCCTACGAATTCCTCTTCCCCGACGGCAAAACCAGAAAGTTCGACGTGGTAGGCCAAAGCGAATAATCAAATCGCGGTGCCGGGATGGGCATGTGTACTAGGTACTGGGTACTTTCACTTCCCATACTCCCGCACTTCCCCATCCACGGAGACAGCCACATACCGATGCATCTCCACATCCCGAAACTGCACCACCTGATGTTTCTCCCGCGCCAGCTTCCCCCACCGGCTAGGCTTCTCAGGATTCTGTTCAATCGCCTCCAACACCCGCCCATTCAGCCGGAACTGAACCATCCGCAACCGCCCACGCCCCACGCGCTCAACCGGAATCTTCTGTCCCTCCAGCAAAACGACTTCGCCGTTCATCAACTGCCCCGCCACCGACCCCAAAGCTTTCTCAACCTCAGTCAAAGTCATAGCCACATCTCTCCAAGAATTCAGCCAGCACCCCCACCCTTGTCATCCTCAGCGGAGCAGGGACTTGCGCGCTTAGCGCAAGCCCCTGCGTAGAGAAGGACCCCTGCAATCCGGATAACCATTACCGGCCCCAAGAGGCATTCTCCCGAAGCCGTTGGGAGCGGTCAAGACCGCAATCTTGCCCAGTTCTCACGAATCAAACTAGTCAACATTTTGCACCGATCCCACCTAGCGGCCGAGATCAACCGCAACAAGTAATCGCTCCTCCGCGAAACCGTCCGTGAATCATCTCGGTATCCCACTCTTACCACCTTGATTCCCCCCAGCACCCGAAAAAAACAAAGGCGGCCAAAGGGCCGCCCTCCAAAACCGAGAACTGGGACCTGAGAACTGGGTCCCTACTTCTTCCCCCGAAGCATCCCAGTAACCCGCTCATAATCATCGACCGAAGCATACTCAATCACGATCCTCCCCTTGCCATGCCGGTCTCGAATCCGAACCCGCATCCCCAAAGTCCGCTCCATATCGGTCTGCGCCGCCCGCACATTCGGATCCATCCACCGCGCCCCACCTTTTTTCTTCTTCTCTCCCGGCAAGGTCTGCCCCGGCAGCATCGCGAACGACCCGTTGATCCGCATCACCCGGTCTTCAATCTGGTCCCACTTCAGCTTGTGCGTCACAATCTCTTCCGCAACCGCCTCGATGTACTCTTCACTCTCCAGCCGCAACAGCTCGCGCGCATCGCTGAAGCTGAGCCGCTCCTCGAGCATGTAGCTCATCACTTTCTCCGGCAGCCGCAACAGCCGCATGTAGTTCGCCACCGTTTCCCGCGACACTCCAATCCGGTCCGCAATCTGCACCTGCGTCAACTTGAACTGCAGGCTCAACACTCGAAACGCCTCGGCCTGCTCAATCGGATTCAGATCCTCCCGCACCACATTCTCGAGGACGGTCATCTCCGCCGCCTGCTGCGGCGAAAGCCGGCGCACCAATGCGGGGATCGTGTCCTTCCCCGCCATCTTCGAGGCCCGCAACCGCCGCTCGCCCAGCACCAGAATGTAGCGCCCTTCCTCCTCCGCCGGACGCACCACCACCGGCTGCACCACCCCGTGTTCCTTGATCGAATCCCGCAACTCCTGCAACATCTCCTCATCAAACACATACCGCGTCTGGTAAGGATTCTTCTCAATCAAATCGATCGAAATATTAGCGACCATGTTGGCAGGCATAGCCATAGCCTGAATCGAAATAACCTCCGCAGGCTCGTTTTGCTCGAATGTGGGGACAGCCGTCCCCGGCTGTCCAGCCGCGACAGCGGCCGTCTCTGTCC
>JBAUYE010000333.1:0-5288 GCA_049584615.1 Candidatus Sulfotelmatobacter sp.
GTCATAATCAGCTCCGGGCTTTAGCCCCCGAGGTACCTTCCCCCACGTAACCCCCGTCACCCATCCTCTTCTAGCGTCCGCCCCCGCGTTCGCCTATGATTATCTCGATGCGGACGGAAATCTAACCCGTCTGGCGGAGCCGGCCTTGGGAACATTCGGAGAAAAACTTCGCAAGCAGCGCGAGCAGCAAGGCATCGGGCTTGATGCCATCTCCGAAACCACCAAAATCAGCACTCGCATGCTGCGCGCCCTCGAAGACGAGCACTTTGACCAACTCCCCGGCGGCGTCTTCAACAAAGGTTTCGTGCGCGCCTACGCCCGCCAGGTCGGCCTGAACGAAGAAGCAGCCATAGCCGATTACCTGGCCGCCTTGCGCGAGAGTCAGATTCGCGAAAATCAATCGCGCGAGAATCAAATCCAGTCGCACCCCGGCTCGCCGGAAACCCACAATCGTCTCG
The DNA here is from genome assembly GCA_049584615.1 of Candidatus Sulfotelmatobacter sp. Taxonomy (GTDB): domain Bacteria; phylum Acidobacteriota; class Terriglobia; order Terriglobales; family Acidobacteriaceae; genus Sulfotelmatobacter. Next base: position 459 of record JBAUYE010000333.1, read on the forward strand.
ACCACGATCCTTCAGGTCACGATCGTCCCCGCAACAACACCGGCCGCCAGCTCCTCACCGAAGATCGGCGCAAACAGTTTCGTCGCAAAGAAGATCGTCGTGGGGGAGATCCTCGTCCTCAAGATCTTTCCTCGTCACCCGATTCCGCAGCCCGTCTGCCTGCAGCGCGTTTCCGCCAGAAATATCCGGCAGGAAACCCCGAGCGCTCCGCCGCTGACAGTAGCCTTAACCACAATTCTGCCGCCGAAATTCCGTGGGGAAAACTGGCGGTCGCGTTGTTGCTCGTGACCCTCACCCTCGCGCTCTGGAATTCTCGCCGTCACCGCCAGCCCGCACCCGCGCCGTTGCCCGCACTCGCTTCCAATCAAGCACCGGCTGCCGCTCCCATCAGCGCTCCGCCGTCACGCCCAAGTCAGCCGCCACACGCCGCAGCTCCGCTGAAGGCAAAAATACCGCCTACGGGAATCCCGTCGTCAGCTAAACCTTCCTCCGCGCCAATCTCGACAGAAGCCGCCGCCAACGCCGCGACCACGCCTCCCGCAAACTCGTCCTCCGCCAATCCCACGGCCGAGGAGGCCACTGCCGCTCCACCCGCCGCGACCAACACCTTCACCGTCCTGATCCGCGCCGACGAAACCAGCTGGGTCTCGATCACCGCCGATGGCAAGCCCGTAGCCCATGAAACCCTGATCGCGCCCGCGCACACTTCGGTTCGCGCCAGCGGGCAAGTCGTAGTCAAGGCGGGAAATGCCGCAGGCATCAGCTTCGAGCTGAACGGGAAGGAAATCCCCGCCCAGGGCGGCGAAGGCGAAGTGAAAACCTACGTCTTCGATGCTGCCGGCTTTCGCGTGCTCCCGCCCACGCCATCCGCCGCCACAGCTCGCTAGATTTTTCAGGGCAGCAATCGGCACTCGTGCAGTAACGTCATCCCCGATTTGAGGCCGCAATTTCCTGCACATGAACCAAGCAACAACTGCCCAACATAATCCTCCGCGCAACTTTCGGACGGACGGGTGTCCCACTCAAGCCGTCCTTCGGCTTGAGTGGGACAGTTCCCGAGCGCGGCCGGAAATATTTTGTCGCCCGATGAGGCGTTTCCCCCGCTTTTTCCGCTTTTCTGTATGAGCGCGGGATTCAGCCGTCGTCTGCAGGGCTCTTTGTTCGCTCAGGAAGCCACAAATCTCCCGAGGAGGAATCGACCATGAAACTCCGCATCGCTGGGCTGGCACTTGGATCCTTGTCGCTCCTTCTATCTCTAACGCCACCAACCGTAGCCCAGACTTCGACTGCAACTGCATCGGCCCTGCCCCGTCTGGTCCGCTTCGGCGGCACGGCCAAAGATCTCAACGGCAATCCTCTGACCGGCGTGGTCGGCATCACCTTCGCGCTCTACTCCGAGCAGTCCGGCGGCGCTCCGCTCTGGCTCGAGACACAGAATGTAACCGCCGACAGCAATGGCCACTACACCGCTTTACTGGGCACGACCAAGCCCGACGGGCTTCCCGCGGATCTGTTCACCTCCGAACAAGCCCGCTGGGTGGGAGTGCAAGTCTCGGGGCAGGCCGAACAGCCGCGTGTGCTGCTGGTCAGCGCTCCGTATGCATTGAAGGCCGGGGATGCGGAAACCTTGGGGGGATTTCCGCCCTCGGCCTTCGTGCTGGCCGCACCAGCCGCCATCGGCTCGTCTGCGTCGAGCAGCACCACCGAAACAGTCTCGCCTCTGACTGCCACCGACGTGACCACCACCGGAGGCACCCTCAACTATCTCCCGATTTTCAGCGGAGCCGCGACCATCATCGATTCAGCAGTGTTTCAGACCGGCAGCGCAACCACAGCCAAGATCGGCATTGACACCATCACGCCAGCCACTCAACTGGACGTCAACGGCGCTGGCACCATTCGCGGCACGCTGAGTTTGCCGGCCACCGGTACGGCAACGGCCACAGCGGGCGATGTCTCGCAAGGGCTGAATTTTGTGGCATCTTCCTACAACAGCACGAGTGCTACGGCGGTGAACCAGACATTCCGCTGGCATGCCGAGCCCGCCGCGAACGACACCACCGCGCCGTCCGGCACGCTGAATCTACTCTACGGGCTGGGCACGGCCGCGCCTGCCGAGACCGGACTGAAGATCAGCAGCAAGGGCCTCTTCACCTTCGCCACGGGGCAGACATTTCCCACCGTCACAGGCAATGAGACGGTCACGGGGAATATCAGCTCAGATGGCTCTGTGAGCGCTACGACTGGCTTCGATATCGCGGGTACTCCGTTTGCCTTCGGATCTTCCGCGAACTTCAACGCATTTCTGGGATTTGCCGGAAACTCGACCATGACGGGCGGCTCCAACACCGCTACCGGCTACCAGGCGCTTGCCTCCAACACTACGGGCGGCGTCAACGTCGCCATCGGCATGAGAGCCCTCGGGTCCAATAATACGGGCGCCTATAACGTCGCCGTCGGCCACGAGGCACTCTCGAAAAGTACCTCCGGCTTCGCCAACACAGGGATCGGCAACGCTGCAGGAGGAACTGTCGACGGTAGTGCGTTGACAGGGAAGAATAACACCGCTTTAGGGACCGGGGCCGCATTCTCAACGGGATCGCTCACCAACGCCACGGCCATTGGCGCTAACGCTGAGGTCGCCGAGAGCAATGCGCTGGTGCTGGGCAGCATCAACGGCGTGAACGGACAAACTGTCAGCGCCAACGTGGGCATTGGCACCACCGCGCCTGCCTACGCGCTGGATGTTCAGAGTTCCAACGTGGGCGTTCACGGAGAATCGGGTAGCGCGAGCCAGCAGGGGATGGGCCTAGCCCGCACCGGAGTATGGGGCGACACGGGGGCCTCGTCGGGGGGGGAACCATGCCGCAGTGGCGGGAACCGCTGACAACGACTACGCCGGCTATTTCCTGAACGACTCTGGGGAAGTTCCGACCCTGCTTTTGTCTAACGGAGGAAGCGGCGGAACCGGTGCTGTGGTCCTAGTGGCCGAGGGCCAGTCTGGTAGCTGCAGCATGGGCGTAAGCGGCGACTTGGGCTGCACCGGCAAGGTTATCACCGCAGCCGACGTGGACAGCGGGGCGCGAAAAGTCGCGCTTTATTCTATGCAATCGCCGGAAAACTGGTTCGAGGATTTCGGCTCCGGCGCGCTGCGCAGCGGAGCAGCCACCGTCGCGCTCGATCCCACCTTTACCCAGACCGTAAACACCGGGACCGAGTATCACGTATTCCTGACCCCAAACGGCGACTGCAAAGGATTGTACGTAGCGCAAAAATCCTGGAGCTCGTTTGAAGTGCGCGAGCTGGGTGGGGGGCAATCGAATGTCGCCTTCGACTACCGCATCGTAGCCAAGCGTGTGGGCTATGAAAATGTTCGCCTCGCGGACCTCACCGAGCGGTACCGAAAGATGCAAGAGCAGGAGCAGCTGCGTCGCGAGCGAATGGCGCAACGCAGCGGCGCGCGGCACGCAGCCGGGCTAATCGCTGCGCCGCAAGCCAGTCCGCCCGCGCCAATGCCGCCACTTCGGGTCGTCGGGCAACCCGTGGCTGCTCAACCCAAATAGGTGGAGGGTTGCTCAACACTGGCCTCCGTTACCAGTTGACGGCGATCGGGCAATTCGCCCAGGCCATCGTGGCACACGAGATCGAAAACAACCAGTTCGAGATCAGAACAAGCACGCCCAACGTCAAGGTCTCCTGGCAGGTGACGGGCGTGCGGCAGGATGCCTATGCCAAAGCGCACCCGCTGGTAGTCGAGCAGGAAAAAGACGCGCGGCTGCGCGGCTTCTATATCCATCCCGATTTGTTCGGCGCACCGCCGGAGAAACAGATTGAATGGGCGCGCCATCCGCAAATGATGAAGCGGATCAAAGACATGCAAGCCAGGCAGTTGGCGGCAGCGCAGAAGCAGAAGATGCCTCGGAATTAACGCGGGCGTCGCGCTCTCTGCGAAAGGCGGGCAGGTGGCCCACTCAAGCCGGGTTCTGGCTTCAGTGGGGGCGGCCCATCCTTTCGCGTTCTTGGCGCATGCGGCGTCTCCGTCGAGGGTGTGCTGCTCGCCGCAAAATTCGCTACAATTCCCCACCAGCAAACTGGGTGTGTAGATCATGTCTGAAACACCTGACCAAAACCTGCTCGAGGCGCTGCTCGATTCCTGGGACCGCAACAACACCATCCTGCTCAACCTGCTCCGCGCCCTTCCGGAGAGCGCGATGGACATCAGTGCAATGAAGGGTAGCCCATCCATCGCGCAGCTGTTCACCCACATCCACCACGTGCGGCTTGTCTTCGTCTCAGAAGACGCTCCCGAGTTCGCCAGAGACCTGCCCAGGAAGGATCTGCCGAAGAAAGTCCTGCCCGAGCAAGAGTGGGCAGTCGAGCGCGACCGCGGTCGCATGGCGCAGATGCTGAACGACAGCGCCCAGGCCGTGCGGGACGCGGTAAAAAGTAGAGTGGAGGCACGCCGCGAAATGAATCTTCACTACGACCACCCCATCCTCCTGCTCCAGCACATGATCTGGCACGAGGGCTACCATCACGGTCAGATCAAGCTGGCCCTCAAGCTGGCGGGCCGCTCCATCACCAATAAGGAAGCCGGCCCCCTAACCTGGCGTGTCTGGATGAACAAGAAGTAAGCGATCTCAGCGCGTCCACCTGTGAACATCCCCATCCCCAAATAAACTCCCAACAAGCAACCTAACCTCCGATAGGAGCCAACCAAGTCACGGATGACGCGACAGCCCACACTCCAGGAAGCGAGGAAAACGCAAGAGGAGCAACTGGAACGTCTACGGAAGCTTCAGCGGGATAAGCCTTTGGCGCCTCTAGAAC
>JBAUYE010000334.1:0-2412 GCA_049584615.1 Candidatus Sulfotelmatobacter sp.
CGACCAAAGGTGAGGATCGCATTCGCTTTGCATGTGGTCAGGAATGAAGACGTGATCAGCCCAGGAGGCGCCGGGGCACGGCACTGGATTCTTTCTGTAATCGACGAGGTAGTTTCCCAGGATCGCAGTTTTATCGGGGTCGGCGGCGACGATCTGCGGCCGGCCGTGAATGATGCCATGCGGCTGATAAAAATTCACGGCCTCGGCGACGTTGGCAGGAATGACGGAATCGTTCTGCCAGACTTTTGCGACGCTATCGACCTGCACGGTCAGCAGAACCGGCACGCCCACGCGCTGCAGGTCGCGGGCCAGCGTCACGGCCGCGGACGCTCCCCAGCTGTGGCCGAAGAGAATGATGCGGGCTCGAGCTTTTTCTTCTGCGGAAAGTACGCCGTCGCGATTGGTATCGAGAAGGCGGAGGACAGCGTCGTACGCTTGTTTCCTGCGGCGGTTCTCAAAAACCCGCACATAAGTATCTTTGGAGAAGGTTCGCCGGATCTGTTGTGCGAATTGAACCGGACCCTGGTGCGGGTTGTCATGCCTGACAAAGCCGCCGACGAAGCCGATCACAATGTTCGAGGGAGCCACAGGTGCCTTGGGCCGGACTGCATCCACTGCCAGGGAGAGTTGCGGCACAGTTGCGGCTAGAATCGTGAGAGTGACGAGCGAAGCGCGAAATAGACTGAACCGGCGCATGCAGGTTCCTGCGTACTGAGATGATCTGTTCCGTTCGGAGGATGCGGAAAAAACCGACCAAGGCGGAACATGGGCTGGTGTTTCAGCGAAATGCCTTGAGCAGAGCGGCTATCCGCCATTTGACCCGAGCGACAGTGTACACCCATTTGTCAAATTTGTGGCGGTCTTCAGGTTCGGGAGGGTGTTTTTCGTCCGGAAACGAAGGCGTTTCCTGCGAGGATGTAGCGCAGCCGCTTATCGGCGGCCTTGCTGATGCCGATGCGGGGGGTGGTTTTGATGTTTCTGGCGTGGAAACCGTCGTCCCCGACCCACAAGCCCGAATGAGGCGAGGTCAGATCGCCGCCGTTATCGCGAGTGCGGGTGATGCCGAACGCTTCGGCCATGCGCCCCGGGCCGCTGGTGAGGTGAATCAGATCCCGCGGTCCGCGCACCTCGATTTTTCGCGCCCGCGCCATCTCGTCGATGCCGCGCAGCGGCTCGACTGCGCGGAACAGCACGCCTCCCGCCTTGCCATCGCGCTCGCACGACACATTCAGGCAGTAATGATTGCCGTAGATGAAGTAAACGTAGGCGTAGCCCGGCGGTCCGAATAGGACTGCAGTGCGGGCGGTGTTGCCGGCGGCAGAGTGGGACGCAGGATCGTTTTTGCCGAGATAGGCCTCGACTTCGACGATGCGCGCCGCCAGAAACTGTCCGTCGCTGTGGCGCACCAGCACCTTGCCGAGGAGTTCGCGAGCCACGCGCCGCGGTTTGCGGGCGAAGAAGGCGCGATGAAGAGGCTGAAGTTTTTCCCGATCGAGTTTACTTGGAGGTGTGCCCATGCCAGCGAAATCTTAAACGCAAGACGGGGCTTTCGGGCGGCTAAATTGGCCGGGGCTCCGTATTCCTGGCGGCCGTGACGTTGGACGGCGAATCGTCGAACGATTTGCCTGGTTCATAAGCCAATTTTTCGTGCTTTGAGCCAACTTTCCTTATGACGTCATGCCAGCCGTCGTCCCAGCTGATCCGCGCCTCTCCATCAACCCAAACCCAAGTGCCGTGGCTCTCGCCATGCGTCTTCTGGGCTTGGCCGTCGGCTTCGAGCGTGATATAGAAATTGCCGCCGTCTCCACCCATGCCCACCTCCCACTTGCCCACGAAGTGGTTCCGGCTGGGTAAGGAAACACCGGCGGCGGGTTCGAAATCAATGCTAGCGACGGTGCCGGCAGGAAGGTTCTGCTGGCGTCCATCTTTGAAGACGATCACGACGGGAGACTTGAAGTCGATGCGCGCAATCTCGGCCAGGTCAAGGGTTTGGCGGTGCCCATCCTTGAAAACGATAGCGATTGACCCGGAGTTATCGGCTGCGGCAGCAGTCCCGGCAAGGCTGCCGGCGGCGGCAAGCAGGAGCATGGCGAGAATGGAGACGGCTTTCACAGTTTTGCTCATGGTTGTTCCCCCGCGGAGTCTGCAAGGAGCACGAACAGGTGCTTCCTGGATGATGGTACGCCCTGAGGTGCAAGTTTGTTCCACGCCTGGTCAACACTTTGCCGAGGAGTTCGCGAGCCACGCGCCGCGGCTTGTGGGCGAAAAAGGCGCGCGCCAGCGGGCTCAGTGTTTGAATTTCTTAATCCTCCACGCATCGGTCACATTTTCGGGTTCATCGCTGAAGCTGGTGCCCGGCGCAAAGGCGATCTTTTCATATTTCTTTTTGCTGATCAGACGGATCGCATCGTG